>JBBQNT010000006.1:0-45201 GCA_038330215.1 Gemmatimonadales bacterium
GCGAGCGAGAAGGAGGCCACGGACAAGGGCATCTCGAAGGAGGCGCTCGACAAGATCCGCGCGGACGAAGCTCTGAAAGCCAAGCCGATGCAGGAAGAAAACGAGAAGCTCAAGGGCCAGCTCCGGAAGGTGCAGCTGGACGATCGCGTGCAGTCGCTGCTGCTCAAGGCTGGCGTCATGCCCGACCGGATCACGAAGGCGATGCGCGATCTGGCACCCGGCGCGAACGGTCGCGTCGACCTCACCGAAGACGGAGACGGCATTGTCGTACGCGACGCGAACGGCAATATCACGACCGAGACCATCGAGGACTTCGTCGGCAAGACGTACAAGACGGAGTCTCCGTTCTTCTACACAGGCACCAACGCGTCTGGCAGTGGAGCAGAAGCCGGTAGCGGTGATGCAGGTAGCGGTGGTGGCTACGACCCAGTGGCGGCCGGACGGAAAGCTGCGGCGCTTCAAAAGAAGACAGCCGAAGACAACGCTCTCGCATTTAAATAAAACTATTGACTCTCGCCCGCCTAATCGTTTAGTATGTTGCTAACGGTTTGCGGGCGAGAGCGATTCTCGACGCAATCTAGCAGGGTCCGGCGCGAGGCCGGGCGGACATAGAGTAACCAACAGTCGAGTGTAGGCGCGATGCCGAATCTTGACTGTCCCCAGCGCGATGCTGAGGTGCTATCCAATGCTTGATCTGTCAAAGATCGGGAGCAGGATGGCGTCTCAGCATTTTTTCGTTTCATGACCAAGGAGGCAGCAATGCCGATGAGTATCACGAACACCGCTGCCAGTGGCGTCGCATATGGCGACATCCGGGTCGGCGAGGGCCACACGATCCACCAGATCAAGCTCGACGTCTCCGACCTCTACACCGAGGCCGACGCCAACGGCTCACTGCCGCCCGGCTTCGGCATCGCGGCGAACGGGACGAAGGCGCACGAGTCGGGAACGACCGTCTGCCTGATCGGCCCGGAGCCGGTACACATCGGCACGGTCACATCGACGGTCGACGTATTCGGCAACGCGATTTTCGGGGGCGGCGTCAACGGCGACATGATCACCGACAACGTCGGAGCGGCGCTGGCAGCCGCCCCGGCAAACATTGTCGTCTTCTAAGGGAGGATCACGACGATGCCCTTCAATTGGCTCGACCAGTACGCTGCGCTGACACCTGCGAACCTCACGATCCGTGAGGCGACGCGCACCGCAGAGAACCCGCTCGACCTTCGGTACCGCGCAATCTTCCCGCGCACCCCGGCGAGCTCAGTCAAGCTCTCCGACATCACCACGGTCGATTTCCGCCCGGTCGGCGGCCGTCGCGAGTGGAACGCGCAGGGTCGGGAGATTCCCGAGAAGTTCGGGCCCGCCCGCAACTTCGAGATGGTGCCGATCAATCCGACGCATCACATCGACGAGCGCATGTTGCAGCTCTTTGGTGAGTCCGGCATGGAGGAGTTGCTCCGCCGCGGCGTCATCGGCTCGCTCGAAACATGGCCGCAGCGTCTGGCTGATGCAGTGGAGCGTCAGCTCGAGATGGAGGCGTTCGAGGCATGGTACAGCGGGCTCATCACGGTCATGGACCCGAAGACCGGTGCCACCGTCACAGTGACGATGGGCTTCGACCAGGCGACGACGTATCCGACAGCGGGCACTGCCTGGAATGACCCGGGCGAGGATTCGTACAAGAATTTCCTTGCTGCGCTGCAGGCCGCACAGACCAAGTTCGGAACGATCGGCGCAGCACGTACACGCCGCGCCGTTTACATGGCCATCAAGGACGATGCGCCGGATGGTCCGAACGGCCTGCGCCCGACGATCGCGTCGCTCCAGGAGCGCGTTCGGGAGGAGGGATTCCCCGACGTCAGCCTCATCATCGATGAGCGCACGTACGACAAGTTCTCGGACGGTGGCAGCACAACCGCTGCGACCAACTACGTGCCGGCCGGGAAGATCGCATTCCAGCCGTCCTCGGGTGTCGTCGGTGCCACACACGTGGCCCCGGTGGTCCGCGCGTACGACTTCCTCACCGGTGCGGCCCGCTCGCTTGCGAACGGGATCGTGATCTTCCGGAGCGAGAAGAACGACGGCAAGACACTGCTGATCGAGGCGCAGGAGAACGCCATCGTCCTGCCGGACGAGGGCAAGACGTACGTGGTCGACACCAGCGTCACCGCGTAACACAAGACAACCTCTCCGTTGGGGAGGGCTCCTGACCGGGCCCTCCCTCGCGAGACCCCATTTCACGGACGGGAGAAGGTTTCAATGGCTTCCAATTCGACGACTCACGCACCTGCAGCGCCGCCCAGCACGACAGCTGCGCCGACGACTGCACCGAGTACACCGCCCGTAACGACTCAGCCGGCAACGCCTCCTGCACCTGCAGCGCCCGCGCCGGATGGTCCCACAACAACGGGCGCAATCAGCGGATCCATCTTGAAGGGTGGCCGCTTCTACAAGGCCGGCGAAGAGGCAAAGCTCTCCGCGGTCCTGTCGCAGTCCGACATGGATCGTCATGTCGAAAGCGGCGCACTCACGGGCTCGTGGGTTTCGACCGCAGCACCCATCGCAACGAATCCCACACCCAGGGCCTCACGGCGGGGACGGTAGACCATGGCTGGCGCACGCAAAGGATTCCACGCCGAGCTCCGCGCACTGCGCACCGAGCTCGACGCTGCCGTGACGAAGGTCAACGCGTTCCGCACGTACCTGTCGAATGGTGTTCTGCAGATCGGCACACTCACGATCGATGCGGTCGCCGAGAAGTTCAAAACCACGACCGTGACCGTCTGGCGCCGTGTCGGCATTCAGTTCGCGAAGGAGGCGACCACCGCGCTCGTGTTCACCGCGGCCCACGTGGTCACGGCTTCCAAGTTCGGCATCGTTCTCGTCCAGATTTCGGATGCAGGCACGATCAGCACGAAGACGCCGGGCGCGACGCAGACGACTGCGATGGCGTACAACACGGCGCCGCTCGCGTTGGCCGCGCTGCCGGCCGTGGACGCAGGGAATACAGTGATCGGCTACATCGCGATCGCCAACAACGCGGGCACCTGGACCGCGAACACCGATGATCTGACCGATGGCAGCGACCTCACGACGGCAACGTTTGTGGACGCAACAGCGGCCACGATCCCGGCGGCTCTGTAGGTCGCTGCTGTGCCAATCTCTGTTATCGCTACCCCGGGCGCAGAGGATGCGAACGCGTACTCCACGGTCGAAGAGGCCGCAGAGTACGCGTCGTATCGCGTCGGGGGTGCTGCGTTCATGGCCCTCACCGACGATCAGAAGGTCCAGGCACTTGTAACCGCTGCCTCGGACATCAACACACTGGAAACCATCCCGGGGTTCGTCGGTAGTCGGTATTCAGACGAACAGTCTCTCGCGTGGCCGCGTGACAGTGCAAACCTGCCGGCGAACCTCGTGGCGGCCAACATCGAGCTCGCGATGTACTACGCGTCCGCATTCTCGACCGGTTCCGATGTGCTCAATCGCGACACCGCCAATGGCAACGTAAAGCGGAAGAGAATCGGCCCACTGGAAACCGAGTGGTTCGCACCAAACAGCGCCAGCGCCACCGCATTCGAGCGTCTGCCTCCCGTCGTGCAGCGGCTGCTCTATGACCTCGTGCTGCATGTGCCGTCTGCATGGGGCTCAGCAGAAGTGAGGCGCGGCTCATGAGCATCTACGCGCCGGAAGCAGAGTCCGCACTCCTGATGATCACCGAGGCCGGCGGTATCGTTTCGTTCCCCGGTACCGCAACCTCGGCCGTGTACGACGGCGCTACCGACACGTGGTCCGGATCACCCTCATCGGATGCGACGGGAAGGGCTGTGCAGATCGACAGCGATCCCGATCGGTTCCGCGCGCTTGGCTTGACGCTCGCCAATTCCGTGACCCTGCTGATTGCAGCGCTCAACCTGTCCGTGACGCCACGACCCGGGATGTACATTACGTGGGCGGGCATCACATACAGCATCAAGGACGTCGAGGCCGTGGCACCGGACGGCGTACCGATCATGTACACCGTGATCGGAGTCGTCTGACATGTCATTCGAATCCGACATGAACGCGTTTACCGCGAAGGTGGAGAAGCGGCACCGCGAGATATTCCTTGGCAGCGTGCTCGAGGTAGAACGCAGCGTGAAAGAAGGCAGCGAGATCACCGGCGCGCCGGGCCAGCCCGTGGACACGGGGTTTCTCAAAGGCTCGTGGATCCCGGAGTTCATCTCTCGCTGGCTGTGGTCTACATCAACGAACGCCGAATACGGTCCGCACGTCGAGGAGAACGTACGCGGCGTCACGTTCCGCGTCGGCGGTCCGCATTCTGTGAAGCTCACCATCTCCGGCTGGCCGCGCATCGTTGACGCTGTGCGCGCTCGCGTGGTCGGCTGATGTACGATCGCCGCGCCGTGCGCCTGGCTCTCCGCGCAAAGCTCGCAACGCTCGTGGTCGCCACAACTGGCAGTACTGCACTCGAAGCAACAGCCACCGGATACGCGCGGGCGTCCGGGAGCTTCCTGGCCGATGGGTTCGCGATCGGCATGGAGGTTACACCAGTCGCATTTACGCAGACCGATCCCGGCGTGATCACCGGGATCTCTGCACTCACCATGGCGATCGCGGGCGGCCGGGCCGTACAGGCATCGGGCAGCGGGCGGTCATTGCAGGCCGGCCTGCCATCGCGCCGCGAGTACGAAAACGTTTCGTTCACGCCCACAGCGGGCGCACCCTATGTGCGCGAACAGTACGTGCCGGGCCCGGGAACCAAGATCACATACGGGCCGACCGGCATTGTCGAGTATCTGCCGCTCTACGTGCCGCAGATCCACGTACCGAGCGGCGTTGGCGTGGGCGCTGCGGACGCGTATGCGGATGCGCTCATCACACTTTTCGCGCCGGGCACGCCGATCACGCTCGCCGCCGGATCCGAACTGCGCGTGCGCGGCGACAGTACGCCGTCGTCTGGCCAGCTGCTCCAGTCATCACCCGGATTCGCACTGGTGCCCGTCACCGTGCCGCTCCTGCTACGCACCCGAAATTCAATTTAAGGAGTCACGACAATGGCAGACCTGTCTGAAATCATTCTCGCGATCAAGGCGCAGTCCGCGTTCGGCACGCCTGCAGCGGGGTCCGGCGCAACCGGCATCGAGGTCGCAGCATCGCAGGGCATGGCACTCCAGATCGCGTCGATCGAGTCGGCCATGGTGCAGCGTAGCCGCATGCGCAAGCGCCCTCGTCAGGGCACGCGCACAGCGAACGCCTCGTACGAGACGGAGCTGCAGGTCAGCAACCTCGACCCCGTGATCGAGGGCGTCCTGGGCGGCACGTGGACGGCGGGTGACGCGTACGACGAAACAGACTGGGGTGGGCTCACCATCACAGGCACCGGCACCACACTCACGTTCGCAGGCGGCACACTGCTCGTCGACGGGATCGTGGCCGGCATGATGGCGCGTCTCGCCGGCATGAGTGTGGCCGCGAACGACAACAAGTGGTTCCCGGTGCTCAACGTCACGGCGGGTGTCATCACGACCGTCGCGGGCATCCTCGCCGACAACGCGTCGGATGCAGGCTGGGATATCGAGTTCGCTCCGTCCGTCTACACGGCGACACCGTATGTCAACCGGTATTTCACGATTGAGGCGTACATGCCGGCTCCGATCGATCGGAGCAAGATCGGCACGGACATGCGGCTCAACAACTTCAATCTCAACAGCCAGCCGGACAGCCCGCTCAAAATCGGCTTCGGGTTTGGTGGCCGTGCATTGGAGCTGCTGGACGAGGCGGACTCGCCCAACTTCAGCAGCCCGACATTCGTCGATGGTCCGTCACTCGTGCTGCTCGATGGAGGGATTTACATCAACGGTGTCAAGCGCACGAACATCACGGGCTTCCAGGTGGGCCTGCAGGCGCCCGTCTCGAGCACGCCCGTGATCGGATCGACAACCCCGCCGGATGTGAACCTGGGGCAGTTCACGCTGTCCGGAAACTTCACCGGCGTCGTCGAGAACGGCACCGATTGGGACGCGATGACCGATGAGGATCAGATTTCCGTGCTGCTGCACTGCCGCGAGCAGGGCGATGCGACGTCGGACTTCGTGAGCTTCTACATGGGCAACATGTCATTCGGCGGATGGGCCACACCGGAGGGCGGCGAAGGCGCAGTCATTCAGACGATCCCGCTCTATGGCGGCGAAGATGAGCGCGGCGCCGGCTTCGCACCGACCGCGGTGCTGGTGAGCGCATTCCGCACGGAATAACGTAGCCGTACGCCGCGTGCGCGCAGGTCGCGCGCGGTTGATTGCACGACACAGAAATCAGTCTCGCGTTCCGTTCGTCGCCGAATCCTCCGCGGGCTTGGACCTGCCTTCGGGCGGGGCGCGAGACACCTTTGATGGAGCAGGCCAATCATGTCATTGAATCTCACAATACTCGACACAAAGACGCCGGCCGAAGCGGGGATGGATCTGCATCTCGTCGATCCGCGCTCGGGCGAATTGCTGTACGACGACCAGAAGGAGCCGTGCACCGTCACGATCCTGGGGTCTGACAGCGCCAAGGTTCGTGCGTTCGATCGTGACGTGGAAAAGCGCGCCGTCGACCGCGCGCGTCGGCGTGGCGCGTTCGACAACGACCCGGAAGCCAAACTTGAGGTGCGGGTCAATCGCGCTGCGATCGCGACGCTGGGGTGGTCGGATAACATGGAGCTGGACGATGCGAAGCTCGTGTTCAGCGAGGCGGAGGCGCGCCGTTTCTATGGCGACCTGCGGTTCCTCTGGGTCTTGGAGCAGCTCGAGACCGCGATGGAAGACCGCATGCGTTTTTTCAAGTCTGCCTCGGGGAAGTAATCAAGCATGTCCGCCACGAGGCACGGCTCGATCAGCTCGCAGAGGACGGCGCACCCATACGTGCTCATCTGCGCAAGCTCGCGCCAAGCGGGGAACTGCCCGAGGGACCCGCATGCCCCGAAGTACTGCAGTACCTCGTGGACTGGGCACACCAGCTGCTCGGCCGAAGCGGTATCGGCATGAACGGCATCGCTCCACTCACCTACAGCACAATCGGCGAATGGTCACGGTTGACCGCGACACCGGTGCATCCGCATGAGGTGGAGGCGCTGATCGTGATCGACGCAGTCATGCGTGGGCCCGGCAAGCCCGACAAAGACGAGCAGCCTGTGGCCGAAAAGTCTGAGCGTCGTGCGTGGCCCACGCGTAAGCCGGCGGCGCCCTGATGGATATGGCCACGCTGGGGCTCCGTGTCGATGCAGGACAGAGCATCGCGGTCCTGCACGACTTCAAGCAGGCGTCGGATGCAGCGACGAAGTCGACGCAGCAGCTCGCAGCGGAGCAGCGGGCCGAAGCAGCCGCAACGCAGAAAGCTACGGCTGAGCAGCGGGCCGCGTTGCAGCTGGTGGAGCAGGACCGCGCTGCACGAGAGAACGCACGATTCGCACGGGAGCAGGCTTCGCAGCGCGCAATCGTGCAGGCTGCAAAGGAGGCGCAAGCCAGGCGTGAGAACGCAACCGCGATCGAGCGTGAGGCCGCGGCACTCGAACACAGGGCCGCATTGGACCGCGCTGCTCAGAAGTCCGGCATCTGGGGCGCTTCGGCGACAGACGCGGAAGCGATCGAGGGCGTCGCGAAATCGGTCGACAAGGTCGAAGTCGCGGCGAAACGAGCTGGCCCGTCCATCAACACCGTCCGATCGAGCATGACCGCGATGCTCGCGAGCTCGCTGCAGACCGCGCCCGGTGTCGCACAGCTCGGTGGTGCGCTGAGCTCCATGGCAGTGGGAAGTGCGGTCACGGTGGGAGTCCTGGGAGCCGTTTCGCTCATAACGTATGCGTGGAAGAAGATGTCGGAGGAGGCCCGCACGCTGCGGACCGACACGCTGAAAGCAGTGGAATCACTCAGGGAAATGGCGAGACAGAGGTCGCTTGGTGCGGCTGGCGATACGCCGTCGGAGGTCGCGGCGGCACAGGCCCGCCTCCGCGTTGTGGAACAGAAGATCCGCAATCAGCAGGCTATCCTCGCACGCAATCGCGCGCCGGCTACGAAGATGGAATTGTTCGGGGACGCAGTCGCAATCGCGACCATGGGCCCCACCTCGCAAACCATGGCCGCTAACCGGATCCGTGCGAATCAGAGCCTCGCCGAGTACCAAAAAGAATACACGGAACTCAAGGCGACCGTGAGCGGCGGCGAGGGACAGATCCAACGCCTGCGCGCAGACTCGTACAGCCGGAGCCTTGCCAGCCTCATCACGTCCGATCAGGCAACGATCGCGGAACGGAAGCGCGCGTCCGAAATCATCAAGCAGAACGAAACGGAGCAGGCGTATCTCGTTGCCGGCGGATCCACCGACGACAGAGTGATGGCCCGTCGCGCGGAGCTCGCGGGCAATGTCGACACGCTGACATCTGCGCTCAGACACAAGACAGATGCGCAGAAGGCATCGATCAAGGAAGAGACAGCGGAAATCAAGCTCATGCGCGAGCTCGAGCAGCTGACGCGCGATGTGGCGGCCGCGACGGACGCAGAGGCGGCAGCGAAGGCCGCGCGTATGGCGGATAGCGCGGCGCTCATCCAGCAGCGCGCAGCCGAGTCGGAAGCGCTGCTGGAGGCGGCACGGAAAGGCGAGAAGGCCCTGCAGGATCAGCAGGAAGAACTCGATGCGCTGAACGAGCTGACCGCTGCCGGCATCATGGTCAACGACGAAATGTACGAGAGCCGACTGGCCGACATCCGCGTCACGCAGCAGAACACACGTGCAATCCTCGAGCTCAAGAAAGCATGGGACGCAGAGGCACAGGCAAGGAAGGATGCCATTGCAAAGGCAGAGCGGGACCGCGAGCGAGAAGCAGAAGATGCAAAGCGGGCAGCGGCCGCACCGTGGGATGAGGCCGCACGCGGGATCCAGAAGGCGCTGGCGGATGCGTTCGACCAGAGTCTGCTCGATGCATCGAAGTTCGCGGAGAACATGTTGAGCATTTTCAGGAAACTTGCTGCGCAGATCGCTGCCGCAATGGTATCGGACGCGCTCGGCATCGACAAACTGCTCAAGAAACTCAAGGACGAAGGCATCGCAGGGTTGAGCCGCGGTCAGCGCATGGCTGCGGCAGGACTCGCTGGACTGGGCGTCGGGTACAGCATTGGGCAGCAGTCCTCTGGCAGGCTTCAGGGCGGCGTCGGCGGCGCAATGGGCGGTGCATTGACAGGGTTTGCTATTGCGGGACCTGCCGGCGCTGCCATCGGGGCCATTGCGGGTTTTGCAAGCGGAATGATCGGCGCCGGCAAGGCGGCGGAGGAGGCTTCGCGCAGACTTGCGATGGCGCGCAAGGAATTCAAGCAGTCGATGGAGGAGCTGAAGGCGCGTGCATCGGGCGACTCACTACAGCAGGAACTGCTCTCGCTACAGAAAGAACGGGAAGAATTCCAGCGCAAGCGGATACTCACGGATCCGAACGCAGCGGTGGCGGTAGCAATTTTCGGGAAGGCGCACAAGGTCACAGAGGCCGAGCGGCTCATTAACGAATACTTCGACACCCTGGAGCAACGCGCCCGCGATGCCCACGCCGTACAGAAGGCTGCCGCGCTCCGCTCGTTCGACGAAGACCTAGCCATTCGTGGGCTGGAAGCGACCGGCCGCGACAAGGAAGCAGCCGCACTGCGCAGGCAGTACCAGCAAGAGGAGGAATTGCGGAAGGCAACGTCCCTCGGCGTCAGTGCGGAGCAGATCGCGCGACTCAAGGAAGTGCACGCGCTTGAAGACGCCGCCGCCGCAGCCAACCGTCTCGCAAAGTCGCTCGCGAACATTCCGGACGTGCTGCCGCTCGAGCTGTACCGGTTCCGGCACGGCGGCAGTGTCACGCCCACACCGACCACGACCGCATCGGGCACAGGCAGCACGACGTACGTGTTCCACGGACCCGTCGACGTGCGCTCCGATGCACCGGACGCCGCGGGCCTCTTCGAGGACATCCGTCGCGTAGCGGTGCGCGACGTGCGCACCGGCGGACAGGGCTTCAGCGCAGCCGTAAAGGCGTCATGAGGCCCGACGTAACGGTGGGCCAGCTTGCACTGCTCGCTACTGGTAGGCATCAGGACCATTGGCTACTCCAGGTAGCCAATGGCTCCGGCACGCTGATCGACCTGTCGGCCCGCATCGTGACCGGCCAGTGGAAACAGCCCTCCCCGAAGAATCCGATCGGCACGGTGTCCGTAACGCTCGTGCGCGAGTTCCGCAATCCGCTGGCATCGCTCGCCCCGCTCGTTGGTGCATCCCTGCTCAACCGGCTCGACGACGACGTCACGTATGCCGCGCTGCTGCAGGGCGGTCATCGCGTGGTGCTCTCCGTCGCTGTCACGGAGCGCGACGCGGCACGGCCGTCCGATGCGGCGTTCGAGGAGGTGTTCAGCGGCAGGATTGACCGCGTAGCATGGCCCGAGGAGTGGGGCAACGTCACGATCGACTGCAGCGATGCGCACGCGCTCGTCGATACATGGACCGAGAACGCGGCAATTTATCCGGCCGGGTCCGCCCTCGAGGACGTCATGCAGTCGATTCTGGACGCGGAGTTCGGCGCGGGCGCATACACGCTCAGTGTCCCGTCTTCACCTGGTTACGTCACGGACGCTGACTTCGAGCCGGAATCATCGGTGTGGGACGCGATTGCAGGACTCGCGGCCAAGCCCGGATGGGTGCTCTGGTTCCGGTACAATGGCGAAGGCGTGTCGCAGCTCACATTCTTCGAGCCGGACCGTGCGAAGACCGTTCCCGATTTCACGCACGTCGACGCGCGCGCCATCACGCAGCTCGAGGTGGACGTCAACGATGTTCGCAACGTCGTGGAGGGGTACAGCCAAGACGAGGCGGGCGCTGAGCTTACGGTTAAGCTCGAGGACGCTGCGTCGATCGCGAAGTACGGCGGAGTGCGGCGCTTCATGCGGCTGGTGGAACCGGAGGGCTCGGTCATCCGGACGCAGGGGCAGCTGGTGGCCTATGTAGCCGCGGCACTCTCCGACGTGAAGGACCCGGACGCGGTGATGCGCATCACGGTTCCGTTCTTCTGGATCGGCGAAGTCTCGATCGACCTCTACACGTTCCCGGCGCTCGAGCAGTTTTACGACGCTGCACAGGACCTGGCGCCCTACAGCATCGAACATGAGTTCACGGGCGGCGGCATACAGCCCGGCAGCACCGTGCTCACGCTGCGCGGAAGCCCCACCGCGGGCGCGAAGACGTGGGTGCGTCCATCTCGGCCTGAGCGTGCCGTGTCGCTCGCGCTGCGTGAAAAGGAGCGGACGGACACCACCGTCACGTTCGCGGTCATCGCGGGGGGCGCCCTGACCAACCTGCTTGTTTGGGAGGTACAGCGCGAGCATCCCGTCGTCGCGGAGGAGGGTGACCCGGAGACATTCCCGTGGCTCGACCCCGAGGTGGCGAGCGCCACGCGCGTAGACGCCATGCCAACCGAGATCACGTTCACCCTGCCTCCACAGGGGCAGGTTAAGTTCGTGGAGCTGATCGGGTATGCCGCCGATGGGCGCACCAGTGCTGCGCTGCTGTTCGCGCTCGACCCGTCGATGGCGGAGCCTGACGTCGTGCACTTCGTCCGCGCGGCAGTGAACCACACAACCGGCGCAGTCGTGATCGACGCATGGGTGAGCGATAAGACGCTCTCCGTCCGCACATCTACCGCGATAGGCGCGGACCCGGGCTTCCCTGCGGTCGCATCGATTGAGGCGGGCACGATTCGAACACCGTCGCTCGGCCGTGTGTCGTGGGAGCTGCCGTCGGATTCCGTCCAGCCCGGCCACATGATCCGAGGCGGTGTTGCGCCATACGTGACCGCGCTTGGCACGGGTGCGGCTGGCGTCACCGATCACGGCGCGATTGTACGTTTCGAGTCCACGCGCAACAAGGCGCATTTCTCGATGATCGAAGCGCAGGTACCGAACGAGGCCAACGATCAGGTCACGGTATACGGCAAGCTCCAGAACAAGGGCAACCATCCGGTCAACATCTATGCGCGCTACACGGTGTCGTCCGGCCTGCCGGAGCCGTGGTCGCTGCTCGCCACACTGGCGGCAAACGAAAGCGTGCATTCGTTCACATTCCCCCTATTCGAGCGTCACGCCTCACTGCCCGAGATGGAAGCGCGCGGCACCGTCGATGGCTCGCCGTTCACTGCATCCCTGCCGCTCCCCGCGTTCGACATGGGGCAGGTACCGAACGGTAACGCTGCCATCCTCAATTTCACGGATGCGGGTGACGCGAACGTAGGGATTTCGGGCGGCGACTCCGACACGGACGGCGCTTACTTTTGGGCATGGCCGGTGGCCGACTATCCGGGCGATGCAGCGGCGTCACTGATACTCCAGACGAAGCCGTTTGCGGGCGGCCGCAACGCGACAAGCGGTAACGTGGGGTCGCGGCAGGCGGCACCGGGCGAAGAATGGATCGGGGCGGCACTCCCTATCGGCCCAGCGCCTGGCCTGTACCCAGCGTCCTCGCTCTCGCTCGACATCAAGACGTTCGCGGCCGTGAAGGGCCCGGCGGGCAGCATCAATGCCATCGTGGACGAGTATTACGGCACCGCGACCGCCGCCACGGCGGGCAACGCTGCGGTCGATAAGTGGAGGGTCGCTGCGGCATTCGACATAGCGCCGTCCGAGGCAACGGTGCGTGCAGCAAGCTTCACATCGGGGCAGAACCTCGCGCCGGGCGACATGGGCAACCTGCTGACCGGCCTCACCGCTCCCGGCACGGTTCACGTTGCTGCATTCCCGTACAGCGCGGCGGGGCGTGAGGGTCTGATTGTCCGCGACTCGTATGTGCTGGGCGTCGTACCGCCCACATTGTCGCAGTCGCTATATGACGAAGGTGTAGGTACGGTCGAACACGGCGTCATCGTTCACAACCCGTCACTGGTGTCATACTCGCTCTACTGGCGAGGCCGCCTGGCGCCTGATTCATTCGGTTCGTTCACGCTCAAAGCTGCCGCATCCACGGACGGCACGGAGTACTCTGAAACGCTGGGGCTGGTCGAAGATCACGGCACGCAGTTCGGTTGGCTGCTGCTCTGCACGATCAATGGCGTCGATTACACGTTCCCCTTGGAGTCGCCGCTGTTCGACTTTGGGCTGGTGGCCAATATGTACCAGCTCTCACTGGCGTTCAATTCGACCTACCAGCCGATTGCTACGTTCATATGTGACTCTGACACATTCGAAACGGAGTTCGCGGGTGCCCTCAACGGAGTGCCGGGGGCGTTCGTGCCGGAAGCGACTGTCAGTGGAACGATCACTTTTCTTACCACACTAGAGCCGGGCGACACGTTCAATGTCATCGGTCGTGGCGTTGACGCGAACAACGGGCCCGGCCCGACACGCGATGCGTCGATCACGCGACAGGCCGAGGACGCAGCGGGCGCGAACGTTGTCATCACCGATTGCGCGCTGTCTGCTGGCATTACCGCCAACCCCGGCTATTGCAGGCCCGCGTATTCCGTCGAGGTGACGAAGGATGCGCTGGACGAAGTGGACATCTCGATCTCGTGGAACAACCCGGACGATGACACTTCCTCCGGGTCCGACTCCATCGTCACAGCCGACACCAACAACAGCTTCGCGGGCGACTACACAAGCTCCGTCAGCTACGCGAAGCCGTCTGGCGCGGGCACTGTATCGTTCACGATGACCGTAACCGTCCGCAGGGGTCTCGGTATCGTCGCGCAGTCTACATCCAATGCGATCACTTACAACTATGTGGTGCTAACATGAAGCCGCGCAACGTCACGACGAAGCACGGCAGCGCGACGGTTACATCGAAGAAGCGCACGAAGGTTGAGAAGCCGAAGCGCGTAATTGATGCCGTTGCGAGCAAGCCGTCCGGCAAGCCGCGCAGACAGAGGCCAGAGCCGAAGCCGAAGCAGGTAATGCGCGGGGTGGTGGTGGACTGCGACGGCTGCAATGCTTCGTTCGCAACGCAGACGCCCGTGCAGCCGTACCTGCGGGCACCTACGGCAAAGGTGCCGCCCGGATGGACGGCGATCAGTGGTCGGTCGTTCTGCGCGGAGTGTCGCATATGAGCCGCACGATTTCACCGACTGTATCGGTGTCTACGCGCATCGCTCGCGGGCCGATCATGGGCAGGCTTTACTTCGTTGAGACCGAGCCGAGCGTGCTGACGCTAACGGAGTCAGGGGCCGGGGCGGTGCAATGGGCAGAGGTCGAGCCCGGCATCTGGCAGATCGCACCTACCGAGGGAGATCCGCAGAATATGACTATACGCCGATTTGGCGACACGGCCATCTTGGTTGACGCCTAAAAAGTGAGGTTCTCATGGCTATTGATGTAGTACGCCTGCCGATCGGGGCAGTACTGGAAGCGGCGGACGTCCTGTTTCCAGACGGGGAAACGGCGCTCGAGAAGTTCGGCTTTGTCGGCGGTACCGTGACCGTCGAATCGTTCGGAGCGGTAGGCGATGGCGTCACGGATGACACGACCGCTATCCAGAATGCTTTGAACGCTGCTGCCGCTTCATCCGGCTCCGTAACGATGTCCGGTAAGACGTACATTGTCACGACCCTCAGCGTACCGCTCAATGTGCGATTTGCGGGGGTTCACCGACTCCGGACGAAGCTGAAGCAGAAGGCGGACACGGCCAACTACACGCCCGTCATTTTGCTCGCGAGTGATGGGACCGCGTATACCGGGTTCCAGCAGCTTGAGAACTTCACGATTGACGGCAACCGGTCGAACCAGTCGCTCAATGCAGAAGGCTACGGCATCAAGATGGTCGGCACACAGCAGGCTGCCCTCACGGACGTTCGTGTGGTGGACGTGCTCGGACACGGCATCGTGATGGAGGGCGACTACAACAACAACTTCTGTCAGTTGACGGCCTTCACTCGCGTATGGGTGTGGAACTCCGGTCGGCGCGGCATCGACGCCAACTATCTGGTCGTCGATACAAGCATGACGGACGTTGAAGTCGGCGGCAGCGGGTGGGACGGCATCCTGCTGGCTACTGCCACTGGCACACGCATGGTGAACGTGGCGTCGTTCTGGAACACCTTGCTCGGCTTCAACTTCTACCAGACGAAGGAGTTGCAGGCGACCAACATCCGCTCAGAACGCAACGGGCAGCACGGGTTCGCCATTCGTAGCTCACAGGACTGCGTGCTGGTGAACGCCCGCGCATACCGCAATTCCGCCACGGACAACAGCGGCACCGGCTCAGACAACTATTCCGGCTTCTATGTGTTCGGTAACGACAATGACGGCAGCGGGCACTACGGCAATATCCGGCTTTTCATTTCCGGCATTGCCGGGGACGGCTACGCCAACCCTGCTGGCTTCCCGTTAAACGGCTCGCAGAAGTACGGGGTCGAGGAGGATAATGCGGGCACCTACACCGACGTGAAGTACGACATTGTATTCGGCGTCAACCGCACGGGCAACAAGCTCGCAAAGACTGGCGGCACTGGTGGCGTTTTCCGGTGGTAAAAGATCCGTCCGTAAATAGCGGATGGCGATAGGACACGCGCAAACAAGGAGAAATACAATGCGAGTGAAGATTCTGGAGGACAGGCTGTCGGACATGGACCCTGAGGCCGGGCACCTGTACGTGCAGCACAAGGACGACACACTGACGGTTCCGGATACGCTGGGAACGAAGTGGGTCGGACATGGCTGGGCCGAGGACGTGGACGGCGTGGTGCCGACAGGTTCGAGGATCGTAGTGGGCGCAACGGTGCGGCCCGATTCTGTAGACTCTCCGCAGGAGGCATAAAATGGCGAAAGCATCACCGGACGCCACGCTTGACGCGCTGCACGCGAAGATCGCCACCGCGACCCGCATGACCGTGTGCAGCGGCCAGCCCGCAAACTTTGCAGGCATTGCCGCCGTACTGCTGGCGTCCGTCACTCAGACTGCTGGACTCGGCGGCGCGCACTACACGTCGGCGGCGGGCGACACATCTGGCCGCAAGGTTACGATGACGCAGCGCACTTTCGTTGGTCCAGCAACACATGCTGGCGGTCGCTGACGCAGGCCACGCTCAATTCACCGATACAGTGACCCTATCCTCCGCTACTGGATTGGTGGTCGTTGGCGCGTCCCACACGCAGACTGTCGGTACCGTAGTCATCACACAGCAGCACACCATCTCGGTCACTGGCGCAGATCATAGTCAGACCGCCGACAGTGTGACACTCGCGCAGACCTATAGCCTCTCTGTTTCGGGCTCGTCTCACACTCATACGGCGGATGCGCTTGGGCTGGTTCAGGCACACGACATTACTGTTGCCAGCGCCTTCCACGAACAGTCAGCGGACAGCCCGGCCCCAGCGGCCCATCTGGTAGTGGATAACGTACTGCACGAAGTAAGCTCAACTGTGGCCACGGTGGTGATTGCGGGCTACTCTATGCTGTACTCCATAACGGTCCCCATGCGCGGTACGAGCTTGTACAACTTCGCGCAGGTCGGTAATAGCGCAGTCCTCGCACCCATGCACGGCACATCTAAGGAGGTAGTATGAGCAGATATATCGGCGAGCGGAAAATACAAGTGGACCTGCCGTTCACCTTGGATGGCCAACCGCTCACACTGGCGGGGCACACCGTGACGATTGCAGTACGTCCGCGCGGCGGTGCTCAGGTCGATGTCGCACCCACCAGCATAGTCGGGAACGTCGCCACGATCCTGCTGGACATAGACGCGGTCTGGTATGTAGTGCAGGGCTGGACACGCGACGACAACGACGGGCAAGTCGTCGCGTACAGCTCCGTCCAGATCAGCGCGAGCAAGCCGACGCAATCACCGTTCCCGGACGCACCGTGATGCTGGACAATCTCTCAGCGATAGCGGGAATTGTCGGCGTCCTCAGCACGGTCGCCCTGTACGCGCTCGCGGAGTGGTTGCGCCGTAAGTTCGCCACCCGCGAGGACCTGGACGGTTACGGCTCCCGCGTCAACGCGCTGGAGTCTGTGGCCGTCATGGCGAAGGACACGGCGGACAGCAATACCGACCGCATCATTCGGCTGGAGGAAGCCGCATCCAATGAACGCGGGATACTCACAGCCGCACTTGTCCGGATTGACAAGACGCTAACGGACATAGACGAAAGGCATCGCCAGCAGCAGAACGAAATCACGCGCACGGTCACGCTGCTGGGCGAGATCGAAAAGAGACTGGACCGTCGCGCACCAATGGGGGAGAGATAATGAAGCTACTCCGCTACCTCGTCGGTGCGCCGATCTTCATGGTCGGCTGGTACTACTTTTTTGTGTCGGCGCACCTGTTGCTGAACAGCGAGTCGTCCCTGACGCGCATCGCGCTCGGCGGGCTATTTGGTTTGATCGGAGCATTCGTCGGCGGTTTTATAATTATGCCCGTCCTCGCTGAACAGATCGCAGACAACGTGATGGAACACCTCGGCCAGCTCCGGGACATACTTCCCGGTGGCCGTCGCAAGTCGGACCCACCCGAAACAGGAGACACACCATGAATACCGCAGAAGTGAAGGCAAAAGGCTGGCTGACCAGCAAGACCAACATCATCGCTATCGTCGTCGTGATCGCGGGCGTATTGCAGCAGGTGTCCGACGCTAACATCCTGCCCGCGAAGTATCAGGGCGTGCTCGTCACCGTCGTCGGTGTCATCATGTTCGGAATGAGGATGATAACGAAGGCTCCCGTCAGCACGAATCCCATCACGGCAGAAACCAAGACGGTCGAGATCGTAGGGTGAGTGCCGGAATGATGCCCGCGGCGGCGGAACCGAAGCCGTCGCGGGACGTCGCACTGCTGGCCCCTGCATTTCGTGCAGCGGTGGAGGGCGCGATCGCCGAGTGTAATCGTGCTGGGTACGACGCCATGGTGTATGAGGCGTCACGCTCCGAAGAGTTGCAGGCGATCTACTACAGGCGCGGGCGCGACGTTTTCCCGCCGCACCAGACCGTCACCAATGCGAAGTCTGCGCTGTATTCGTGGCACGGCTTCGGACTCGCGGTAGACGTAATCTCGCGGAGCAAGCTGTGGTCACCGGCGCCGGGCTGGTTCCGCGCAGTCGGCGCGATTTTCAAGCGCCACGGGTGTGACTGGGGTGGCGACTGGGCGCGCGCGGACCTGCCGCACATGCAGTGGGGGCGCTTGCGTATCTCGCCGTCTGACAATGCTCGCAGGATTCTCCGCCAGCAGGGGTTGACTGCACTGTGGCGCGAAGTGGGGGCCGTTGACGTAGCACTGAGCATCCCAGCCATCCGTCGCATCCTGACGAAGGGGCTTGTCGGCGCGGACGTTGGCGAGCTGCAAGGCAGGCTCGGCGCACCCGTGACGGAGACGTTCGACGCGATCACAGATGCGTGGGTGCGCGGATTCCAGCGCGGCAAGGGCCTGAGAGTAGATGGCGACGTGGGGCAGGACGTGCGCTCGGCGCTCGGTGTATGACCCTCACAATCATGATCGTCGAGTGCGCGGTACTGCTGGCGATCGTGCTTTACCTGCATTCACGGTGGTTCCGTGATAAATAGGCGACTGCCGAGCAACGTATACCGTCGCGAGATCACGCTCCTGTACGGCACCACCGCCGAGATCAACGCGGTTCTGCGCAAGCAGCTCGGCGCTGACGGGCATGCGCTTTGCCTCGAAACATGCTCAGAGGGCAAATGGATCTGCTACGCGCGCGGCGGATTCGAGGCGGACTACATCTGCGTCGTGAGGAACCGGTCGCGTGCCGCCGAGTTCTCCGCGCTCGCGCACGAAGTGCTTCACCACGTCGGTCATACGATGCGCACGGCCGGTGTGCCGTTCACGGCTGAGACAGAGGAAGCGTACTGCTACTACCACCACTGGGTGACTGACCAGTGCCTCCAGCTGATGGCGAGGGTGAGGTGATCATTCCTCGCGGAATAAAGCCGTACCTGATCGGCGCCGCGGCCGCATTCATCGTGGCGATCATCGTCTACGCATACATATCCGGCCGCCGCCACCAGGCCGCAACCGATGCGGTCACCGTCCGCGCGGCGCAGACCGAGACCGAGAACGCGATCGCGCGCAGCGACTCGACGCACCACACGCTCCGGGACTCCGTCGACGTGGCATACCGCCGCGCCGAGCAGGCCGATCTCGTGGCCATCCAGCTCGCGGACTCGATCCGCCTGCAGCGAGCGGTCACCACTCGTCTCACAATCGTCGTAGACACGCTGAGGGCTCGCGTAGCGGCCGTCGTGACCACAGACAGTGCAGACACGCGGTACGCGAGCTTCCACGAGCGACAGGGGCCCATTACGGTCAGCGTCGACGTGACCATGCCCGCTCGGGATTCCGCGCGCGCTACGATCGTGGCGAGTGTCACACCGCCGGTGATCGACATTGACGCTGGCTGCAGGGCGGCGGCGGCCGGTGGCGTGCGATCCGCCTACGTGGCTGCCTCAGCTGCCGGGTGGGGCCGTGTCACGATCGGGCGCAGTGTGTTCGGGCCCGACGTCTGCAACGCGGTACCGGTGATCATCCGGCCGAGCTTTGGGCAGCGGGTCAGGAGCGTCGTGCCCTGGCTGGCTGCTGGCGTCGTGGCCGGAATCGTATCGGCGCGGAAGCTCTGACCCGTTGTGTCCCAAGGGTCTTTATGGCCCTTGACATTAGTATCGTCACGATACACATTTAGCGGCGATAGAGGAAATCGGGGCCGAGCTCGCGGGCGCATACCGCGACGACATCTCGGAGACCGCATGGATAGACTACCGCGTGGCCGCTGACGACGGTACACTCACAGAGGACGGCGAGTGGAGCGAGACATACACGATCAGGGTCGATGTGGCTGAGCCCCGGTGCGCGGGCGCGGCACATGACTGGCAGGCGCCATATGATGTCGTCGGCGGGATCGAGGAGAATCCGGGCGTATGGGGCCACGGCGGCGGTGTCATCATCACGGCCGTGTGTGCGCACTGCGGGATGTACCGCGTCACGGACACATGGGCGCAACGCAGGGATACGGGCGAGCAAGGGCTCCGGTCAGTCACGTACCGAGAGGCGGACGATGCGTCGCTCGCATGGGCGTGCGAATAATACCCACCACGCGAGAGGGGTGACATGGCGGACGAGACGGAGGAAGCCGGGAAGATCGAGCGCCTGAGCGATACGGGGCAGGTCTACGTATCGCTCGCGGCAGCTCGTATCTACGCGGGACACAAGGGCCTGGCCGAAGAGGAGGCGCGGCGACAGCTCACGACTGTCGCAATGCGCGCGGTGGAGGCGGAGCCAGGTGACACCGGTGTCGAGAAATGGCGTGCGCGCGACCGACTCCGGGGCGATGACATACAGCTGCACGTCGCGCGTGAGCAGGGTCTCGTGATCGTCGTGCATATCCACGTCCGCGGCCAGGCCAAGCGGAGTGAGCAGAGGAAGCGAGCCGCTGGCCTGTGAGCCCCGCAGCGATCCGTGCCCTGCGCGAGTCCCGTGGAGAGTCACAGACTGCCTTTGGCGCTGCCGTCGCCCGCGCCCTCGGCCGGCCTGAGCCCTACTCACGAGTGACTGTGACACGGTGGGAGTCCGGCCAGCAGGACGGCGGCATCCCCTGGCACCTGATCGCGTCACGCTTGCGCCCACGGGCTCGGCGCAGTACATAGAGGGGCGAGGCGGCCCCATTGAAGCATTACGTGACGCTATTTCCGCCGGACGCACGCGACGTACTCCCCTGAGCAATCGGGGGCTCCATTATACCGCCCTGAGACGCCAACGGTGTCCGGGGCGGTATAATTTCCTCGTGCGGTAGCGGAACGTCACTGTGCGGCCGTCCGCGTCGACCTCTCGGGCTCCGTCGAATTCAGTCGGGCTCGCCATGGTTCGCTTCTCCGATCGTGGCTCCGGCTGCTTCCAGCGCGCCTGGTAAGCCTCGGCGTGCGCTTCCCCGCCTTCCCAGTTCAGATCGCCGGTCTTTACCACGGATTCGCTCCCCACCTTTGGGCCCATGAATCCATGATGTCCACGAGCCCCTGATAGGCCGCATCTGCGTCGTCGTCTACTATGGCGCGCAGGCGACGAAGCTCCGCAACGTCCGCTGTGCTGAAATAAACTGATTGCTCAACCGCCATACCCAGTCGATCAAGCGCCGAAAGCGCAGGACGGATGTCCGACTTGTGCTCCAAGTGGCTTAACGCCTCGAGCATGAGTTCAAAGCATTTGGTCGGGCGGCCGGAGTCGATCACCAGCGGCTCACTTCATGATCAGGCGAATACGATTGGAGCGAACCCAGCCCGTTTTGTCACGATAGCGGACACGTGACCATTCCGGCCCCGATTCCAGCACTGCGACGTCGCCGAACGACGTGAACCGGTAGATAGATCGACTCTTGTCGTCCGGCTTCTCGTATATGCGCGCGCCCTCAGTAACGTATCCCAGTACCAACATTTCTAGGCCCTCTGGCGTAGCCTGCAGTCCACCCATCGAGCGATCGACGAGGCTCTGCGTGGTAACTACGACGTCCGAGGTCGCGCCGTTAGTAACGGTGGGTTTGGCCCATGCCCATCCGCCTGTCTTCGACAAGCCGTATGCGCCGGGAACTTCCCAGTTCACATAGCAGCTCACATAGTAGGTGCCTGCTGCGATGCCGGTGAATGCAAAGCGGCCTTCGCCATCGCCGATGGCTTTTTTCGTATACGTGTCGAGTCGCGGATCCGGAACAGTTAGCGACTCGCCCCGCTCGATCCTCCCGAATATCTCACCAACGTACGCGGTGCCGGGGAACAGGGTGATTGCTTCGCCGGCGCACGGCTTCACGTCTCCGCCGCGTGTCTTGACGAACGCCTGTCCGCGGATCGTCGCGGTTCCGGGTTGAGAAAGGGCCGCGTGTTCGTCGGCCGAAAACGTTGCAGCGTAGACCGGCGCTGTGGGAGTCGGTGTCGGTAGCGGCCAGGGTGCACATGCTGAAGCGCTCACGATGGGGGAAAGGACCAGCGCAAGTATCATGGTCGTTCGGAAGCTCTTCATCTCGTCCCTCAGATTTAATTACCACGCAATTAAATGCGTGTTGCGCTTCTTAACGCGTTCGCCACCGTGATCGTGTCCGCACTCGAGTGCCGCCCGCAGCGCCGGAATCGCCGTCGCGCGCACGGATGAACTCCCACGCGTCGCACACCCGCGGCGCCAGGTCTTCGATCCTGTACTGTATCCATCCGCGATCGTCGTAGTCGAGGTGCGCCCTCATCCAATATTCGACGAATCCGCTTCCCTGCTCGATCACGATCTCGTCCATGACACCGAGCAGGGCCGCAACGTCGCACCACTTCTCCGCTGCCGGATAGTCTCCGGTGAATGCGAACCGCGTTGGCTCCCTCACGTCACCACGAACTACGTGAGCGCATTCGTGCAGCAGTATGTGCTTTTCTTTCTCGCCGTGAATGTCGTGGTTGATCGCGAGGTGGTAGTCGCCCTCGATCCACGGCGAGAGCAGCGCGATCGATTGCATTTTCATGCGGAATACGTCGATTCGCAACGCGCGCGTGACGCACCGGGCCTGCTCCATGCTGAGCGGCAGCCCGGTCGCGTACGACGGCTCAATCCGGCGGAAGTCCTCGACGATCGCGAGAACCGCGAGCTCGTCAGCTGTCGTCACGCAGGATGCTCTCCCGCCAATCCATGATCTTCTTCATTTCGTCCGGCGGCAGATGCCTCCGCATGGCGATCTCGTAGCCAAAGTCAGCCCACTCCTCGCGGCTCACAGTTCCCGCGTGGCGGCGTATGAACTCGGGGTCGCCGAGCGAAGCAATGATGGCGTCGGCCGTGCCAGCTGAGCGGCGGACAGCAGCGTCAGATGCACGCTGCTCGTCAGTCCTCCTCACGTTAACCGCGGTGCGGAGGCGCAACAGCGGTTCGCCCTCGACATATGCGACCAGCGTTCGACGCTTCGCTGCCGACAGTCGTGCAAAGTCACCGCGCCTCCACCTGGACATATCGTTGTCGGTCACCCCAGGCACCATCCGCCGCACTTCTTGGCCGCTGAAGCCAGCCACGAGCTTCAGGAATCGGCCGACCAACTCCTTGTCCGATGACCCATCCGGCCCGTCGGGATCAAGGCTCTTGACGTGGGATTGATCTTGCCCCATTCTATACCATGTCACGTTACCTCACGTCACAATACGGAACGGTGAGCAGAGAGCCACCGGCCCGAGTGAGGACACCTCACAAGGTAAACCAACCCATGGCTGGAAACCAGTTTTCTAACCGAACGCAGGCCGAAGCGATCCCGCTGAGGGCGCGCTTCAAGGCGGCGTTGGCCCTGCGGGGCGAGACCGTCGCCTCTTGGGCTCGGTCGCAGGGTTTCTCGGAGTCGCTCGTCTGGATGAACCTCTCGGGTGCACGCCTCAATGACGACGTCCGTGTAGCAATCGCCGGCGTGCTCGAGATGCAGCGAGACGACCTGGACGCTCAGATCGCAGAGGCCGCGTAACATGGCCACCGCCACCAACCAGTTCGAGACATCCCGTCGCGCCGAGAAGGCCCGCGCGATCGCAGAAGTGCTCCCTCGCATCCATGCGCACATCGACACGCACCTGGACGTAGCGGAGTGGGCCCGCGACCTGTCGACCGAAACCCGTGACGTCGTGATGGCGATCGCGAATGCGGTCCTGCGGGAGTCTGATCCGGCGCATAAGTCGTTCGGCGTGCCGAGCGACGAGACATGGGACCGTGCCGTGGAAATGATCGAACGTGCCGCGCGCACGATGTCAGTGGCGGAAATATTCGCCGGGCTGGACGGACTATGAGCTGCCAACACCGCGATATCCGCCCCTTCCCTGCCGAGGCCATCATCGAGAGTGGCCGCACGGTCGCAGTGCCGGGCCAGTGTCTCATGTGCGGTGCGCGCGTGCTGGTGGGGCGCGACGGCCGTATCGATCTGCTGCATGGTGGTGCGCGCGCTGAGTCTGGCATCACGTCTCCTGTCGCGAGTGTCGCATGATGAACACTCGGACGATACCCAACCGCGCGACGCTGACCTACGAATACGCGCGCCGATCCGTCGGCACTTCGGCCCTTCTTCGGCGCGACCGCGACCGGCGCCGGGTCGCGCAGTGGGCGCACGAAGCGCTCACCATGCCGGCCAAGAAGCTCCGGCCGTATGTGACACCGCAGGAGCTGTCCGCACTGCGTAACGAGGGCGGGTGCGTCGGCCGCGTGCTGAATCTCTACCGCGCACTGGCCAGCGATAAGCGCGCCCTGGTGCGCACGTTCATCACGTCATCCATGCGGTCGATCGACGGCGAAACAGCACCGCATGGCGATGCACTGACGGCTGCCATCGTGGCGCTGCGTGCGGAGGAAGGGGCAGACGCGGGCGACTGCGTGGCGCAGCACGACTTCCTGCACAACCCCACACCGGAAACGGCGCGCGCACTCCGCGAATGCCTGGAACGCCAGCACGCGGCGACCGAGAACGCGATTGATGCGCTGCGTCAGTATGAGCGTGAGCAGGACGGTGCAGCATGAGGACGCGGATGCTGATCGGTGCGCTGCTGTGCGTCGCGGTGATCGTCGTCATGCTGCCGCGGGAGCAAGAGCCCGAGCGTGATCCTGAACTCGATGCGATCTGGGACGAGTTCGCCAGCAACGCGCCGGACTATCACGCACACCTCGCAGCCATCCGTCATGGACTGATCGCTATCGAGCGGCGGGAGCGGGCATTCCAGGACAGCGTGAGTGGATCCACATACCTCGTGAGCAGGAGGGATTTCCGATGATGCAACGCCTGTTCGATCTCATCGATACGAACGACGCGGCTTTCATGGCGGCTCTGTGTCTGGTTGCACTGCTGTCACTCGCATGCTTCGCCGTGTCCGAGAAGCGTGCGACGCGTGAGACACAGATACTGATCCGGCGACTGACGGACGAGGGAGTGGACATCCTGCGACGCGAGAGGCAGCGGCAATCATGATCGCGATTGCACTCCTGGTCGCATTCCTACTCGGCGCAATCATCGGGGCGGCAGCGTACGGCCTGTCCTGCGACTTGATGGCGCAGCGTGCAGAGGAGCAGAAGATCCGGAAGTGGCTGGAGCAGCATCCAGCATCGCAGCGAGAGCTGCAACGGCAGTAAAGAAGAACCCCCGGAACCGCTAGGAACGGCGCCGGGGGCAGGTATAACACAACGACACCCCCAACTTTAGGTGGTACCCGTGAAGAAATCAACTAGAACGCGCCTCGCCGTAGGCGGGCGGAAAGGCGGTGTGGCATGGCTACGCGTCTGACCAGCCCCACTGACCTGTCGTGCCCGTCCTGCGATCCCGACCGCCGCCTCGATGACGGCTCGGAATGCACGAACTGCGACGGCGACCGGATCTCCCTCTGCGACAGCTGCGGTGAGCGGACCGCGACACACGCAGACCGTCACATCGGTCGTATGTGCGATGGATGTGACCCGGCAGGCGCAGCTGACATCGGTCGCGATCGGGCCGAGGGTCGCCGCACCGAAGAACGCCAGGAGCGTATCGACATGGAGCTCCGAGTATGATGACGCGCATCGGAGCTGGATACAACCCTGACCGTCGGCTGCTCGCGAAGTCGTTGCCAGCAGCGGGCAGTGGTGATGCACTGCCGCCGTCAGCACTGACGCCGATGCAGATGGACTGCATCCGCAAGTCAGCGGAGCGCGGGCATCAGGGGTCGATTGATTACCTGACAGCACACGGCGTCTCGTGGCAGAATGCGGTGACGTCATGAGCAAGGTATTGAAGTTGGCGGGCATCAGCATATCCAGTGTGCTCGGCATCGAAGAGATGCAGATCACGCCGGGCAGACGCATGACGATCCTGCGCGGGGGCAACGGTACCGGCAAGTCGTCGGTAATCGAGGCAGTGAAGGCAGCGCTCGGCGGCGGCAAGGACGCGTCACTGATCCATAAGGGGGCAGCTGAGGGACGCGTTGTCCTCGTGCTCGAGGATGAGCACGGGTTCCGCACGAACGTGACGAAGCGCATCGGCCAGGACAGCGCCTCGGTGACGGTCGAGCAGGACCGCGGTGATGACATTTGGGCGAAGGTATCGTCGCCGCAGGGTTACCTGAACAAGCTGGCTGATGCACTCACGACGAACCCGGTCGCATTGCTGACCGCGAAGCCGGCGGACCGTCTGCGGATGGTACTGGAAGCGCTGCCGATCCATGCGACGCCGGAGCACCTGCAGGCCGCGATCGGTGATACGACGCTCGAAGCCTGCGACCTGCACCTGAACGCGATCCAGAAGAGTGAGCATGCGCTCACGACGATCGCGACGTACCGGAAAGCGATCTACGACGAGCGCGCAGTCAACAATCGGGCAGCGAAAGAGAAGCGCGCGACCGTGGAGCAGCTGTCACGGTCACTGCCGGCTGATGACATGGACCGCGACGACCTGATCAACTCGCTGGACGACCTGGAGGCGCAGCGCGAGGCACTCGTGAAGCAGTTGCGCGACGTAGAGAACCAGCTATCGGCCGGCCGCGAGCGGATGCGGGTGGTAGACCAGCTCGACAACACGCGCCAGACGATCAAGACGCTGTCGGGCACGGCAGACGACTGCGAGGCGATGGCCGCTGAGATGACGCGGTCAGTCGAGGGGCTCGATGAACTCAAGGTCGAACTGCTGCGCACGTTGCCGATCCCGGGTGTCACAGTCGGTGATGATGACATCGAGATTGACGGCGTCACGTTCGAGCGCGTGAACACTGCTCGCCGCGTGGAGTTCGCGTTCCAGCTGGCGGCGCAGCGAGCTGGCGACCTGCGGCTCGTTTGCCTGGACGGAATGGAAGTGCTCGACGCCACCACGTTCGCGGCTGTGTGCGACGAAGCGGAGAAGAGCAAGCTGCAAATGATCGGGACGGTCGTCGCGAACGGTGCGAACGGCCAGCCCATGCCTTTGACTGTGGAGACTGTGTAATGCCGAACGTAGCGATAAACCAGTACTCGCACCTTCCGGAGAAGGTGTCGGTTTACCACTCCGAGCTCGTGCACGCGTGCGCCCAGCATAAGGGCGCCGGCATGTGGGTCCAGCTCAAGACCAACGTGCGCACAAGCCAGTACAAGAATCAGGACGGCACGCCGCGGACCTATGTCGCGTTCATGGCGGACGGCGACAGCTTGGAGCGGAAGTACCAGCCCGAGAACGACGCGATCGCGATCATGATTGCCGCATGTCCGCTGAACGTGCCTCTGTTCGTGCGCGCCGCTGGCGGCCGCGATAGCGCGCTCCTCGAAGTGTGGAACGAACAGAAGCAGCGGATCGGCGCAGGCAACACACCTGCGCCCGTTGTTCCTGCGCCCGCGCAGCGCACGGCGCCGGCTGCAGCACCCGCACAGTCGACGAACGGAAACGGCGCGGGGCATCATTTCCCGAAGCCGGAGGACCGGCTGTCGCTCGGGGACGAGATGTACGAGGCACTGGTCACAGCGCGCGCGATCTGCGAGCGATTCCAAGAGTCCACAAATCAGGGGTTGAGCGAGGACACGCTGTGGTCCATGACGGCGTCCCTGTTCATCGAGCGCAACAAGTCGGACGGCCGCCGTTCTCTGCGGTTGACCGGTCAGCCGGATGCCGATGATGCGCAACTCGAAGCAGCTGCGCGTAACATGGGGCCGCAGACCGGTCAGTCCAATGCACGCCAGCCGGTCGGCGCTGCTGCAGGTTCGTCGCCGTTCGATTCACGCGACATCGATCTGCCTTTTTAGGATGAGGGACACGGATCGTCCGTACGGTTTCAACTCCACTCTGCGATCGGCCGCCAAGCCGATGCGCAAGGTCAGCGAGCGCAAGCGACGCGAGCGTGGTCTGCCGGAAGCGCGCAAGTACGGTGCCTACTTCGCCTACGTAAAGAGCCAGTACGCGTGTGCGCTGGCAGGCCATCCGAAACACAAGTGCTTCGGACCCATCGACGCGCACCATGTCGTGCTCGTGTCGCAGGGTGGACTGGACGAAGCGAACCTTCTGCCGCTCTGCAGGCTCGCTCATGATCGGATGCACGCGCTCGGATCGCATGAGCTATTCGATGCTGAGTGGAACATCTATTCTGCGGCATTGGCTCTGATCGCGTGGGAGAAGAGCCCATGGGGAAGGTCGCGTTGAGGAAGCGGAAGAGCTGTCCGTTCTGCGGCAGGGGAAATCTGGTTTACGTATTCGGTGTTGACGCAGCGGCGACGTCTGCGGCGCGCGCGCATCTCGACGGCGGACTGCCGTACCCAAAGGCGGTGGCAGCATGAAGGGCCTCTTCGTCGATTCGTTTGCCGGTGGTGGCGGCGCGTCAACCGGCGTGGCCGTCGCTATAGGGCGTGAGCCAGACATCGCGATCAATCACTCTCGTGAAGCAATCGCGATGCACCGGATGAACCACCCGACTACACGCCACTACACGGAAAACGTGTGGAAGGTGGATCCCCGCGAAGCGTGCGGGAGTGATATCGTCGGCGGGATGTGGCTGTCGCCCGATTGCACGCACTTCTCGCGCGCCAAGGGCGGCCAACCGGTATCGCGTCATATCCGCGGTCTCGCATGGGTCGCTGTCCGATGGGCTGAGGCCGTAGGTCCGGAGATTTTCTTTATGGAGAACGTCCCCGAGTTCATGACGTGGGGTCCGATCGGACCGGACGGTCGGCCGTGCTCACGCCGGAAGGGGCTCACGTTCAAGCAGTTCACCGGGCGGCTGCGCAACTTGGGCTATGAAGTCGATTTCAAGACGCTCCGTGCCTGCGACTATGGCGCGCCGACGTCGCGGACACGGTTCTTCATGGTCGCGCGGCGCGATGGTGGGTCCGTGCATTGGCCTGCTCCAACGTTCGGGCCGAGTCATGGCCAGCCGTGGCGATCGGCCGCCAGCTGCATCGATTGGTCGATTTCCTGCCCATCAATCTTTGACCGCCCGCGCCCGCTCGCCGACAACACGCTGCGCAGGATCGCCGCGGGCATTCAGCGTTTCGTGCTCGACGCGCCGAAGCCGTTCATCGTCAACATGGCGCACGGCGGCAAGGTCGAGTCGATCGACGCGCCGATGAGCACCATCGCCACGGAGAAGGGCGGGTGCCGGGCGATCATCGCACCTTCGCTCATCCAGATGGGCTACGGGGAAGCGCCCGGCCAGGCACCGCGCATCCTCGACCTGCAGGCTCCGCTCGGGACCGTTGTCAGTGGCGGCAGGAAGCACGGCCTCGTATCGGCGTTCCTCGCTCGACACTTCACCGGCGTGGATGGCCGCGACCTGCGACAGCCCGTGCCGACGATCACCAGCATCGATCACCACTCGCTGGTCTCGGCCACACTCGGCGACGTACGGGACCGACGCGAGCAGGTGCACGCGTTTCTTGTGGCTTACTTCGGCAACGAGCGCGACGGACAGTCGCTCAATGACCCGATGCGGACCGTCACGTCGAAGGAACGGTTCGGACTCGTCACGGTGCACGGCGTCGACTACGCGATCGTTGACATCGGAATGCGCATGCTCCAGCCGCGCGAGCTTTTCAACGCCCAGTCGTTCCCGCCGGATTACGAGATCGAGAACGGCATCGATGACGATGGCGAGATCATCACGCTGTCGAAAACCGCGCAGGTTCGGCTATGCGGCAACAGCGTCCCTCCCGTAATGGCGGAGCAGATTGCACGCGCGCAATTCGGAACTACGGACGTTGACTACGACCTATTCAGCAAGGTAGCGGCATGAAATTCAAAATCACACGCGAAAATCTGCAGATGGGTATCGCAGCAGTCATGGGTAGCGTCGCAACACGAACGACCCTACCGATCCTCTCAAATGTCCTGATCGAAGCAAACGCCGACGGCTTCGTGCGCCTTAGTGCGACGGACCTGGACGTGTCCACCAGTGTCACCGCGCCGGCTGAAGTTGACGCAGAGGGTGCACTGACAATCCCTGCGAAGAAGCCGCAGGAGCTGGTGCGCGAGTTAGCGGAGCATCCCGTGCGGATGAACACGAAGGGCGACCGTCTCGAGATCACGTGCGGCCGTGCGTCGTTCAAGCTGAACGGCATGCCTCGCGACGAGTTCCCGACGTTCCCGGCCGTGGACTTCGGCAGAAGCTGGAAGATCCAGGGCAAGGTGCTGCACGAGCTGATCAAGCAAACGAGCTTTGCGGTGTCGACGGAGGAAAGTCGTCCGATCCTGAACGGCGTGCTGTGGCAACTCGGCGATGATGCGATGCGCATGGTCGCGACGAACGGCCATCGCCTGGCGCGCATGAATGTGACCGTTGAGGGGCCCGCGAGTCGGCAGGCCGACGTCGTCATCCCGCCGAAAGCACTCGCGCAAGTAGCCCGGTTGTTCAGCCAAGACGACGAAATCGAGGTCGCTCACAGCGACAACTACATGGGATTCCAGAATGGAGGGGCGCGGGTATTCACGCGTCTGATCGAAGGCCCGTATCCGAACTACGAGCAGGTGATCCCGAAGGACAACGACAAGCTCGCGAAGATCGATCGACGGGTGCTTGTCTCGTCATTGCGTCGGATGGGCGTCATCGCAAGCGATCAGACACATCGCACGCGTCTCAGCTTCATGGGCAACAATGTGCTGCACCTGGCAGTCGAAACGCCTGACCTCGGTGAAGCGAACGAAGACATCGAGATCGACTACACCGGCGATCAGGTGGATATCGGATTCGACGCGTCGTACTTGCTGGAAATCCTGACACATATCTCGGGTGACGAAGTCGACTTCGCGTTCAAAGCACCGGAGCGCGCTGCTACGATCGTCCCATCCGCGTCAGGTACGAATGTGCCCGACTACCTCTGCCTCTTGATGCCGCTTCGGCTACTGGACTGACATGACACGGGAACGGAAGCGGAAACCGACAGCGCTCGACGTAACGATGGCCGACCTACGGAAGCGAGCCGATGAGGCGCTCGCCGAGGTTACGAGCCTGCGCCTCAAGGCGAACGTGATCGAGGCGGAAGCGTTCGGGAAGCTCGACGCGGTGCATGCGATGGAGATTGCGGCGAACAACATGCGTGCCCGCCGTCGCGAGAAGAAAGCCGCGGTCGCGGCCGCATGACAACAGCAGAATGGATCCTCGCATCAGCGGACGATGTCATGATCCCTGCGCGCGAAGTGAAGAAGGCGATCCGCGAGATCGGCGCGTTGAGCACGCGAACCATGATCGACGTAGCAAGGGCGTGCGAGATCATTGACATGGACCCGCGGCAGATGCGCCGAAATTGCGTGCGGTGGGAACGGCTGCAGTCACGCGGTGCGACTGGCGATATCCGTGTCACGCGTGTCGGTGCGGCAGGTTCCGCCTTCCGATTGGACGAAGAGGACTGCTGGGAGTATCGCCGCCGCCGTGGTCCAGTGCGGGTAGCTGCCGCTCCAGCCGAGCCGGTGGACGCGGAAGCGCCGGAGGACGACGACATGGCGGCCGCGGACCGATATGCCGACGAGCTGATTCGCAGAGAGTTCAGGATTGGCTAGTATACCGGTATGGCACTTTTCAGGTATTCAGCCGGGAAGCCCGGCTTCAACCTCGTCACTGTGTACGAGCGCTACGAGGGCGGCCCGATCCAGGTCGAGTGGTGGCCGCGCGGTGTCCGCAAACGCGAGCCGCTGCGCCCGGATGGAAAGCGCGTATACGATCAGCGCTTCGCCGTACGCGTTGCCGACCGCATGGCGACTCACATGGAGAGGGTGTTGGACCGCACGCGACAGAGCGCGATTCTCGGCCTTCCAGAAAAGCGGACGCTGGGGGAGCTCCTGAGCACGTATCACGACAAGCGCGGTACCGAGTGGAGCCCGACCAACGTCAAGTCGATGGAGAACATGCGCGACTTCTGGCGCACGCGTCTCGGAAGGACCACCGATGTTCGTCAGATCACCGCTGCGGACGTGGAGCTGATTGCTGCCGAAGAGGCCGTGACCCGCAAGTGGAGTCCGCGGACCCAGGGGAAGTACCTAAAGTACCTGAAAACCGCATCACGGTACGGCCGACTGAAACTGAAATGGTATGGCGAAGAACATGACCTGTCGGCAGTGGACGTCCCTACGCCAGACAGCGACAGCGAAGAATTCAGCTTGGCCGAAGTGCGCGCCTTGTTGCTCGCACTGGAAGCCGTGGACCTGCGCGCCGCAGTTGCCGGCCACATCGCATATGTCAGCTTGCGGCGCGTCGGTGCAATCATGAATCTGCCCGCGAAAGTGGATATCCGGACGATGAAACGAGCGAGTGGTGGCGATAGCGCTCGCATCGGCGTCGTAACGTTCGGGCGCGCCACCGACAAAGTGAGGCGGACTGCACAGGTGGTCCTAGCGGGACGCGCACTCGAGCTGCTGGAAATGTTGATGCAGCTGCCTGCGGTGCAGGCGAGCGGATTGATGTTCCCGCAGGGAGACCTCCACGACCCGTCGCCATCTCGCGAGATCGAAAAATATGACTCGTTCCACGGGTGGCTGATGACCGCCGCCAAGATCGCTGGTGTGGCAGACGTGAAGAAACGGAAATGGCATGCATTCAAGCGGAGCGCGGCGACGGACTCTGACGCGATGGGCAGCCTGTCGTCCGCTGCGAAGCAAGCCGGCACGCTCGAGAGCACACTGAAGGCGAATTACGTAAAGCACCGAATCGAAGAGAAGGCCGAGCACGCGATCAGACTGGCCGCGCTCGTTTCAAACGGATGACAGGAGACTTTCTTATGCATGTTGGTGGCACAATTACAGCCACAAAAAGGGCGTCAGACCCCATAAATCGGAAGACTGACGCCCGTAAGTTGTTGTGGGACAATAATGGGCCGGCTGGGGATCGAACCCAGGACCAAGGGCTTAAAAGGCCGCGCGGGACCCCACTTCTAGCCCACCCTCAGAGTACCGCCAGACAGTTCACGGCGCCTGTTTCGCGCCGGTCGCTGGCACAATCGCTGGCACAATTCGGCGGTGCCCGATGATCGCCCCCATCACACGGGCCCCACTGTCCGCGGAAGAGGCCCGCGACCTGACCGCCCGGATCAATTCGACGGCTGGCGACCTCTGTCTGCTGCTGCTGGAAGCACACGAGCGGGAAGCCTGGCGGGCACTCGGCTACGACAGCTGGCGGGCCTATGCGACGGCCGAGCTGGCTATCTCGCAGTCGAAGGCATACCGCGTCCTCGACGTGGGCCGTGTGACCGCTGCCTTGCTCGCGGCCGTCGCCGATGAATCCGATGCTGATTTTTCCCAGATCCGGGAAAAATCACCGATCAACGAAACCGCGGCGCGGGAGATTCTGCCGGTCCTCCCCGCTGTCGTGGCCAACGTCAAGGAGCGCGTCGCAGCGGGCACCCCACCAAAGGAAGCCGTAGCCGCGGCGGTTGCAGCGCACCGACCACCACGATCAGCATCGCCACCGGAGCCAGCAGCCGCGGACGCGCAGTCGGAATCGGATCCCGGCGACCATGCGCCGGACGTGCTGGCGGAATGGGAGCGTGCTGAGAAGGAAGTGGAGCGGCTGACCGCCCTGGTTGAGTCGCTCACCAAGGATGACACCGCCCGCGAGCTCCGTGCTATCTCGGCCCGCTATGCCCAGCTCGATGCGCGGCACCGTCAGGAAATCACCACAGCAAACGAAGCGGTCAAGCAGGCGAAGTATCTGACTGGTGTTCTGGACAAGGTGCGTGCAGAGCTCCATGTCCAGAAGTACAGCGAAATCGTGCCGGCGATTCAGGCGCTCCGTTCATGAGCCTCTCGCTGCATGATTACCAGGCGACGGCGGTTGAGGAGCTTCGCGAGAACATCCGGGCGGGTGTGAAGAATCAGCTGCTCGTTGCGCCGACCGGATCTGGCAAGACGATCATCGCGACGTACTTGATCGACGCATGCTTCAATAAGAAGAAGCGAGCCCTGTTCATCTGTGATCGTATTCAGCTGATCGACCAGACAAGCGCGGTGCTTGATCACTATGACATTCCGCATGGCGTCATTCAGGCCTCGCACTGGAGACGTCAGCACCACCAGCGCGTCCAGGTCGCAAGCGCGCAGACCCTCGCTCGTCGCAATTGGCCGGACGATATCGATCTGATCGTCGTCGACGAGGCCCATACCGTGATCGGGAGCGTCGTAAACAAGATCGTCGAACGAAAATGCGACACGATCGGCCTGACAGCTACGCCGTTCGCAAGGGGTCTCGGCAAGTACTACGACCGCGTGGTCTCCGTCACTACGACGAACAAGCTGATCACTGACAAGTTTCTGGCGCCGTACCGGATCTTCTCCGCATCCGAGCCGGACATGAGCGGAGCAAAGGTCGTGGCCGGCGAGTGGACCGAAGCAGTGGCGGCCGAGCGCGCCATGCCGATCATTGGAGACGTCGTTGCTGAGTACCTGCGTCATTGCGACGGCAAGAAGTTCATTGCGTTCGGCGTGAATGTGGCGCACTGCGAAGAGATGCAGCGGCAGTTCATGGCGGCAGGCGTGCAGTGCGCGCTCTACACGTACCTGACGGGCGACGAAGAGCGCTCGGCGATGGTCCGCGACTTCAAGGACGCCAACGGATACCTGAAGGGGCTGATTTCTGTTGCAGCTCTCGCCAAGGGGTTCGACGCACCGACCGTCGAATGCATCATTATGGCCCGCCCGCTCAAGAACAGTCTCGCCGAGCATATCCAGATTTTCGGCCGCGGCCTCCGCACCGATCCAGCGAACGCGGACAAGCAATGCACAATTTTAGATCACGCCGGCAACTGCGCGCGCCTGTGGGAGCCGACCATGGAGTTCTTCGAGAACGGCGCCACCGAGCTCGACGACGGGAAGAAGAAGCCGAAGAAGGCGAAGAAGAAAGAGCGCGAACCGATGAAGTGCACAAAGTGCCACCACGTGCACCAGCCGCGGCCTTCGTGCCCTGCGTGCGGCTTCGAATACCCGCGACGTAACACGATCCGCCATGAAGCGGGCGAACTCACGGCGCTGTCCGGAAGTGAAGCCAGCTCACCGGAGCGTCGGTCGTTGTACGCGCAGCTGCTCTGGATCGCCCGCGACCGCGGCTACGCATCGGGATGGGCTGCGCACAAGTACAAGGAGCGGACGGGCGGCTGGCCAAATTTTGTGATGCCGGAACCCGAGCCACCGTCTGCCGACCTGCTAGGCTGGGTGCGCAGTCGCATGATCGCCTGGGCGAAGCAGAGGAAGTCCGCATGACCGGCAGCATCGGGAAGCCACGCAGCGAACGTGCGACTGCCGCATGCCGCTGGCTGACGGAGCGCATCGCGGCGGTAGCGAAGCCAGGATCCGGCCGCCGGCCTGAAGTGTGGGCAGCAGTTGAGGCCGCATCATCCGGATTCCTGACGACACTCGCGCGATGGGAGCGGACCGGGGAAGAAGCGGACTTCGCGGCTGTGCGCGATCGCGCGGATGACGTTGTCCGTGCGTGGCGGCAGGTGGCAGCGTGAACGGCTTCGCAGACTTCTGCCGATCCATGGGACTGCATGTCGGCGCAGCGGTCCCAGATGGTAAGTGGCACCGCTGCACAACTGACGCGAAGCCGCGCAGCAAGCGCGGTGCCTGGAAACTGTCAATCGACAGTCGTATCGGATGGGCATGGGATCCGGGCGTGCATTCAGCGCCCGCCACATGGCGACCGGATCAGGCGACGGCAGATGCGATGCCATTCGACCCCGCGAAGCTGGACGCGGCTCGAGCGGAAGCGCGGCAGGCTGCCATCGAAGCGATTCGCGGGGCCCGCGCCTTCTACGACGACTGCCAGCCGTTGCGCGGTGGTCACCCATACCTCGAAGCGCACGCACTCGACATGACGGGGTGCTTCGGCCTCCGCATCGATCGCAAGGGCTGGCTCGTGGTGCCAGCGCAGTACCGTGGCGCGATCATGACGGTCCAGCGCATCAGCCCCGACGGCGACAAACGCTTCTGGCCAGGCGCACCGGTCAAGCGCGCCTGCTACCGCATCGAACGCCAGACGGCCACGGTGTCCGTGCTCTGCGAGGGTCTGGCGACGGGCCTCGCACTGTTCGCCGCAGTGCCCACCTGCCGCGTCATCGCCGCATTCAACTCCGGCAACCTGATACATGCAGCGCCGCAGATGCCCGCTGGGCTTGCTGTAGTCGCGTCAGACAACGACTGGGAGACGGAAGCGCGCATCGGCACCAACACGGGCCTCAAAGCCGCACAGGAAGCCGCGGACGCGATCGGCTGCGGTGTAGCGGTCCCACGCGATATCGAGGGCACCGACTTCAGTGATATGCGACGTGAACTCGTGGCCGCGCGGATGGCGATCCGACACGAGCACGAGCGGGAGTCGGCCATCCGTCGCGCTGTGGATGCGAAGATCGCAGCCGAGATCATGCGCAATGCTGTGTTCATCACCGCACCGGTGAGGGCATAGATGGCAGCACCACGCAGGTGGATCCGCCTGGACATGGACTGGGATGACAGCGAGTGGCTGCTCGAGCTCGACGGATACTCGGCTTCGTTGTGGCCGCGCGTCCTGTGCTGGATCAAGAAGTCTGGAATTAAAGGGCGATGCCGCGCGCCCTCGTTAAAGGTTCTCGCAGCAAGATGGAAAGTGTCACAGACCACAGTCGCAAAGCTTGTCGACGCAGCCGTGGAGGATGGCGCCTTAGTGATCCAAAAGGACGAATGGGTGGTGGCTAACTGGGATCGTTATCAGGAGCCCGACCCTACCGCCAATGTTCGCAAGGCCCGCCAGCGCGCGAAGGGTGAAGCAGTGTTGAATCTGAAGGTCATGGGACAATGAAACGTCACGCACCGTCACGGTTGGTCACGGTTGTCACGCGTGACAGTGCGTGACCCGTCCACGTCCACGTCTCGTCAGGGGGAACAGGTAACTGTAGGTAACACAGACAGCAGCTGCTACGGAAACAGTGTACACGGCCAAAAACATCGGCTTCCGCTTCCAGCGACCAGGCAGCGCGACTGCCACAGCGAATGAAAACGGCGACCGTATTCCGTGCGAAATCGGCGGAAAGCAAGGAAGCCACGAACTGGGTGACAAAAGGAGACAGCATGAGCGACACAGTATCACAGCGGGAGCAGGATGCGCAGTGGTGCCGCCACAGCAACGGCGGCGGGCTGGTAGAGGATACCGCTTATGTAGCGGAGACAGCGCACTGCGGGCCGGATGCGCAGGTGTCCGGCAATGCGCATGTGTCCGGCAATGCGCATGTGTACGGCAATGCGCAGGTGTACGGCAATGCGCATGTGTACGGCAATGCGCATGTGTACGGCAATGCGCAGGTGTACGGCAATGCGCGGGTGTACGGCAATGCGCATGTGTCCGGCAATGCGCATGTGTACGGCAATGCGCATGTGTACGGCAATGCGCAGGTGTACGGCAATGCGCGGGTGTACGGCAATGCGCATGTGTCCGGCAATGCGCATGTGTCCGGCGATGCGCAGGTGTCCGGCAATGCGCGGGTGTCCGGCGATGCGCAGGTGTTGCACTGTCGCGTCCTTGGATACCTCGCGACCGCATGGGCGGACAGGGTACACGGGATCGTCCTGACGTTCGGATGCGAGACACATCCATTGGCAGAGTGGCCATTGCTCAATGCGGCACTGGCACGTCGCCATGAGTCTGCGAGGGCCGAACAATTCGAGACGGCGATTGCCGCGCTGATTGATCTGATATGCCTAACAGTGACGCCATATAACGGGGAGGAACTATGACACAGCAGGGGCAGGACGCGCAGTGGTGCCGGGATGAGTCGGCAAGGTGTCAAGGCTTACTCGCAAACAGAGCAATGACGCCGGGCATCGCCAGAGGATTCGCGAAAGACGTGGCACGCTATGCCCGCATTGCTGATGTGCTGGAAGCAGCAAGCGTACCCAGTGACGCAGATGAAAGTGGGCGGACACCGGCGCGGATTAGACACCCGCATTTCCACGGTGAGAGTGCAGTCGAGGCGATGGCCGATGACGCTGCAACCGTTCCGCCCACTCCATCGCTGGATGACCGACTGACACTGGCGTTCTGTTGGTGCAAGAGCGTAGAGCACGGCGAGAGGATGCAGCCGTTATCCATCTTCTCCGAGGCCCGCGAGAAGTCGGCGCGTCGTGCGGCGCAGGCTATTGAGGATGCCACCATGCAGCTTCGCGTGCTTGCATCAGAGCCTATGCCCGAGGATCGTCTGGCGTCCGAGATTCTGGCCGAGCTTCGACGCGCCCGAGCCAAGTTTCCGGGCCGCAACGTCACGATGCTCGCGCTCATGGAAGAAGTCGGTGAGCTGGCGAAGGCGACGTTCGAGGAAAGCCGCGAGCGCGTGCGGGAGGAAGCCGTGCAGGTCGCTACGATGGCGATGCGCGTCGTGCTCGACGGCGATTCTACGCTGGACGAATGGCGGCGCGACAAGGCGCTCGATGCGCTGACGGATGAGGCCACACCCGCACCCGTACCGAGCGAGCAAGAGGCGCGCACCGAAGCGGAGATCGTCCGCCGCATCGCGCAAGCAAAAGCGAAGCTCACTGTGCAGGAGGATGCATGAAATACCGGAAGAAGCCCGTAGTAATCGACGCGATTCAGTGGCAGGGCGAACCACTAACAGTGGATGAGGCAATGGCTGCATTCGGCCGCAATCTACCGCTCGGCTCGTACCTCAACGGCGACAGGACTTGCGTCATACCAACGCTCGAAGGTGATATGCGCTGCGACGTGGGTGACTGGATTATTAAGGGCGTGATGGGTGAGTTCTACCCGTGCAAGCCCGACGCCTTTGTCCTGACGTATGAGGCTGTACGGGAGGATGGCAAGTGAGATCATCATCATTGATAGCAGCATCAATCCTCGCTTCGATAGGCGCGCCTATTCATAGCGCGGCGCCAGTCACAGTGAGTGAGCCATTCGGCAGGAAGAAGTACCGTCGATCAGCGCAGCCCGACCGGACGCCGCACCCGCTGACAGGACTACCGTATCACCAGCGCGCGGCAGAAGCAAAGGCGAAGCGCGCACGGACCAAAAAGAATGCGAGGCAGCGATGAGCGAGCACACCGAAGATACAAGGATGGGATGGCACTTCGTTGGCGACCGCCTTCGTGATGGACGCCCAATCCCGGCTGATGGCGACGTACTGAGACATGACGGCCCGGTAGTGATATGCGAGAGTGGGCTGCACGCATCAGAGCGCATTATCGACGCATTGCGATTCGCTCCAGGCAACACCATCTGCCGCGTAGAGATGCGTGACGTGGTGGCGTCACAAGACGACAAGTTTGTAGCCCGTGAGCGGGTGATCCTGTGGCGAGTGGATGGCGAAGATGTGTTGCGCGAGTTCGCGCGCACGGTTGCGCTTGAGTTGCTGCACGAATGGGCTACTGATGATACACCAGACATAGACACGGTAGTCGAGTACCTGCTGACGGGCGACACGAGTCTGCGCTCGGCGGCTCACTGGGCGGCTCACTCGGCGGCTTACTCGGCGGTTCGCTCGGCGGCTTACTCGGCGGCTCACTCGGCGGTTCGCTCGGCGGCTTACTCGGCGGTTCGCTCGGCGGCTTACTCGGCGGTTCGCTCGGCGGTTCGCTCGGCGGCTTACTCGGCGGCTAACGACTTGCTGGCACGCATGGTAGAGGAAGGCCGCATGGTGTCGCATGACTAACCCCAACACCGAAGCGCGCACATCACTCACAGTTGAACTGGCGAGTCTGTTGGGTGAGGTGCGGGACGCGCTGGCAGTGGCAGCGGACGACCCGGGCGACCTTGATGGGTCGGATGCCTATGCGCTGGCTAAGCGTCTACGCGCCGTAATCGCGCCCGAAGGCACCCCGCACGGAATGATCTTCGACCTAATGGAAAAACTGTACGAGGCAGTGGGCGAGTACGGCGTTGACGGACGCGACCTCGCGGAAGCTGATGCGCTGATTGCTCGGATCACTGCCGCCCTCTCCACGCCCACGCCCACGCGCGTCGAGGATGCGCACCGTCCACCGCCCTGCACATGGACGCGGGTGCCTACCTACGGCATCCACAGCACCTTTCGCACGGAGTGCGGCGAAGAGACATCGTTTCGTCATGGCCGTGCGACCGCCTGCTGCTTCTGTGCGGGTCCACTGATTGAGGGAGATGCGAGCAATGACTGACTTCTGCCAGATTTCCGGCAAGGAGATTTTCGACACACGCGCAGATGCGGATGAGCGATCCGCCCAGATGCGGCGGCGACTCACCGGCAACGTGCGTGAATTGGTCGCGGTATACCGCTGCGACGAAGGCCACTGGCATGTGGGCCACACCACGCACGCACGGCCAGAGAGCCGGAAGCGCGGCCCCGGCCGCAAGTTTCGGGGAGGTCGCTGAGAATGAGATTGAGGGAGAGGACAATGGCTGACACAACACAGGTACCCGCAGAGCGAATCGATTGGCGGGTTCCGGGCTCCAGCGTGCCAATGATCCGGCACGCAGTGGACTGCCCATTTGGTCGAGGCGGCTGCGGCGCGCAGACCGAGTGGTATGCGACAGCCGCCGAAGCCATTGCAGCATGGAACCGTCGCACACCCCCCAAGGTGGCGCCTACGCCATCACCACTACATGGCGAGACGGGCTGCGCCTACGGGTATGAGTGCGGATGCGCGAGTTGTGTGTCGGGGGCGAGCAGCACGGTACGGGAACGGGTCGCGGCCAAGATCGGGACGCACTGGGACGGGTGCTGGCGCGACCACCACGAATGCGCGATTGCACGGATCGAGGAGCGGGCAGCAGATACCGAGCGGCTGGACTGGATGGAGGCGCAGCGCACGCGGGACATTGTTTTTCGCATGGAGTCATCTGGCTGGCGTGCATACAAGGACAGCGAGGACGGCCAACGTCCTATCGCACCATTTGGCCGCACGCTCCGTGACGCGATCGACGCTGCCCGTACTGGAGGTGCGGAATGAGAACAGCCAAGGGAGCAGCGATCTTGCTGGCCGTGCTACTCGCCGGGTGCACGGAAGGCGCTGATCCATCGGCCCCACAAGCGAAGGTGCAAAACGAGGCGCCGTGCGTGCAGAGGACGGACACGACGCCGATGATCCTCTGCGTCACAATCACGGTGCGGAAATGATCCAGGTACTGAATCACTTCGCGCTGGTCATCGGCTGGCTGTGGCTGATCTTCATGTCGGTCGTCGTGCTGCTGACTTCGTTCCTGGTGCTGGTGCTGAATCCGCGGCAGTCCCGCAAGCAGGCGCGGAGCAGGGCGCGCGGCGGATGAATCACGGCATGTCGTACCAGCAGTCCGTCGTTGCCGTTGCCGCCGGTATGGGGCTGCGACCGATCATGATCGAGCGCGACGGACAGTGCCTGTTTGCGTTCGCAGTGGTCCTAATCGAGCGCAACACGGACGCCAGCGGCTACCGCACCGAGCGGTACCGGCCAGCGACCGCGGCCGACCTCGCATGACGAAGCCTGGCTGCGTCGCATGCGGCTGTGACTGGAGCGGTCCCGGGTTGCAATGTCCCGCTTGCCGCAGCGGTGGTCCTCCAAAACCTGCGGAAAGAGGACCAGCCCTCCCGCACGTCTCCGAGGACGATGTCGAGGCGGCCATCATCGCATGGCTGCGATTCCATGGCTGGCATATCACGAAGACCAGCGCGAAACGCCACGCAAAAGGCGTCACGGCGGGCACACCGGACCTGTACGCGAGGCACGTCCAGACGAAGCAGCGCGCGTGGATCGAGGTGAAGAAGCCGGACGGCGTCGTCAGCGAAGCGCAGGTGCGGTGGCATGAGGACGAGCGTGCATCGGGTGGCATTGTGATCGTCGCGTACAGCGTGACAGACGTGGTGGCAGCGCTTGCAAGTCTTGATTCTGTTGATCTTTCAGCCTGAATGGGTATACCTTTGACGGCAGACGTCACGAGTCACACCGGTCTTCAGCGGCCCACGTCCCTGCACCTAGCGGGCGACGGCGGGCCGTTCTGTCGTTTGGAGCAGGTCTGATGCGACCACCACCAGTCAACGTGTGCCAGGCTGACCGCCTCGAGTGCCCGTCACCAGTGTGCCGGAAACGGATCGGTGCGCACAAGATGCTCGCCGGCTGGATCGCTGACGAGTGCCCGCATTGCGGAGTCAACTATTTCGCGTGGGGAAACTTTGGTGTAGCGCAGATCATTGGGCTCACGCCTGAACAGGCTGCAAGTCTGGATGTGCACGAACGCAGGCTCACGACGATCCTGCGAGGGCTGGGAAGGATCGCGGCATGACTCAGAAACGGAAGCTGACACCGAAGCAGGAGCGCTTCGTTGAGGAATATTTATGTGATCTGAACGCCACGGCTGCCGCAATCCGTGCTGGTTACAGCCGGCGCACGGCGAACAACCAGGGCTTCAAGGTCATGCGCATGCCGCACGTTCAGGAAGCGATCGCAGGGAAGAAAACTGCACGCTCCGCGCGCGTAGAAGTGACCGCCGACTGGATCCTGTCGCGACTCGTGGAGAACGTCGAACGCTCCATGCAGGCGGAACCTGTTTACGACCGTGAAGGCAAGGAGACAGGCGAGTACGTGTACCAAGGCAACGTCGCAAACAAGGCGCTGGAGCTGCTGGGTAAACATCACGGGATGTTCTCCGACAACCTGAATCTCCGCACACCGGACGGCCCGATCGCGGTCACGATCACCCGTCGCATCGTGCAGCCGACGTGACTACGATCGAGCTGGACATGCTCACGCCGGCATGGGCCGAGCCGCTGCTGCAGCCTATGCGATTCAAGGGCGCGTCCGGCGGCAGGTCCAGCGGCAAGAGTCACTACTTCGCCGAAGCTGCTGTCGAGGAGATGGTCACGGATCCCAACCTCCGTTTCGTCTGCATCCGTGAAGTGCAACGCAGCCTCAAGTTCTCGGCAAAGGCATTGGTCGAGGCGAAGATCCGCAAGCTCGGCGTCGAGTACTTGTTCACAGTGATCGAGCGCGAGATCCGTCGCAATGGCGGCTCCGGCGTCATGATATTCGAAGGCATGCAGGACCATACCGCGGACTCCATCAAGTCGCTGGAAGGTTTCGGCCGCGCGTGGATCGAAGAAGCGCAGAGCATCTCGCAGCGATCACTCGACCTGCTGATCCCGACCATTCGAAACGAAGACAGCGAGATCTGGTTCTCTTGGAACCCTGATCAGTCCACGGATCCAGTGGACGCGTTTTTCGCTGCAAAGCCGGAAGGCGCGACCCACGTCCACACGACCTACCTGGACAACCCGTTCTGTCCGTCCGTGATGCGGACGGAAGCCGAGCGCATGCGCCGCGTGAACACCGAGGCATACGATCACATCTGGGGCGGCGGCTACGATCTCGGCGGCAAGGGACGCGTTTACTCGTCATTCCGAAACAAGGCGTACGCAGCAGGCAATGTCGACGAGTCCGTGCAGGATACCGGCGCCGAGTTGCTGATCGGCATGGACTTCAACGTGAACCCGATGAGCGCCGTGATCGCAGTGCGCGCTGCTGACGAGTGCCACGTAATCGACGCGATCCAGGTGATGACTTCCAACACCGAGGAGATGGCGGAAGAGCTGAAGCGCCGCTATCCGGGTCGTCGCATCATCGTATTTCCTGACCCGAGCGGGAAGGCGCGGAAGACGAGCGCTCCAGTAGGGCAGACCGACTTCACGATCCTGCAACGGGCAGGCTTCGAGGTGCGCGCCCCGAACGCTGCGCCGCTCGTGGTTGACCGCGTGAACAACGTGAACGCCATGATGCTGGAGCTCGAGACCGGCCGGCGTCGCACGCGCATCCATCCGCGCGCCAAGCCACTGATCGACGGGCTCTCCAACATGACGTACAAAGAGGGCACGAGCATCCCAGACAAGTCGGGTGGACACGACCATATGGGTGACGCCGCAGGGTACCTCCTCTGGCACGAATTCAACGTATTGACGAAGCCCAAAGGTAAATGGGGCCACTCCACGTTTACGACATGAGGACACCATGACGGCTACAGGCGAACTCGCCACAACCGAAGCCGCGCTCGCGCTGGCACCGATTCCGGTATCCGCGTCTGTCGACGTGGAGGGCGACACACCAAACATCACGACGCCAGCGTATACGCGAAGCGAAGCCCGGTGGAAGATCTGTCGTGACCTCATGCTCGGTACTGAAGCCATCCGCAAAGGCGGCACCACGTATCTGCCGAAACACGCGAGCGAAGGATCGTCACGCTACAACAGCCGTCGCCTGATCGCCGCGCTGTTCAACGGGTACCAGCGCACCGTGCTGGCCGCGGTCGGGCTCCTTACACAGGAGGAGCCGGTGCTTGGCAAGGACATGCCGCAGCAGCTGGTTGACCTGTGGGAGAACATCGACGGATCGGGCACACATGGAGCGGTATTCGCGGCGCGGCTCGCCCAGGACGGCATGGTGGACGGGTTCGCGGGCATCATCACGGAGTACCCGCGCGCGAATGATCCGCGCATCGACCGGAGCAAGGCCTCTCTCGCGGCTACGGTCGCGCTCGAGACCGGCGCTGACCTGGACGCCGCAGACGAGAAGCTGCTGGGCCTGCGTCCGTACTTCATCGCGCTCAAGGCCGACGCGGTGGTGCACCCGGTGTACGAAACCGTAAACGGGCAAGACACTCTCGTGATGTTCGTCGTCAAGGAAGTGGTCACGGAACGAAAGGGTCGATTCGGCGTCAAGTCTGTCACTCGCTACCGTATCTACGAGCTGATCCGTGGCCACGTGTTCTATGAGCGCTGGACGGAAACGGACGGCAGGCCCGCGCGCGACGAAGGCCCGACACGGATGCGCAATATTTCGGCGATCCCATGGTCGCCGCTCATCATGGGCATCAAAGTCGGACCAAACGAATACATGCCGCCGCTCATGCCTCTCGCGGACCTGAACATCGAGCACCACAACATCAAGACGGACATCCTGACGCTCCAGAATCTCGCATGCGTGCCGACGCCCGTGCGCATCGGCGCCGAACCGGACAAGGACGGTGTGTATCCGCCGCTCGTGCTCGGCCCGACAAACACGATTGAGGTACCCGCCATGGACAACGGGCCGACTACGCCCGTCTACTGGCTGAGCCCGCCGGTCGCTGTGCTCGAGCCGGCCATGAAGTCATTGGAGAACACGAAAGCGGAGATGGGCGCCATGGGCGCGACGTTTCTGGCGCCGCAGAAGGTGCAGGAGACCGCGACAGCGAAGCGCATGGACGCAGGCGCCGAGCAGGCCACGCTGTCCCGCGCATCGCGTGCGCTCAAGGACTGTCTTGAGTCCGCGTTCGGTTACGCCGGCCAGTACATGAGACTGACCGCGGGGAGCGTCAC
>JBBQNT010000007.1:0-43423 GCA_038330215.1 Gemmatimonadales bacterium
GTCGACCTCACCGAGCTCATGGCGCGCGAGCGCGGCTATCTCGTCGACATCGCCGGATTCGAAGCGGCGCTCAACGCGCAGCGCAAGCAGTCGCAGGATGATCGCAAGTCGCGTGGTCTCACCGTCAGCAATGATGACTTCGCCGATCCCGCCGCCTGGTCGCGCGCCGGCGTCGGTGAGCCGGAGGGCGCGTTCGTCGGCTACGCAACCACGGAAACGCAGACCGTCGTCACCGCCGTTCGCACGCTCGATGACGGCAAAGTGGCGGTGATGCTGCGCGAGTCACCGTTCTACGCGGAGTCGGGCGGACAGGTCTCGGACCACGGCGAAATCGTGGGCGACGGATGGCGCGTGGACGTGGTCGACGTCAAGAAGGCCGACGGCCGCATTGCAGCGATCGGGACCGCGACGGGTGAGATCACCTTCGGTCCAGCGATCGCGCGCGTCCCCGCAGATCGACGCCGGGACATCGAGCGCCATCATACGGCCACGCATCTGTTGCACGCCGCACTGCGCGAGCAGCTCGGTGAACATGTGCATCAGGCCGGCTCTCTCGTGGCGCCCGATCGTCTGCGATTCGACTTCACGCATCACGGGCCGATTCCGGCTGAGCAACTGTCGCGCATTGAGGCCCAGGTCAACGACGGCATCTGGCGCGCGGCACCGGTGGACATCACCGAGCGCGCGTACGACGAAGCAGTGGCGGCCGGCGCGATGGCACTGTTCGGTGAGAAGTACGGCGACATCGTGCGCGTGGTGAACATTCCGGATCTCAGCGTCGAACTCTGCGGCGGCACACACGTGCGCAATACCGCCGAGATCGGACTGTTTCGCATTGTGAGCGAAGGCGGCGTCGCGGCCGGCGTTCGGCGCATCGAGGCCGTGACCGGGAGGCGCGCGTTTGCGCTGCTGACCGATCGTGACCGAGCGTTGACCGGCATCGCGCAGCGCCTCAAGGTCAACCTGGGCGGCGGCACGTCGACGCTCGAGACGCTCGAGCGCAAGGTGGACGCGCTGCTCGACGAACGGCGGCAGCTCGAAAAGCGACTCGACGACGCCATGCGTGGTGGTGGAGCCGGTGGCGGACTTGCCGCGTCACTCGTTGCGGGCCGACGCGACGTCGCCGGGCTCGGCTTCATCGTCTCCCGCGTGGACATCGCGGACGTCAAGGCGCTGCAAGCGCTGGGCGACGCGGTACGCGAAGGGATGGGAAGCGGCGTGGCAATCCTCGGCGCGGATCTCGGCGAAGGCAAGGCCACGCTGCTTTCCGTGGTCACGGATGATCTGCGGGAGCGCGGCATTCGTGCCGATGCGATCGTGCGGGACATCGCGGCAGTTGTCGGGGGCCGAGGCGGTGGCAAGCCGCACATGGCGCAAGCTGGCCTTCCCGATGCCAGCCGACTCGACGAAGCGCTCGCGGCGGCGGAAGGCGTCGTTGCGGGCGTTTCGGCGGGGAGCTGAGGCCACGATGTCCGGCGAGCCCATGCTACCGACGTCCCACAACGTCAACGGCGCCCACGCCCCGACACCCGGGACGGTCGCGGAGTGGCTGGCGCTGCGCTCACCGCCCGCGCCGCCCGCGCTGCTGGAGCGCATGCGTGAGATGCTCGCCGAAGACGGCGGCCGCCCGGTTGCCGACGCACCGCAGGTGTGCCTGTCCGCCGGCGAGTCCCGTTTGGCTATTCTGCTCGCACATGGGGCTACCGACCGGACATCGGCGCTCGACCTGCTTGCCGTGGACGCGCTCGTGTCGTATGCCTTCGAAGCGGCGGCCGACACTCCGGAGACGCTGGAGCAGATCGCCACCGATGCCATGACGCGCATCGCGGAGATCCCGGAGGCTTCCTGATCGATCTGCACACGCACCTCCTGCCCGGAGTGGACGACGGATCCCCGTCGATCGAAGTCAGTGTGCCGATTCTTCAGCAATTCCGCGCCGACGGCGTCAGCCGGCTTGTGTGCACGCCCCACCTGAATGCCTCACAGGCCGCCACAGCGCCGATCGAGCGACACCGCGAGATTATCGCGGCGCTGCAGGTTGCGGCGCCTGACGGGCCTGTTTTGTCGCTCGGCTGGGAGATCATGCTCGACCACCCCGGTGCCGACCTGACCGACACGAGCTTGACGCTGGGCGATTCCCGGGCGCTGCTCGTGGAGTTCAGCATTGGCGGCATTCCGCGAGGGGCACGCACCGAATTGCGGCGCATCGCCATGAGCGGACGAACACCCATCCTCGCGCACCCCGAGCGATATTATGGCTGCACGTTGGAGCTGGTGAGAGCGTTCCGAGAGCTGGGTGTGGTCATCCAGACCGATGTGAGCGTCCTCATGGGCAAGGGAGCGCCAAGTGATCTGGCGCGTGATCTGCTCGCGAACGGACTGGTGGACATTCTGGCCTCCGACAATCACGGCGATCGCCGTTCCCTGGCTCTGGGCTGTGGCTGGCTTCAGGCGCAGGGCGCCACGGAGACCCAGCTGGACTTGCTCACGCACCGCAATGCAGAACTCGTCCTCGCCGACGAAGAGCCTATGCCGGTACCGCCCCTTGTGACGGGCGGCTTCACCCAGCGCGTTCGCCGACTGTTCGGACGATAGCCGACTCGGCAAGCGCAAACCGCATTCTTCAACCTGACAATGGCCTACAACATCACCGCCGCTTTGCTGGATCTCGCGGACACTGCCCGGCGCACCGCAGAACAGCTGCGGGAACAGATCGATACCGCGGCAGCGCTCGTGCGGGACACGCTCACCGGAGGCGGCACGCTTCTCTTCTGCGGCAACGGTGGATCGGCCGCTGATGCGCAGCACATGGCGACGGAATATGTTGTGCGCTACATGAAGAACCGCCGAGCGTATCCAGCCATTGCCCTCAGCACCGACACGTCAATTTTGACAGCCACCGGCAACGACTTCGGCTTTGATCACATTTTTTCTCGGCAGGTCGAAGCTATCGGAAAAGCTGGCGACCTTCTGATTATTCATTCCACATCAGGGAACTCACCAAACGTGCTCGAGGCAGCGCGAGTAGCCAAGGCTAAAGGCATCAAGGTGCTCTCGCTGTCGGCTCGTGACGGGGGAGCGCTCGCGGAGTTGAGCGACCTTATGCTGATTGTTCCCACCGAGCGAACGGACAGGGCGCAGGAGCTGCACCTGTGCATCCAGCACCTGATATGTGAATCCATTGAAGGGACAATCTGACACGCTGGCTGAAGGAGCCTATCAAACCCTTTCCCATAAACAGTTTATGAGCGTCCATCTCAACTCACACATTACATGAGCGTTGATCTCATCAACCTTCGTGGCAAGCGTGCTATCGTCACTGGGGCGTCTCGTGGTATCGGCGCCGCGGTCGCGCTTATGCTTGCGCGCGTTGGGGCCGATGTGGTCATCGGCTACCGTAGTCGAGCGGACCAGGCAGCAAAAATCGCATCTAAATGTGGGAAACTAGGCGTTCGTGCTTTTCCACATGAGGCAGACTTATCCACTCTTGACGGCAACAAATCGCTTTTCGGACGAGCCAACGCTGAGCTCGGCGGTGTGGATATTTATGTGGGAAACTCGGGAGTCTGGCCGGATCAGCCAACGCCGGTGGCATCGCTCGACGACGCTCGCTGGCGTGCCACCCTGGCACTTAACCTGGATGGCGTGTTCTATGGGTGCCGACTGGCGTCGACCGAACTCGCCGACGACGGTCGCATCGTGCTGATTTCCAGCACCGCCGGACAGCGAGGCGAAGCGTTCCACGCCGACTACGCCGCCACGAAGGGTGCCGTCATAGCCTTTGTCAAGTCGCTGGCCGTCGAGCTCGCCCCGCGCAACATCACCGTCAACTCCGTCGCGCCCGGTTGGGTCGATACTGACGCCGTTGCGCTGCCATTCTCCGGCGATGGTCGTGCCCGCATCGAGACTGCCATCCCGCTCGGCCGAGTCGCCTCGCCCGACGATATCGCCGGCCCTACCGTCTTCCTCTGCAGCAGCTTGGCGCGGCACATCACCGGCGAAATTCTCAACGTCAACGGCGGGAGCGTGCTCTGCGGGTAGACGTCGCCGCCGCGTTGGCACCGCCCGAGCCCGTGCTGGAGATCGCACGCGCGCTCGTCGACGCCGGGTATCAAACCTGGTGTGTGGGCGGAGCCGTACGCGACGCCATGCTCGGCAACCTGCATCTCGATTGGGATTTGGCGACCGCGGCTCGGCCCGAGGTCGTGCAGAAGCTGTTCCGGCGCACCATCCCGTTGGGTCTCAGATTCGGGACCGTGGGCGTGCTCGATCGCGCCGGCCGCATGCATGAGGTCACCACCTTCCGCCGCGATTTCAACGCGGACGGCCGCCACGCCGAGGTGGAGTTCGGTGTCTCCCTGCACGACGATCTCGCGCGACGGGACTTCACCATCAACGCAATGGCGTGGGACCCCTTCAACCATCGCCTCGAAGACCCATTCGATGGACAGGGCGATCTCGCGCGCGGACTGGTGCGCGCGGTGGGCGATCCTGACGCTCGCTTCTTCGAAGATCGGCTGCGCGCGCTTCGGGCCATTCGCTTCGCCTCTCGCTTCGACTTCACGATCGAAGACGCCACCTGGTCTGCCATCAAGCGGTCAGCCCCGCATCTCGGACGGCTCTCCGCGGAGCGCGTGAAGCAGGAGCTGGACAAGACGATGGAGCAGGTGGCGAGACCGTCGGAGGCGCTGCTGCGGTGGAAGTCGAGCGGCGCATTGGGTACGCTGGCTCCCGCGTTGGCCGCGCTTCCGGAACGGTATCTGCTCGCTCCTGACGGCTTGGCCATGCCCGGACCGATCTCGCGGCCGCTCCGGCGAACCCTGCGCTTTGCCGCACTGCTCGCGGGTCTCGACGTACGCCTGCTCCAGCGACTGCTCAAGGAGCTGAAGTTTTCCAATCTGGAATCCTCCACGATCACTTCACTTGCTGGAAACTGGGCCAACATGGGAGACCTGATCGGCGCGCGGCTCCGTGAAAATTCTGATTTGCCGGACGGCGATGTGCGGCGATGGGTGGCACGCATTGGACGCCTTCGCGTGTCGGCATTCGGCCGACTGGCTGCTGGTATCTGGTGTGCAGACCGGAGTTTGGGAATGGACGCGCCCACGGCGTCTGCCGTCCGACGGCTGCACCGTCAGATGTTGCGCATTGCGTTTCGCGATCCGCTCGAGGTGTCGGACCTCGCTATCGATGGTGACGATCTGCGGCAGGCGGGTGTATCGGCCGGACCATCGCTCGGACGGGTGCTTCACGCGCTGGTGGATTTTGTGCTCGACGATCCCTCGCGCAACGAGGCCCCGACATTGCTCGCCGAAGCGAAACGCCTCGTCAGCGACGATCCGACGGCGACATGAGCGCGCCTGGTGAGGAACTGCGCCTGCGCGTGCCGCGCTTTCGCCCGGTGCCCGACTGGTTCGTGTCGCGCAGCCGAGGTGGTTTAAGCGAGGTCTTCGCGTGGGCCAACGCTGAACGCATCGTGAGCGTCTTCCACGCCCTCACCGAGCATCTCGATCCGGCCGTGGATGTCCATATCGATTCGCGTCGCGAGGGAACGGCATTGCGGGGTGAGTTGCTGCCGTTGCCCGACGTCCGTGACGTGATCGGCCGTTTGCAGTTGCCACTGGCGATGTATGGCGGTGTAGAAGTGAGCGTGTACACACCCGACGATCAACTCACGCTGATGCCCAGTCTGGCGCTTGCCGTTTACGCGCGCTCCGACCGCTGGCTCTATCTGCTCGAAGGCATGGGCTTTGCCGAACGCGAGACGATTCCCGAGCCGGCCTGGGATGCCGACGCCGCCCCACTCGGCGAGGCGCCGGAACTCACCCGCGGACTCGAGCTCGCCGTGGAACGACTCGGCCTGTCGCCAGTCTAGGGCGCATGTCGTCACTCTTCTCCGCCAACGTGAGCGAGCCGCTGGCCTCGCGCCTTCGTCCGCGATCGCTTGACGAGTTCGTCGGCCAGTCGCACCTGATCGGTCCGGGTGCGCCGCTGCGTGCCGCGATCGAACGGGGTGTCATCGACTCCATGATTTTGTGGGGGCCGCCCGGGGTGGGCAAGACGACACTGGCGCGGCTGCTCGCGCGGGCTACCGACTCGGAGTTCGTGTCGTTTTCCGCGGTGAGTGATGGCGTTGCGCGCGTGCGGGAGATCGTGGCGGACGCTGCAAAGCGCCGAGAACTTGGACGCGGCACGCTGTTGTTCGTCGATGAAATCCATCGGTTCAATCGTGCGCAACAGGATGCGTTCCTGCCGCATGTCGAAGCCGGCACTGTCGTGCTCATCGGCGCTACCACCGAGAATCCATCGTTCGCGCTGACTGGCGCGCTGCTTTCGCGTGCGCGGGTGGTGGTGCTCGAGTCGCTCACCGAATCCGACCTCGCGCAGCTCGCTCAGCGAGCGCTCGCCGATCGTGATCGGGGACTCGGTGCGCGCGAGCTCACGTTGCACCTCGACGCACTCGCGCAGCTTGCGCTGCTCGCCGATGGTGACGCGCGCCGCATGCTGGGTGTGCTCGAAGCAGCGGCGACAATCGCGCCCGATGGCACGCAAATCTCCGCCGAGCAGCTCGTGCAGGCGGCGCAGCGTCGCATGCCGCGCTACGACAAGTCGGGTGAGGAGCACTACAACCTGATTTCGGCGCTGCACAAGGCGCTACGCGGCAGTGACCCACAAGGCGCATTGTATTGGCTCGCACGCATGATCGAGGGCGGGGAAGACCCGCGCTACATCGCGCGTCGCATGATGCGCATGGCCACGGAAGACATCGGCCTCGCCGATCCGCAGGCGCTGCCGATCGCGATGGCCGCCGCACAGACATGGGAGCGACTCGGCTCGCCCGAAGGCGATCTCGCGCTTGCTGAGGCGGTGGTGTATCTCGCGACCGCTCCCAAGTCGAATCGTGTGTACGTGGCATGGAAGGCAGCGCTCGAGGCCGCACGGGAGACACCCGCCGCACCGGTGCCGCATCATCTGCGCAACGCGCCGACCGGGCTCATGAAGGAACTCGGATATGGTTCAGGGTACCAGTACGCATTCGATGCACCGGAAGCCTTCGTGCCGCAGGACTACCTGCCGGCGGCCGTTGGTGGTCGGACGTTCTACGAAGCGGGTCAGTTCGGATTCGAGCGCGACATCGCCAAACGCATTGCGTGGTGGCAAACGCTGCGCGAGCGACTGGATGATGCGCCACGTCCTGCGTCGGAGCGCACGACGAGTTCCACTCACACTGCCGGACAGGGACCACACGATGATGTCGCTCAATGAAGAAGTCAGCACTGCAAAGCGCACCACCACGCGCAATAGGGGCCGCACCGCGTGGCGCGCGCTCTCTGCGGCCGGTGCCATCGCCATCTTCGCCGGCTGCGCCAGTTTGGGCCGCGCGGCGTTCGCGGAGCCCACGGTGCGCTTGCAGGATGTGCGCATTGTCGGACTCGGAATCGACGGCGGCAATGTGGACGTCCTGCTGTCCGTCTACAATCCCAACCGGTTCTCGCTCGATGCCACGCGCATGACCTATCGCGTGGATGTGGACTCGGTGCAGCTCGGCAATGGCGCGCTCGATTCGCGATTCGTGGTGCCCAGCGGCGACACCTCTATCGTACGTTTGCCCATTCGCTTTACCTATCGTGGACTGGGCGAAGCCGGTCGGCAGATTCTCTCCACCGGCAGCGTCAACTACCGTGTGCGCGGAGACTTTACCGTGGTCACACCGCTCGGCAACTTCACGCGCCCGTACGATCAGACGGGACGATTCAACTCTGTGTCCGGCGTCGATCGATAGTCGCGCCAGGAGCAACACATTTCCAAAGACCTGATCTCGCTGACCCTGCCGGTCGAAAAGGCAATCCTCGTGGGTGCGCCGCGCAAGCGCGGGCACGACCGGCACTTCATGGACGAACATCTCGACGAACTCGCTCGGCTCGTCGATACGGCCGGCGCCGACGTCGTCGGTACGCTCACGCAGATCATCGACCGGCCGCATCCCGGCACCTATCTCGGCAGTGGCAAACTCGATGAACTGACGCTTCGTGTGAGCGAACTCGGTGCCACGCTCATCGTGTTCGATGACGAGCTGTCACCCGCGCAGGCACGCAACATCGAGGTGGCCACGAATACGCGCGTGATGGATCGCGCCGAGTTGATCCTTGACATCTTCGCGACGCGTGCGCGCTCCGCCGAAGCGCGGTTGCAGGTGGAGCTCGCGCAGCTTGAGTACACGCTGCCGCGACTGACGCGCATGTGGACCCACCTCGATACCATGAAAGGTGGCATCGGCATGCGCGGTCCCGGTGAAACGCAGCTCGAGACCGACCGACGACTCATCCAGCATCGCATCAAGGTGATCAAGGAACGACTGATCGATGTGGAGCGCGCTCGTGAAGTGCAGCGTCAGCAACGCAAGTCGCAGTTCAAGGTCGCTCTGGTGGGCTACACGAACGCCGGCAAGTCGTCCATTTTGCGGACGCTCGCCAACGATCAGGCCATATTCGTCGAGGACCGACTGTTCGCCACGCTCGATCCGCTCACACGTGAGATCGACGTCGGTGAGGGTTACACCGTGCTGCTCACCGACACGGTCGGGTTCATTCGCAAGCTGCCCCATCATCTCGTGGCATCGTTTCGTGCAACGCTCGCCGAAGCGCGTGAAGCCGACCTGCTGCTGCACGTCGTGGACGTGAGTCACTCCGCATGGGAAGAGCATCGCGACGTGGTGGACGACGTGTTGGCGGAACTCGGGCTGCAGTCGCGACCGGTCCGCCTGGTGTGCAACAAGATGGATCTGCTGCCGAAGGAAGAAGCGGAGGGGTTCGAAGAGCGGGTGCACAACCTTGTTCCCGATGCGCTCTTCGTGTCGGCACACGAACCGGGCGGACTCGAGCCGCTGCGCGCCGAGCTTGTGCGCTGCATCCGCCGCCTGCGTCCGCTGGTCGAAGTGCGCGTTGCCGCGCATCAAGGTGCGGTGCTGGCCTCGCTGCACCGGGACGGCGAAGTGCTCGACCAGAAGGCCGACGGCTCGGACCTGCTCGTGACCGTACGCATGGACGAAGTGCTGGCCGGCCGCCTTCGGCAGGCCGGCGTGGAAATGACGAGCGCGGGCGGATAGCCGAAGCATCCACCCGCGCTGGGTCAACGTGTTGCCAAACTGCGATTTTTCGAGTGGGCGTGCAGGGACTCGAACCCCGGACCTCTGCTGTGTGAAAGCAGCGCTCTAACCAGCTGAGCTACACGCCCATCTGCCGGGGAGGCCCGGCAGACTCGTAGAGTAAACGGGGCACACATCCGGCGCCAGTGGTCTGACGCGCGCGTTCGGACGAATGCATTTTCGCGCTGTGCCACCAATCCTGCGACTGGGAAACACGGGGTGCCGATGTGCGGACGTTGCCGTCGGAAGCTCAAGGCGTACCACTGGGCGTCGGCGCCTGAGCCGGCCCCGACGGAATAGCAGCCCGCATGGCTTCCAGGCGTTCGAGCACGCCGCCCAGCGCTCGAATCTCTTCACCGTACCGCGTCCAGTCCCCTTCGCGCTGTGCGTCGATTGCTGCCTGATAGCGACGGCGTGCATCAGCGATGAGTGACGCCATCTCCGCGTCCACCGCGATTGGTGCCGCGTCGATCACGTCTGCCCCAACGTCAATCGTTGTGCTGGCCGGCGTATCGGCACTTCCACCGAACAGCGCTGCCAGTGCCGCGTCGAGCGTCTCCCGCATGACGACCTGATTCTGGTACGCGATCACCACGCGCTTGAGCTCCGGAATGCGACCCCCCTCCGCCTGCAGGTAGATCGGCTGCACGTACAACAGTGCTGCTTCAATCGGAATCACGAGCAGGTCACCCCGGATCACCTCCGAGCCGCGCTGATCCCAGAGGGAGATCTGTCGCGAGATCTCCGTGTCCTGACTGATGCGATTCTCGATCTGGCGCGGACCGAACACCAGGCTTTGCCGGGGAAACTGGTACACGCGAAGCTTGCCGTAGTGTTCCCCGTCGTTTCGCGCGACCATCCAGGCGGCGAGGTTGTCCTTGCCGCGCGGTGTGAAGGGCGCCATGTAGATGAACTCGGCGATCGGCTCATCGGGCAGGCGCATGATGATATGCCGCATGAACGGCACGGAGCCGTCGGTGCGGTCGATCACCGGGATCTGCCACTGATCCTCGCGGTTGTAGAACCTTGCCGGCGTGTCCATGTGATACGTGGTGTACAGTGCCGTCTGCGCACGGAACAGATCGTCGGGGTACCGAATGTGCGAGGCCAGGTCCGCGGGCATCGCGTGCATCGGCAGGAAGATGCCCGGGTAGACCGCGTTCCAGGCCTGGATGATGGGATCGTTCGGCAGCGCCATATACGCCTTGATGGACCCGTTGTACGCGTCGATCACGATCTTCACGCTGTTGCGCATGTAGCTCGTGCCGTCGGACGCGCGATACGAATAGGGATAGAGCGCGGTGGTCGTGAACGCGTCCTGAATCCAGTGCAGGGTGCCATCGTCCGCGACGACCATGTACGGGTCGCGGTCAAGTGTGAGGAAGGGCAGGGCCTTGCGCACCCGTTCGTCGATGTTGCGGTGGTAGAGCACGCGCGACTCGCTCGTGATGTCGCCGGACAGCAGCACCTTGCTCGACGCGAAGTGCAGGGCCAGCAGCGATCGGCGCAGCAGTCCGCCAACGGCGACGCCACCCGAGCCGGTGTACGCACGGAATACGTTCGCCTCGCCCGAGGGAAAGTCGAACTCCTGCTGCCGGGTGTTCACGAACACGAACGAGTTCGTCAGCTCGCCGAAGTACATCTGCGGGCGCGTGACCTTGAGCGAGCCCGTGGTGCGCGGGGGCAGATCCTGCACGAAAAGTACGGGCAGGCCCTGTGTCGTGACTTCATTGACGGGACTCATGGTGAGCCCCATGCCGTGCGTGAAGGTTAGATGCTCGTTGATGAACGTGCGCGTGGGGAGCGACGCCGTGTTCAACTCACGCGGTGAGAGCAGTACCTGACGGTATTTGCCGTCGATCCAATAGCGATCGTCGTCCACCGACACGAAGTCGTAATACGTACGAATCTCCTGAAGCTGCTTGAACGTGCGCAGCAGCGGCGCCCGGTCCCACAGGCGCACATTGTCGATGGTGGGTCCGTTCGCGCGAATGTCGGCAAGTGTCAGCCGGGTTTCGCCGGCGAGTTCCCGCACCTCGACGCTGTCGATCGACCACGCGCGTCGCGTGGCATCGATGTGATGGGCGAGAAATGGAGTCTCACGCGTCAGCTCAGTCGGCGCGACCACGAACTTCTGCACGAGCGAAGGCACCACGCCCCGGCCGAGCACACCCACCAGCGCGTAGCCGGCAACGCCCAGAAATGCATACCAGCCGAGCTGTCCGCGAAAGGCACCGAAGAGCGCCAGCCCCGCTGCGATCATCGCAACGATTGCGGAGATCCGGATCGCGGGTAGTGACGCATGAATGTCGGCGTAACTCGCACCAACCAGCGGCCCGGTGCCCGAATAGAGCAGGTTGGACGAGTCGACGAACCAGAGCGCCGCCGCGCCCAGCACGAACCAGAGCGCCAGCAGCAGGCCCAGATGGCGGCCCGCCGTGGGCTCGATGCGCAGCCCCCGCGGCAACAGGACCACATCGCCGCGAAAGAAGTAGAGCGGGATCAGCAGGAACAGGCTCAACGTCACCAGGCTGCGCAACACGCCGATCAGCGCGCTCAGCGCCGGCAGCGAGAAGACATACCATCCGATATCCCGCGAGAAAATCGGATCGACAGTGCCGAACGTCGTGCGGCTGATGAAGAGCAGGACCGTATCCCACATCGACATCGCGCCAAGCGCGATCATGAGGCTCAGTACGATGGTGATCGGCCGCGTGAACCGCCGGAGTATGCTTGTCAGGTCGACGGTTTGCGTGGCGTCGCCGAGCTTCACCAGCACTGGCTCGGGCAGCGCGCCGCGCTGGGCAAAGGCCAGATTCCCGCCGAACACCAGCGCTGCGATCAGTCCGGCCGTAAAAAAGAGCGCGACCTTGGTCACGAGGGTCTTCGTGAACACGACCTCGTATCCCACTTCCTGAAACCACCACCAGTCGGCAAGAAGTCCGCTCAGCGTCGGCAGCAGGAACAGTGCGATCGGACTCGCGAGTAGCAGCAGTATGCGGGGGAATCGGGAACGCGTCACGAGATACCTCTGGCAAGAATGGAGTGGTCCGCTTGCGCGACCCCTCACCAAAACCAACAACCTTCTGCAAGTTATCGTAATGCGCCCTCTCCTGTTCGCTTTGCTGACCTTGGTATCCGCCGTTCTTGCGCCCGTGGCCGCGTCTGGTGCGCAGGCGGGACCGCTGTATATCGTGGGGGGCGGACCGCAGACGGACGCGATGGTGCGCGAGTTCGTCGCGCTCGCCGGCGGCGACACGGCGCGCATCGTGGTGATGGCGATGGCATCGGCCAGCGGTGAACGCAGCGGCGAGGCAAAGGCCAACGACCTGCGGGCGCTCGGCGCGAAGGCGAGTAATGTGTGGGTGACGCGTGAGCAGGCGGACGTCGATAGCATCGTTCGGCTGCTCGATGGCATCACCGGCATCTGGTTCGGTGGCGGCGACCAGAATCGGCTTGCCGACGTGCTCCGCGGCACGGCGCTGGAACGCGCGATCAAGGCGCGTCATGCGGCTGGTGCGGTGGTGGGGGGAACGAGTGCAGGTGCAGCCGTGCTGTCGAATCGCATGATCACGGGACGGGAGGCGAAATACGGTGGCGATCGTCCGCCGCGCGACAGCAGCGACGCGTATATCACGATCAATCGCGACAACGTCGTGACCAGCAACGGTTTCGCGTACCTGAACGACGTGGTCATCGACCAGCACTTCGTGCGCCGCAAGAGGCACAACCGACTGATCAGTCTGGTGCTCGAAGCCCCGCCGCATCTTGGCGCGGGCATCGATGAGTCCACGGCGCTGGTCGTCGAGCCTGACGGCACCTGGCGCGTGTCGGGTGAGAGCGTGGTGGTGATCTATGACGCTCGCCGAGCTGCTACCACGCCGGCCAACGCGCGCGTGCTTGGCGCGAGCAACATGCGCATGCACGTGCTACCGGCAGGCGGCGCCTTCGATCCGCGCACGGGCGAGTCTCGGCTGCCGTAACTACAGCGCGTCGCCCACTTCGCGAGCCGCGAAAACGGCCGCGGTATTGTGACCGCCAAAACCGAATGCATTGCTCACGGCCACACGCACCGGACGGTGTTCGGCCTTGTTTGCCGCCACACGAACGGTGCAGGCGGGGTCGCGGTTCTCGAGATTGATCACGGGCGGCACGATATCGTGCACGATGCTCTGCACCGAGAAGATCGCTTCCACCGCGCCTGCCGCGCCGAGCATGTGTCCCGTCATGCTCTTGGTCGCCGTTGCCGTGAGCACGTCCGCATGATCGCCGAACACGGCGCGCACCGCGCTGCATTCGGCCACGTCGCCAAGTCCCGTGCTCGTGGCGTGCATGTTGATCGTGTCCACGTCCGTCGGGGAAATGCCGGCCTCCCGGAACGCACCTTCCATTGCGAGGCGCGCGCCAACGCCGTCCGGATGCGGTGCGGTGAGATGATATGCGTCGCAAGCAGCACCCACGGCCAGCACTTCCGCGTAGATCGTGGCACCACGCGATTCGGCCGATTCGAGTGTCTCCAGCACGAGCACTCCCGCGCCTTCACCGATGACAAAGCCGTCGCGATCAATATCGAATGGCCGGCTGGCGCGCGTGGGTTCGTCGTTGCGCGTGGAAAGCGCACGCGCCGCACCAAAGCCGCCCACGCCAAGCGGTGTGATCGCGCATTCCGCGCCGCCCGCCAGCATGATGTCCGCTCGGCCGGCGCGCAGGGAGTCGAGCGCACTCATGATGCAATCGTTGCCGGTCGCGCACGCCGAGACCACCGCATGATTGGGTCCGCGCAAACCGTGCTCCATGGCCACCCATGCGCCGGCGATGTCACAGATGATCATCGGCACGAAGAAGGGCGACAGCCGCCCCGGTCCACTCGTACGCCAGGTGATCGCCTGGTTCTGGAAGGTCTCCATGCCGCCCTGCCCACTGCCGATGATTACGCCGATGCGGGCGCGCTGCGCATCGGTGAGCGTGGTAGTGTCAAGCTTGGCGTGCGCGAGGGCTTCGTTCGCGGCGGCGACGGCGTAGTGAGAAAACACGTCCATGCGCCGAGCAAGCTTGCGGTCCACGTACTGGAGCGGATCGAAGCCCTTGAGCTCACACGCGAACGTCGTGGTGTGACCGGACGCGTCGAAGCGCGTGATGGTGGCTGCGCCACTGATGCCTTGCACCGCGGCGTCCCACGACGCACCGGCAGTCAGGCCGAGCGGGGTGACGGCACCAAAGCCGGTGACAACGATACGGCGGGGAACACTCTGCGGTCGAGCCATGCGAATAGACGACAATGGAGAACGAAGGTGGCGAGACCGCCAGCTGACATCCGCGGCACCGCAAGACGAATGGGGGCGGTGGGGCTCGAACCCACGCCTTCCAGTTTATGAGACCGGCGCTCTAACCACCTGAGCTACACCCCCGTCGGGACGCGGGCGCCCCGGAACTCCAACATACTGCGCGGCTCGCATCGCGAGAACAAGTCGATCAGCTGCTGATCAGCGGCCGAGCGGCAGGCTAAGCATGAATGTGAGGGCGCGGTTGCGACCCTTCGATCCATCGTCAGGCCAATCGGTCAGCCCTTCGTGATGCCGTATCACCGCTGCGATGCCGCGAAATCGCGCCGAGGCCACACGAACGCCGAATACGGCGGCCGTCTCGGTCGGCTGCGCCTCCAGGGCGCCCACCAGCTGTCCCGTTCGCACATCCGAGGCCACGGTCTCGCGATGAAAACCGAGCACCGCGCCCGCATCCAGCGACGGGCACAATTGATGGATGCAGCGCGCGGCAAGATTCACTCCGAGCCCTGCGTCGTACCACCGTGAACGCAGGCGCACAGGAGTCAAACCCGGCTGACGAATCTCACCGCCGCGTTGCGCGAGGGCGGCTTCCATGTAGCCACTCACCCGACCTGCGAGCAGGCGGCTGACGCGCAGCGAGTAGTTTGGAAAGCTCCGCCGAGCGAATGTCGTGCCATCGACGACGGGTTCGACGCCATGCTGCGTCGCCCAGGCAAATCCGGCCTGTACATGCACCGAAAAACCTTCGGCGAGCGGATCGTAGGACTGGGCGTGAATCGATGCGATCGGCACTAGCGACAGCCCGACCGCCAGCGCCGTGCCCAGTGCGGCATACCGCCACCCGCGTCGCTCGATTCCCGATACTGCGATCATGCACCATCTCCCGTATGGAGATCAAACGCCGCCAGTACTTCATCGGCGTCCACGGTTGCCGCGCCGAGCTTGCCCACTTCGACGCCGGCTGCATAGTTCGCGATCACGGCCGCCTCGAACGCGCTCGCACCCGCGCCCAGCATCGCGGCAAGATACGCCGTGACCGTGTCGCCTGCGCCGACGACATCATACACCTCCCGGGCGGTGGTCGGCACACGATGCACCGCACCCGATGCGTCCACGAGCGCCATGCCGCGTTCACCGAGCGTGAGCAACAGATATTCGACGCCGAGCCGCGCAAAGGTGGCCGGCAACGCTTCTGGTTGCTCCAGATCCACAGCGGCGCCGAGCGCGCTCTCGAGTTCACGCCGATTCGGCTTGAAGACGGTGGCGCCGCGATATGCAAAGAAGTTCCGGTACTTCGGGTCCACGATGATGGGAATGCCACGCGCCTGCGCCAGCGCGACCGCGCCCTCGATGACGGCGGGAACGAGCACGCCCTTGTTGTAGTCTTCGAACACCAGCGCGGTCGCGTGGGGCATCGCAGCCTCGATGGTCGACAGCACGCGAGCGACGTCTTCGTGCTCAAGGTCCGCGTCGTCCTCTTCGTCGAAGCGCACGAGCTGCTGAGCGCGCGCCATGACACGGGTCTTCGTGGTGGTGGGTCGCGAAACCGGCACGAGTGAACGCGATTCCATACCGCCCTCTTTGAGCATGGAGCGCAGCGTTTCACCGGCGGCGTCACGTCCAACCACCGCCACCAGGTCGCATCCGGCGCCTAGCGCCGCCACGTTGTGCGCAACGTTGGCCGCGCCTCCCAGGGCCTGTCGACGCTCGCGTACACGCACGACGGGCACGGGAGCCTCGGGCGAGATGCGATCCACGTCGCCGCGCAGGTACAAATCGAGCATGGCATCACCCACGATGCACACGTGCTGCGTGGACGCAGCATGGAGCAGTGCAACGAGGCGCTCCCTCGCGATCAGCGGCGGCCTATAACCGTCCGCGGCTCGATCGGTGGAGGTGGACGCGACACCAGGGGTCGAAGCAGGATTCATGGAGGTGAAAGGTAGCGCCGCGACTCGCGCCCGCACATCATGTTCGCGTGCGATCCCCACCACCGCTCCTTGTGCTGACCGGCGCCCTGCTCGGCATCTCCCTGGCCGCGCCGCTCATCCGGTTGAGCGATGCGCACCCCATCGCAATTGCTGCGTGGCGCCTCGCGTTCTCGCTCATTCCGATCGTGCTACTCGGCTGGCGCCAGGGCAGCTTCCGCGCCTACCGCACGCTCGACCGACGGCTGGTGATCGCGTCGCTGCTGGCCGGCGTCTTGCTCGCGCTGCATTTCTGGAGCTGGAACGCATCGCTGCGCTACACCAGCGTCGCCGCGTCGGTCACGCTGGTGAACCTGCAGCCGGTCATCATCGCGGTTTTTTCTGCACGGTTTCTCGGGGAGCGACCGTCCGGACGACAATGGGCGGGCATACTGCTGGCCATGGCGGGCGCGATCGCCTTGGCGTGGGTAGACGCGCCAGCGGGTGGTACGCAAGCGGGGTCCAACGCACTCCTTGGCGACGCGCTGGCGGTCGTCGGAGCGGTCACGGCAGCCGGCTATTACCTGCTCGGTCGGTCGGTTCGGCAGGTGCTCGACACGTGGGGGTACGTGCTGCTCGCATACGGTGCCGCGCTGGTCACGTTGCTCCTGCTGGCAGTGCCCGCCGGCGCGTCACTCTGGCCGCAGCCCCCGCAGGAGATGGCGATTTTCGTGGGTCTGGCGGTGGGTCCGATGCTGCTCGGGCACACCGGCATGAACTGGGCGCTGGGGCGCCTGCCGGCCTACATCGTAAACCTGACGGTGCTCGGCGAACCGATCGGTGCCACGCTGCTGGCGGCGGCGCTCCCGTTCATCGGGGAAGTGCCGGGCGTGGGCACCGTGCTCTGTGGAGTGGTGGTGCTGGCCGGCGTGGTGATTGCGGCGAGGCGATAGCACGCAAGCCACGACGGAGGCAGGCTGCGGGCGGTTAGCTTTCAGCACTATGTCCGACACCCTTGTCCCCACGCCGCCGACGCCGACGTCCGCGGATCCCGTCTCACCCGACCCGGTGCGCGCGCCGGAGTCGTTGACGCTCGATGTCGTCGTCACGCGCGCGGGCCACGTTGAGTCGCGCCATCGTGTGCACGCGGCCGTTGTGCGCGCCGATGGCACGCGTATCGCACAGGCGCGCGATCCGGAACTGCTCACCTGGTGGCGATCATGCGCCAAACCGTTTCAGGTGCTGCCGATGCTGCTCGATGGCAGCTTCGACGCGCTGGGCTGGGGTGAGGAGGAACTGGCCCTTGCCTGCGCATCGCACGGCAGCGAGCCGGAGCATGTGGCCATCGCGGAGCGCATGCTGGCGCGCGTTGGACTGACTGCCACGGACTTGGCGTGCGCTCCGCACGAGCCGTTGTCGGCGCGAGGCGCAGCAATCCTGCGTGCAGCACATGCAGAACCTACACGTGTGCATTCGAACTGCTCCGGCAAGCATTCCGCCATGCTCGCCCACGCCGTGCAGCGCGGCTGGCCCACCTCGGGATACCAACAGGCGTCGCATCCGGTGCAAGAGCAGGCGTGGCACACCGTGGCGCAGTGGTCGGGGCTCGATACGTCCGGGATTGCGCGTGGTGTCGACGGCTGCGGAGTGACGGTGTTTTCCCTGCCGCTCCACAACATGGCACTGGCGTACGCTCGGCTGTCGCAGGCGGCGAAAGCCGGAGATGAAGCGCCCTCGCGGGTCGTGCGCGCCATGACCACGCACCCCCATCTCGTGGGCGGCACCGATCGATTCGACACGCTGCTGATGCGCGCGGGCGAAGGGCGAATCATTGCCAAGGTCGGCGCCGAGGGCGTGCATTCTGTCGGGCTGATCGACCAAGGCATTGGCATTGCGATCAAAGTGGAAGACGGCGCGCCGCGTGCGCAGTATCCAGCGGTGCTGGCCTGTCTGCAGGCGTTGGGGGCGCTGCCTTCGCGCTTGCCCGAGCAACTGGCGTCGATCGCGTTGCGGCCGATCCTCAACACGCGCAATGAAGTGGTGGGACGGATCTTCGTTCCCGGTCATGAGGTGCTGATGCATGACTGAGCCCGTTGCGCCGCACAATGACACCGACGGCAATGCTTCGGTGACGCACCCGGGCGACGTCGCAGCTATCATCGCTACGTCGCTCGCAGATCATCCGGAGCGGCTCGACGTGGTTACGATTCAGCTGGTGCGACTTTCCGCATTGCTCGCCGGTGGCACGGAGCAGCAGACGCGCGATGTGCTGTCAGCGGCGGTGACCTCGGAGCTGAATCCGGTCTGGGTCGAAGAAGTGATCCTGCAGACGTATCTCTTTGCCGGATTCCCGCGTTCGCTCAATGCGGCGCGCGAATGGCGACGCCTCTCGGGGAGGCCGGCGCCGGCATCCGACGAAGGCACGGAGCTCAATGCGGCGTCGCTCACGGCGCGCGGCGAGGCCACCTGTGCAGCGGTGTACGGTCCGTTCTACGATCGGCTGCGGCACAACATTCAGGCGTTGCACCCCGCGCTCGATGCGTGGATGATCGTGGAAGGGTACGGAAAAGTGCTGGGTCGTCCGCAACTCGACCTGGCCCGGCGCGAATTATGTGTCGTGGCGGCCTGCGCGATCGCGCGACAGGACCGACAGTTGCACTCGCACCTGCACGGCGCGATTCACGCGGGCGCGTCGCCGGCGCAAGTCGATGCGGCGCTGCTCGCGATCGCGGATCTGCTGGATGCTGATGATGTCAAACGTTACGTCGGGCTGTGGGCCCGCGTGCAAGGGAAATAGCACATGTTCATTGATCGCGTCGTCGTGAAGGTCGAAGCAGGCACCGGAGGATCGGGCGCCTGTTCGTTCCGTCGCGAGAAATACTATCCCATGGGCGGTCCCGATGGTGGAGATGGCGGCCGAGGCGGCGACGTGATCGTCAGGGGCGACAGCAATCTCGCCACGCTGCTCGACTTCACCTATCGCGACGCGTGGGTCGCCGAGCGCGGAGATCACGGCATGGGCTCCAACATGACCGGCCGCTCCGGCAAGGATGTCATCCTCCCGGTGCCACCGGGCACGATCGTGCGCGATCAGGAGACGGGCGAGTTTGTCGTTGAGGTGCTCGCCGATGGGGAGGAACACATCCTCGCCAAAGGCGGTCGTGGCGGAAAAGGCAACGCGTTCTTCGTGACGGCCACGCAGCAGGCGCCACGCAAGTGGCAGCCCGGTGAAGAAGGTGTTCGCCGCGTGCTCGAGTTTGAACTCAAGCTCATCGCCGACATCGGGCTGGTCGGTCAACCAAACGCCGGCAAGAGCACGCTCTTGTCCGTGGTGTCCGCAGCGCGACCCAAGATCGCCAACTATCCATTCACCACGCTGTCGCCAAACCTCGGCGTGGTGCCGCTCAGTGATCACCGCACGTTCGTGGTTGCCGACATTCCAGGCATCATCGAAGGGGCGCACGAAGGCAAGGGACTGGGCCTGCAGTTCCTGCGACACATCGAGCGCACTCGTGTATTGGCGTTCATGATCTCCAGTGAATCGGAAGACTGGCAGGCGGAGTTCGATCAGCTGCGACACGAGGTTCGGGAGTATTCCGCCGAACTTGCTGAGAAGCCGCACTGCGTCGTCTTCACCAAGTGCGACCTGCTGGGCGAACTGTACGTCCCGGAGATCAACGCGCCCGGTGCGTTCGGCAAGTATGCGATCAGCGCACCCGGCAGGCTTGGTCTCGACGCGCTGATCGATGCGTGGTGGCGCCAACTGTTGGCGCTCAAGAAAGCCGAGGCGGAGGCGAAGGCAGCGAAGCCGTCACGCACGGAAATCATGCTGCCCTGACATCGTGCACACGCTCACGAGGGACGCGCTCGCGTTGTCGCTGCTGCCGGGCGTCGGTCTAACGGAGCATCGGCGACGCGTGACGGACAGCGGCAGTGTGCAGCGGGCGTTGTCGGCGTTCGCCGAGGAACAGGTCGCAGCCGTGCGAACGCGAGCCAATGCCTACCTCGCGCGGGGGGCATCGTGCGGCGCCGTGTGTGTATTGCCGTGTGATGACCGCTATCCCGTGGCGTTCGGCGCGCTGCGCTCGGCTCCGCCGCTGATATGGATGGCGGGCGCGCCGGCGCTCGCGCGTCAGCGCAGCGTCGCGATTGTCGGCACACGCGCCGCGTCGCCGGGCGGCTTGCGCTTCGCACACGAACTGGCTGTCGCGTGCGCGCGTAACGGCGTTGCCGTCGTGAGCGGACTCGCCCGTGGTATTGACGGCGCCGCGCATCAAGGCGCCCTCGATGCGCAGGGCAGCACGATCGCGGTACTTGGCACCGGTCTCGACGTGCCCTACCCACCGAGACACCGCGCCCTGCAGGATCGCATCGCGAACGAAGGCCTGTTGCTGAGTGAAGTGCCGCCCGGTGAGCGCGGACATGCCGGCACGTTCCCGCAGCGCAACCGGCTCATCGCAGCGCTGGCCGAGGTCACGGTGGTCGTGGAGGCGGGTCGGCAAAGCGGCGCGTTGATCACTGCACGTGTCGCGCAGGAACTCGACCGCACGGTATGCGCGGTGCCGGGCGCTGTGCATTCGCCGGAATGTGTGGGATCGAACGCGCTCATTCGCGATGGGGCGCAGGTCATCTGTTCGCCGGAGGACCTGCTGGCGGAACTGGGCATTCATGGGGCCAGCTCCCACGCGCCCATGCTGGAAGGTGATGCCGCAGCGTGCTGGGATGCACTTCAGCGCGGATCAGCGGATGTGTCGGTGCTGGCAGGGCGCGCGAACCTGGATCTCCGGCGCGCCAACATCGCGCTCTCGGCCCTCGAACTGCATGGACTCATCGACATCGACGTGACGGGCTGTGTGCGGCCGTTGATCACGTCATCCGTCTGACGTACCGCGCATGACGCGCATCGCGAAGAATCCGGATCAGCCCTTCGCGCACGTGTACGTGCATGTCCCGTTCTGTGCGAGACGCTGCAGTTACTGCGACTTTGCGATCGCTGTGCGCAAGTCGGTGCCGGTGCAGGACTACGTTCGCGGCATCGCACGGGAAATTGACGCACGCGAACTCGGTGGCGCATTCGCTTCGGGTCAGGCCCCCGTCGAGTCGATCTACCTGGGCGGCGGTACGCCGTCGCGACTTGGCGGCCAAGGAGTGCGTGTGCTGCTGGACACGCTGCGCACGCACTTTCCGCCAGTTCCCGGCGCCGAGATCACGATCGAGGTCAATCCGGAGGATGTCACGGCGCAAGATGCCGACGCGTGGTTATCGGCCGGCGTCTCGCGCATCTCGCTGGGCGTGCAATCGTTCAACGACACCGTGCTGCACTGGATGCATCGCGCCCACGACGCCTCGGCGGTACCGCGAGCCATGGATGTGCTGCGCGCCGCAGGGCTGCGCGACATCTCGGTGGACCTGATCTTTGCCGTGCCGAGCGAGCTTCGGCGCGATTGGCGGGCCGACGTGCAGCAGGCGCTCGCGCTTGCACCCACGCACGTCTCGCTGTACGGGCTCACCATCGAGCAGGGCACGCCGCTGGGACGCTGGGTGGCGCGCGGTGAGACGACCGAAGCGCCCGATACCACGTACGAGGCGGACTTTCTCTACGCGCACGAGGCGTTGGCCGCGGCGGGATTCGAGCACTACGAGGTGTCCAACTACGGTCGTCCGGGACACCACGCGCGCCACAACTCGGCCTATTGGCGGGGCGTGCCGTACCTCGGATTGGGCCCATCCGCGCACGGCTACGACGGCAACGAACGTCGATGGAATGTGTCGGCCTACGCCGCCTGGCAGGACGAGGTCGATCAAGGGCGCGACCCCCTGGGGGGCGCAGAGCGGTTGACGGTGGCCAATCGCGAGGCCGAGGCGGTGTATCTGGGGCTGCGAACCTCGTCCGGGCTTCGGCTGCGTGATGCTGAACGGGCGTTGGTGCGTCCGTGGGAGGAGGCCGGCTGGGTGACCGTGAGCGCGGATGGCGTGCTGCGGTGTACACCCATGGGGTGGCTCCGACTGGACGCCCTCTCGGCGGCGTTGACAACGCATCGAAGTCCTTAGTACACTTAGGGTTATGGCATTTGCAGAACTGAGCGATCGGGAACGTCAGGTGCTCGAAGCCGTGATTCAGGCGTACGTCGCCACGGCCGAGCCTGCCGGGTCGCGCGTGTTGTCACGTCGCTTCGATCTCGGCGTGTCGCCGGCGACGATTCGCAACACGATGAGCGACCTCGAAGAAAAGGGGTTTCTCTATCATCCGCACACGTCGGCCGGACGCATTCCCACCGACAAGGCGTACCGGGTGTACGTCGACTCGCTCATGCGCGTCGAGTCCGTCACGGCGCACGAGCGCGATCATCTCGCAGCGCAGCTCACGGCCGGCGGGTCGGCAATCGAGGCCATCCTTCGCTGCGCGGCGCAATCGCTGGGCGTGCTCACGCAGGAGCTTGGCATCGCGCTCGGGCCGCGCCTCGATCGTGCGGTGCTGCAACGCATCGAACTGGTGCGCGTGTCGGCCGAGCGCATTCTAATGGTGCTCACGCTCGGCGGCGGTTCAATGCGCACGATCTTCGTTGAGGTGCCGGGCACCATCGCCGATGAGGCGCTCGTCGAAGTCACCATCGTGCTCAACGAGCGCCTCGGTGGCCTCACGCTCGATGAAGTGCGCACGTCGCTCGGCGCGCGGCTGCGTGATGTGCCGGGCTCGATCAACGCGTCGGCGCTGCTCAACATTTTCGTGCAGGAAGGCGAGCAGGTGTTTGCGCGCGCCGTCGAGCCGGCTGATTCGGTCGTGCTCGGGCAGGCGTCCCTGCTGGCGGATCAGCCGGAGTTCTCGAGCGGCGAACGCATGCGGCAACTCATCGAACTCACGGAACGCCGTCAACAGCTCACCACGTTATTGCAGTCGCGGGCCGGTTCGTCGGGTCTCAGCATCACCATAGGCAACGAACACGCCGATCCCGGACTCGATGCCTTCACCGTGGTGACCGCGGAGTATCAGGCGGGCTCGTTGTCGGGCGTGATCGGTGTCATCGGACCGACACGCATGCCGTACCACAAGATCGTTGCACTCGTCTCACATACTTCGCAGCTCATGTCCGAGCTGCTCAGCTAGGATTTCCAGGACCGAACATGGCCGATTTTTACGCGACGTTGGAGATGCCTCGTGATGCGTCGGACGACGACATCAAGAAGTCCTACCGCAAACTCGCGATGCAGTGGCATCCCGACCGCAACGGCGGTTCGAAGGACGCCGAAGAACGGTTCAAGACGATCACGGAAGCGTACGACGTGCTTCGTGATCCGCAGAAGCGCGCCGCCTATGATCGCTACGGCGAGGCCGGGCTTCGCGGTGCGGGCGGCGCGGGTGGCTTCGAACATGTCGACCTGTCCGAGGCGCTCAACATCTTCATGCGCGACTTCGGCGGATTCGGCGAGATGTTCGGTGGTGGCGGCGGCCGTCGGGGCGGTGGTCCGCGTGCCGGCAGCGATCTCAAGTTGCCGGTGCAACTGAGCCTGCTCGAGGTCGCGACCGGTGTCGAGAAGACCGTGGTCGTCAAGGTGCTCGACCCGTGTGCCAAGTGCGAAGGCAGCGGCGCGGAGCCGGGCTCCAAGCCCACCACGTGTGGCACCTGCAACGGCGCGGGCGAGGTTCGTCGTGCGCAGCGTTCCTTCTTCGGTCAGTTCGTGAGCGTTGCGCCGTGTCCCACGTGTGCCGGTGAAGGAGTGGTCGTGGCGAGCCCGTGCCGTAATTGCCGCGGTGAGGGACGTGTGCGCGGTGAGAAGACCGTGAAGGTGCAGGTGCCGGCCGGCGTCGCGACGGGTCAGTACATGACGCTGCGCGGGGCAGGCAACGTCGGACCTCGCAGCGGTCCTCGCGGCGACATCCTCGTGGTGTTCGACGTGCTCGAGGACGAGCGCTTCGAACGCGATGGCGAAGACCTGTTCTGCGAGTCGCTGGTCACCTATCCGCAGCTCGTCTTTGGCGCGGACATCGCCGTGCCGGGCGTGACCGGTGAGCTGTCGCTGCGCGTACCGGCAGGAACGCAGAGCGGCACGGTGTTTCACCTGCGGGGACGCGGCCTGCCGCGCGTCAATGCGACCGGCACCGGTGACCTGCACGTACGTGTGCAGCTGTGGACACCGCAGGAGCCAACGCAAGATGAGGTCGCCCTGCTCAAGCAACTTGCCGATATGCAGGGCACCGCTCCGCCGCAGCGCGAGAAGAGCATCTGGTCGAAGATGAAGGAGGCGCTCGGTGCCTGAGACGCCGTGGACGGCGGTGCGCGCCAGACCGGGTGCGCCCGACGACACCACGCGCAACGCGCTCATGCAGGCCTTCTTCGACGCCGGAGCACAAGGCGTGCATGAAGACGGTGACCAGCTGGTGACGCACTTTCCGCCGGGCACCAGCATCGATCGTGTTCGCGCCACGCTGCTCAACGCAGACGCCAACTGCACCGTCGTTGTCGCCGACGTGCCGCCCATCGATTGGAGCGAGGCATGGAAGTCCAGCCTCGACGCGCACGAGGTCGGCTCGCTTGTGGTGACGCCGCCCTGGCTGGCCGATCAGTACGATCCCGCGACGACCATCGTGATCGATCCCGGCATGGCGTTCGGCACCGGCGAGCACGCGACCACGCGTGGCGTGATGCGACTGCTCGGCGGCGTCATCAGACGCGGCGATACGGTGGCCGACCTTGGCGCCGGCAGCGCCGTGCTGGCCATTGCCGCCGCCAAGCTCGGGGCATCGCGCGTCTACGCGATCGAACTCGACGAAGAAGCCATCCCCAATGCGAAGGAGAATGTGGAGCGCAACCGTGTCAGCGACCGCGTACATGTGTTCCAGGGTGACGCCATGTCGCTGCTGCCACTAGTGGCGCCAGTGCGGATCGTGCTGGCGAACATCATCTCGAGTGTACTCGAGGAGATGTTGCCCGTTATCGCCGATTCCATCCAGCGTGGCGGCGCGGTGATCCTGAGCGGCATTCTCGCCGAGGAACGCGCGCACATGCTACGCGTGCTTGGCGCTGGTGGGTGGCGCATTACCGCCGAGGACGCGGAGGACATCTGGTGGAGCGTGGCGATCGCGCGGGATTAGCGGTCTTCGTCACTCACGAGACCATCGTCGCTGGTGCGACGTGTTCGCTCGGTGAGGATGAAGCACGTCATCTCAAGGTGCGACGCATCGACATCGGTGCGCTGGTCGGGTTGCGCAACGGTGAAGGTGTCGTTGCCGAAGGAACGTTGGTCCGCCTGTCGCGACAGGGAGCGCAGGTTGACGTCACGCATGTGGAGAGGGTGCCGCCGCCCAGCCCCGTACACTTGCTGGTGCCGGTCGCAGATCGGGACCGCCTGCTCTGGCTCGCGGAGAAGGCGGCGGAACTCGGCTGCACGAGTTGGCGGCCGGTGTTGTGGAAGCGATCGCGCAGCGTCTCTCCGCGAGGCGAAGGCGTCACGTTTCAGGCGAAGGTGCGCGCGCGCATGCAGGGTGCCATGGCGCAGTCGCACAGTGCGTGGCTGCCGCAGCTCTTTCCCGAGGCCACGATCGATCGCGCCATGCACGCGGCACCGGAAGGCACGCGACTGGTACTGGACGCTGCCGGTGCACCCATGGCCGCACCACGCGGGGACGCGATGACCGCGCCCGTCACTGTTGCCGTCGGGCCAGAAGGCGGATTCGAACTTGAGGAACTGCATGCGTTGCATGAGGCGGGTTTCGCCTCCGTGTCGCTCGGCTCGTCGATCCTGCGTTTCGAAACGGCGGCGGTGGTGGCATTGGGAATCCTGCGTGCGGGACTCGTGCGACACGTGTAGCATAACCGCGTCGCGCAGTGCACATTCGCGCATGCGCTGCGATGCACGAACGATGTCGTGATTGCGGTTTCCGCTGATCGATTGGCCGTCACCAGGAGCCTGAGATGTCTGTCCCCGCCCGTCGCGCGTTCACTGTCGGCGCGCTGCTCTTGCTCACGGTGTCGCCGGCCGCTACGCAGGAGCCGGCCGCTCCAGCCGCTGCCCGTAGCGCCGCGCGCAAGCCCCTGCCACTCGAGGCCGCGCGCACGTTGCGCCTCAATACGAGCAAAGGCTCGTGGATGTCGGTGGACGTCAGTCCGGATGGTCAGACCATCGTGTTCGACCTGCTGGGCGACCTCTACACACTGCCGATTGGCGGCGGGGCCGCGACGCGGATCTCCCAGGGCCTCGCGTTCGATCACATGCCGACGTGGAGCCCTGACGGCCAGCGCATCGCATTCATTTCAGATCGCAATGGCGCGAAGAATCTCTGGACCATGTCCGCCGATGGCCGCGACAGCACACAGCTCTCGCGAACGACCGACGACATGTATGCGTCTCCCGAGTGGACGCCCGACGGCAAGTATGTCGCCGTCACGCGTTCAGTGACCGGGGGGCCGAAGCTGTTTCTCTATCACGTGGACGGCGGGGCGGGTGTGCAGCTGATCCGCGAGCCGACCGGACAACTGACGATCGGCGCGACCTTCACGCCCGATGGACGACACGTCTGGTTCGCCATGCGCTCAGGGAGCTCGCAGTACAACACGATCTTTCCCACGTACCAACTCGCGGCGTACGATCGCGTGCTTGGCACGCGCACGACGATGACCAGTCGTTACGGTTCCGCATTCCGTCCAGCCATATCCCCGGACGGCAAGTGGGTGACGTACGGATCGAGGCATGACGCACAAACCGGCCTGCGCATTCGCGAGCTCGCCACGGGAACGGAGCGCTGGCTCGCGTACCCCATTCAGCGCGACAACACGGAAGCAAGTCCCGAGACCGACGCGCTGCCCGGTTACGGCTTCACACCCGACAGTCGTGCGGTTGTCATCAGCTACGGTGGTGAGATTTGGCGCGTGCCGGTGGATGGCAGCGCGGCCACCAGGATTCCGTTCACCGTCACCGCCGACATCGCCATCGGTCCGGAAGTCAAGTTTCAGTATGCGATCAACGACTCGAGCACGTTCATCGCGCGGCAGATTCGCGATGTCGCATCTTCACCCGATGGTACACGCGTGGCGTTCTCGGCGCTGGGTGACTTGTGGGTGATGGACCTGCCCGAGGGCACACCGCGTCGCATTGCCGGCAGCGCCGATGGGGAGTTCTATCCGGCGTGGTCCCCCGACGGCGCGTGGATCGCGTATGCGACGTGGGGCAACGAGGGCGGCCACCTCTTCAAGATGCGTGCCGACGGACGTGGCACCCCCGTGCGACTCACGCGTGAGATCGCGACGTACTACTCCACCGCATGGTCGCCCGACGGCGCACGCATCGTCGCGATGCAGGCCGATGCGCGCGAACTGCAGGAAACGCTGCAGCGCTTTGGTGGCGGGCAGTCGGCGCGCTTCGTGTACGTTGCGGCAAACGCACCGTCCGGCGGCAGCGCAACCAGAATGATTCGCGCCGCGGGCGATCTCGCCGATCCGCACTTCGCGGCCGACTCGCAGCGCATCTACGCGTATAGCGGCGCCGAAGGTTTGGTGTCATTCCGCTGGGATGGCACCGATCAACGCGCGCATGTGCGCGTGACCGGTCAGAGCGCGCCGGGCCAGACAACGCCGCCGGCCGCCAGCAGTGTTCGCATGGCACCGATCGGTGATCAGGCGCTGGCACGCGTCGGTTCGGATTTCTATGTGGTCACCGTTCCACTGATTGGAGGCGAGACGCCAGTGGTGTCGGTGGCAATACCCGAGAGTGCGGCCACGCCGGTTCGCAAACTCTCGGATATTGGTGGGGAGTTTCCGGTTTGGCGTCGCGACGGTCGCGGAGTGCATTGGTCAATCGGCAACGCGCTGGTGACATATGATCTTGATCGCGCGCGCGCGAACGCGGATTCAGCGCGTGCCGATTCTACCATCACGCGCTACAAGCCGGTCGAGGTACGCGTGCGCGTCACGGGAACGCGCGATATTCCGCAGGGGGTCGTGGTGTTGCGCGGCGCGCGTGCGGTGACGATGCGTGGCACGGAAGTGATCGAGAATGCCGACATCGTGGTGCGCAACAATCGTATCGTCGCCGTGGGCGCGCGTGGAGCGGTCACCGTGCCGAGCGACGCGCGCGTCATCGACGTGACGGGGCGAACGATCGTGCCGGGTTTTGTCGATACGCATGCGCACTTCCGTCATTCACCGCTGGTGCACACGACGCAGCCCTGGGCACTGCTCGCCAACCTCGCCTATGGCGTGACGACCACACGCGATCCGCAGACCGGCACAACCGATGTGCTCAGTTATACCGACCGAGTGGACGCTGGTGAGTTGATCGGTCCGCGTATCTACTCAACCGGTCCCGGTGTCTTTGCCGCGGAACGCATTCGCTCACTCGAGCAGGCGCGCAACGTGCTGCGCCGCTACAGCGCGTACTACGACACGAAGACGATCAAGATGTACGGCGCGGGAAACCGACAGGTGCGGCAGTGGATCATGATGGCGGCCAGGGAACTTCAGCTCATGCCCACCACGGAAGGTGGGCTGGCGTTCTACACCGACGTCACGATGGCGCTCGACGGATACTCAGGCGTGGAGCACAACCTGCCCATCTCGCCGCTCTTCGACGATGTCGTACAGTTGTTCACGGCGTCGGGCACAGTGTCCACACCTACGCTGCTCGTGACCTACGGTGGCCCGTGGGTGGAGAACTACTACTACACGCGCGAGAACCCGCATGCCGATGAGAAGCTGCGGCGCTTCACGCCGGCCGACGACTTCGATTCGAAAACGCGCCGCCGCGGCACGGGGGCCGGAGGTTCATCCGGTCCCGGTGGCTGGTTCATGGAAGACGAGTACAACTTCACGGGGCATGGCGCGTTCATTCGCGACCTGGTCGAGGCCGGTGGCAACGCGGGCATCGGTAGTCACGGACAGCTGCAGGGCCTGGGCTACCATTGGGAGTTGTGGACCGTGAAGGCCGGCGGACTCTCCAATCACGACGCACTGCGAGTTGCCACCATCATGGGTGCGCAGGCGCTCGGCCTCGACGGCGACCTTGGCAGCATCGAAGCCGGCAAGCTGGCGGATCTCGTGATCCTCGACGGCAATCCTCTCAGCGACATCCGCAACTCGAACACCGTGCACCAGGTCATGCGCAACGGGCGGCTGTACGACGGCGACACGCTCGATGAAGTGTGGCCGCGTCAGCGCGCGCTTCCGCCACAGCCGTGGCGTCATGCCGAGCCGGACGTGAACGCGGGCATCCGTCCGTAGCCGAGGCGGGGTCGGGGTGGCGTGTTCTTCATCGACCAACGCCGATGGACACGCCTCCCGTGCGGTGCGAACGGGCGCCGGCAAACTCTGGGCTCGTCAGCGCGCGGAAGAACTCGATCGAAATCCGATCGCCGCGATACACCACGCCGAGTCGCTGCGTGTACACCGCGCGGGCGATGTCGCCCGTCGCGATGGTGTACGGACTGCGGCGATTGAACAACCCGCCCTGCAAGGTGGCGTCGTAGCCAACCAGCTTCACGCCTGGTGTGGCGTACGCGTAGAGGCGACCGATGCGTCCCGCCAGCAGCGTGCCAGCGAAGGCGAGCGATGTTTGATAGGTGCCGACGCGCGCCGTGCCCGCACTCCAGAGTTCCATCGCGCGTCCCGCTGCAACGAGGCGTTGTTCAGTGCCCACGGAGTAGTTGAGAATCACATCGTTGCGGATCTGGTTGTGCCAGCCCTGCGGAATCGTGTTGCCGGTGCGTTCGTGAATGAAGGTCTGGATCTCCCGGCCCGCGGCGCCCTGTCCGATAATTCCGACGGTGAGCTGGCTGGTGATGCGTCGGTTACGGGTCGTGTCGGTCGCGATGGCGAACGCGTGCAGCTGCTTCGTGCCGGCCCACGGATGATCGCCGGGTACGATGGCCGCTTCCTTGAGGTCACTGCCGGTGTAGCCCTCGTCGGCGAACGCCACGCCGAATCGGATTGCGCTGCGCGCCGGTACAACGAGTACGCGGCGAAGCGGCGATCGAGCGAGGGAAGGTTGCACCGCCTCCAGGTAGATCCCCTGAGTGTAGTACCGGTCGGTCGCACCGAAGAAGTCGTTCTCGTACACGATGCGCCAGAAGCGCGGCTGTGACAGTTCGCGTTCGATGCCGGTCGCCGCGATCTCTTGCCCGTGCACGGGGGCAATCGCGACGAACGCGAGCAGCGAGAGGGAGAGAAGCGCGAGGCGGTGCATGTGTGTCATACGGTGGCCGACGTACGCCTGGATCTACGTGCGCTCCGCGCGTGAACTCAGCGCCGCGCCGGAGCGCCGGACTGTGGCGTCGACTTGATGATGAACTGGCGAATGTCTTCATTGGATCGGGACAGATCCTCCGCGCGCAGATACATCATGTGGCCAGAGCGATACGCCTTGAACTCCATGCGGTCCTGGAAGCGTCCGGTCGGATCCATCGCCCACATGTTGTACTTGGCGTTGAAGTAATCCGTGCCGCCGTCGAAGTATCCCGACTGCGTCATAACGCGCAGATAGGGATTTTCGGCCATCGCCTGCTGCAACTGCTGGCCCGTGCGCTCGCCACTGCGATTCCAGGGGTTCGTCGGCCCGAAGAGCCAGTACTGCAGGTCGGTCCGATAGCCGAGCTGCTCGCGAAGATAGTGATTGATCGCCGGCGCGAACGCGTGGTTCCACGACGTCAAGGCGGGATCGAAGTCGGGCGACGCGCCCGCGTCCACGCGGTCAAGGCCGCGATAGCGCGAATCGAGGCGGCCGACAGTGAGACCCTGATCGCGCAGTAGTTCCTTCCAGAAGAACGATGTCGGGACCGCCATGTTGTACTGCGCCACCACGCCTTCCTTGAGCCCGGCATAGCGCGCATAGCGACGCACGAGATCGCTGCGCTTTGCTGAATCGAGTGAACCGGCGCGCGTCATCGCGGGGATGAGCTCATCGAGTGTGAACTGCTCGACTTCCGGGAGAAGCTCCTCGAGGTCGCGGCCTTGCAGATCTGCCGGCAACGCCTTGTGATACCAGGCGGTCGCAGCGTAATACGGCAGGTACAGCGCGCTGGCGACGGGCCCCGCTCGATCGAGGCCGAGTCCCGTCGGCGACACGAGAATGACGCCGTTCAGGTACATCCAGTGGGAGCCCTGCAGGCGGCCCGCCAGTCCGGCCACGCGCGTGGTGCCGTAGCTCTCACCGATCAGGTACTTGGGCGACGTCCAGCGTTCATGACGCGTCACGAAGAGGTCAAGCCACTTGGCGAGATAGGCGATATCCTCGTTCACGCCGAAGAACTGTTCGCGGCGCGCGTCGCCCACGATCCGCGAGAAGCCGGTGTTGACCGGATCGATGAACACGATGTCAGCCACGTCGAGAATCGAGTGCGGATTGTCCTGAATGCCGTACGGCTGCAACGGATAGCCTTCGTCATCGATGCGCAGCATCTTCGGACCGGTGTACGCGATATGCATCCACACCGATGCGGACCCTGGGCCACCGTTGAACGAGATCACGAGCGGGCGCGTCGCCTTGTTGTTGCCCACGTCGGTGCGTTCGTAGAAGGTGTAGAAGAGCGACGCGATCGGCTTGTTGTCGTCGCTGAACACCGGCTGCATGCCCATGGTCACTCGATACGGTACGGAACGACCCTTGATCGTCACGTTGTCCGTGGAGCGCATCATGGTGTCGATGGCAAAGCGAATCGACCCGTCGGTGGCGCTGGGCGATGGGCGGGATGCAGCGGGCGATGTGGCACTCGCACCGGCGGGCGGCGTGGCTCGGGGCGGAGTCTGGCCACGGGGCTGTGCAAGCGACGGCACTGCGCACAGGCACAGCAGGCAGGCAGAACGGAGAACGTGTGGAATCATCGGACCGGATGCGGAGGGGCGTGCAACGAGTTGGGCATCGAAACATGCATAGAGCGATGTGTGCCGCGACAATACGGCACAACCTGCAAGCTATCCCGTGCGACGGACTCGTGCCCGCATACCAGCCTGCTTGACCGCTCGCGCAACCCCGGCTGCTTGCGAAGCGTCGGATTCTCGCGCTTTCTTCCCGCATGACCGATTCCTGCCTGTTCTGTCGCATCGCCTCCGGCGCGATTCCGGTGTCCCTGATCGCCGAGAACGCGCATGCGGTCGCCTTTCGCGACATCGCGCCCAAGGCGCCCGTTCACGTCCTGGTGATTCCCCGGCGCCACATCGCCTCGTTGTCAGACGCGGACGATCCCGGAGAACTGGGACAGATCGTCTCGCTCGCGGCCGAGGTGGCGAAACAGGAGGGGCTGGCCGAGGCGGGCTACCGGGTCGTGGCGAATACGGGGGCGGACGGAGGCCAGTCGGTACACCACCTGCATTTTCATGTGCTGGGCGGCCGGTCCATGGGCTGGCCCCCGGGTTAACCGTCCCGACGGCGCATTCGGCGTCGGCGCGCCTTGACCCTGCCGGTCTGGCGTGGTAAGCTACATGGCTGTCCGTACATCACTTTCGCGCCAATCTGGCGCACACGCGACGTGCCTCGTCGCACCACGGCCCATCGGGAGAGTTTGGTTTGTCGGAGATCATCATCCATGAGGACGAGAACTTCGAACGCGCCCTCAAGCGCTTCAAGAAGAAGGTCGAGAAGGCCGGTATCCTGTCCGACCTGCGCAAGCATCGGCACTATGAGAAGCCGAGCGAGCGCCGCAAGCGTAAGCTGAACGCCGCGATTCGCAAGAACCGTCGTACACGCGTCTGAGGTCGGCCGCCGTGGCCGAACTCGCGCCGCTCTTTGCGCGCATTCAGGGTGACCTGACCGCCGCGCGCCGCGCCCAGGCCAAAGATACCTTGCTCCTGCTCGGCACTGTGCTTGCAGACCTGCGCAACCGGGAGTTCGAGAAGCCGGAGCCCCTCACCGATGACGACGTCATCGAGGTGGTGCGCAAGGGCATCAAGCGGCGACGGGAGTCCCAGGCCATGTTTGTGTCGGGCGGGCGTGAGGAACTCGCCGCCCGTGAAGCGTCGGAAGCGGCGCATCTCGAGCAGTACTTGCCCCCGGCGGTCAGCGATGAGCAGATCCGGGACGCTGTGCGCGCCGCCATCGCTGGCGGGGCGACCAACATCGGCGCCATCATGGGGCGGGTCATGCCGCAGTTCAAGGGCCGAGCCGATGGCAGTCAGATCAGCGCCATCGCCAAGGAAGCGCTGGCCGCCAGTTAGCACCTCGACGATCGCGGTCTGGAGGCGATCATGAACGCCCACGCGCTCGGAATCCTGGAACTCGGCCGCGTGCTCCTGCACGTCAGCCAGCGCGCGCACTCGAATCCGGGAGCCGCCGCCGTTCGCGCGCTCTTCCCGTCTCCCGACATCCGCTGGGTCGAAGCCGAGCATCGCCGCGTCGCGGCGATGCGCTCGCTCATCGGCGGCGAACCCGCTTGGACACCCGAGCAGATTCCCGAACTGTCGTCAGCGATCGCGCGACTGCGCGTCGACGGGGTGAGTTGGACCGCTCCCGAGTTGCTGCACGGTGCCATGCTGCTGCGCTCGTCCCGGCGCACACGCGATGCGCTTCGCGACGTTCGACGGAACGCCATGGCCCGCGCGGTGCTGGCGCCGTTTGCCGATGCGCTCATCGATGCACGCAGCGAAGAGGAAGCGATCGGTCGCGCAATCGGTGACGATGCCGAGGTGCGGGACGACGGCAGCCCCGCACTGCGCAAGATCCGGCAGGAGCTGCGGCGCGCCGAGGGCGAACTTGTCCGCTTGCTCGAACGCGAGATGCGCAAGCTCGAACCGCATCATCAAGTCGGCGACGCGAGCGTCACAATGCGCAATGGGCGCTGGGTGATGCCGGTTCGGCGAGAGGCGCGCGTTGTGGTGGGCGGGCTGGTGCACGATACCTCCGGCACGGGCGCCACGATCTTCGTGGAACCGCCGGCCGCCGTGGAGTTCGGCAACCGGCTGCGCGAGCTCGAGATCGACGAGCAGCGCGAGGTCGAGCGCATCCTGCGCCATCTCACTTCGCTGCTGCATCCGCTGTACGAGCCGATGCGTGCGGCATACGCAGCCATGGTGGCCATCGACGCACTGCTGGCCCGCGCGCGCTATGCGCACGACGTGCACGCGGGCGACGTGGGGTTCAGCAGCGCATCCGACGGCTGTGAGTTCGTGCACGCCCGTCACCCGCTGCTGCTCGCGCAGGGAATCAACGTGGTACCGTTTACCCTGCAGCTCGAAGCGACCGAGCGAACGCTGCTCGTCTCCGGCCCGAACACCGGGGGCAAGACGGTGCTGCTCAAGGCGATCGGACTGCTGGCCATGATGGCACAGTGCGGCGTGCCCGTGCCCGTCGCCGGCGGCAGTCGCCTTCCCGTATTCGATGACGTCTTTGCGGATGTGGGTGACGAGCAGTCCATCGAAGCGAGCCTCAGCACGTTCAGCGCACATCTCAAGCATCAGGGCGAGATCCTGCGGTTGGCAACGGCAGACTCCCTGGTGCTCATGGACGAAGTGGGATCCGGTACGGACCCCGCCGAAGGCGCAGCGCTCGGCGGCGCGATTCTGGAGACGCTTACACGTCGCGGCGCGATGACGATTGCGACGACACATCTCGGGCAGCTCAAGCTGTTGGCGACGGAGGTGGCGGGTGTGGTGAATGCGTCGCTGCAGTTCGACGCCGCGCTGCTCGCACCAACGTATCGTCTCATCAAGGGCGTACCGGGTCGCTCATATGGAATTTCCATTGCGCGACGGCTCAACCTGCCCGACGACGTACTGCTCGTCGCGGAATCACGGCTTCCCACGGGCGAACGCGACCTCGCGCTGCTGCTCGCCGATGTCGAAGCGCGTGAGGCGCAACTCGCCGATCGTGAGCGGGAGGCAGAGCATGAATCGCGACGCATCCAATCACGAATTGCAACGGTCAGCGACCGCGAAAAGAAGGCGCGGGAAAAGGAGAAGGAGCTCGAACGCTCGTCACGCGTCGAGGCGCGCAAGTATCTGCTCGAAGCGCGCGCGGAAGTCGAACGCGCGATTGCGGCCGTGAAGGCGGCTGCGGCGGACGCCAATGTCGATGCGGCCGCGATCGAGACAAAGGCGCGCGAGGCACGGCGCACGATCGAGGAAGCAGCCGCTGGTCAGCAGCAGGCGGTGGCCACGATGGACGAACGCGCCGCGCGCACCAGACCGTCGGCCGCGTCGCGCACGGGCACTTCACCGGGCGGACGTGCGCCTGCGGACGCGCGTGCGATCGCCGCCGGTGATGCCGTGCTCGTGGGCACGCTCGGCGACAAGGCGGGCAGCGTGGTAGAAGTGCGAGGCGCAAACGCGCGGGTGCTCGTGGGTTCGCTCTCGCTCACCGTACCCGTTGCCACCCTCACACGCACCGCCGCGCCGCCACCGCCCGCGGTTCGCGTGCCGATCATGGGCGACGTACCCGAGGTCGATCCGCTGCGCGAAGTGGACTTGCGCGGCATGCGGGTGGACGAGCTCGAGATCGCGCTGACGCAGGCGCTCGACGCCGCGGTGCGTGGTGACCTGCGGGAAATGCGAATCATTCACGGCAAGGGCACTGGTGCGCTGCGGCAGCGCGTCGGCGAGATGCTGCGCGGTGATTCGCGCATTGCGACGCATCGACTTGGTGGTTGGAACGAAGGCGGCGCGGGCGTGACCGTCGCCGAGCTGCGGTAGGGGGGGGGATGATCGGCGACGAGGTTGTCGAGCGGGTACGGGAAGCGGCGGACATCGTGCAGGTCATCGGCGAGTTCGTGAAGCTCAGGCGTGTTGGCACGGATTTCCGCGGGCCGTGTCCCTTCCATCAGGGAAAGAATCCGAACTTCTCGGTGTCGCCCAAGCGTGGGCAATACCACTGCTTTGTCTGCAACGAGAGCGGCGACGTCATCACCTTCCTGCGCAAGCGCCTTGGGCTCGACTTCACCGCCGCGGTAAAGCTGCTCGGCGAGAAAGTCGGCATCGAGGTGATCGATACGCCCACGCGTGCTCACGCTCCCGATCCCAACGAACCGAACTGGTCGGTGTTGGCGGGCGCGGCCGAGTTTTTTACGACTCAGTTGCGTGATGAAGGCATGGGTCGCGATGCTCGGACATACCTTGCCAACCGCGGCTTCGACGAGCAGGCGATAGAGCAGTTCGGTATCGGCGTTGCGCCGCGTGACGGACATCTCCTGCTCAAGCACCTGTCCGCGCTGGGCTTCGATCATGATCGACTGCGCGAGGCTGGCCTGCTCGTGGTTCGTGAAGACGATGACACCGTACGACCGCGATTCCGCGGTCGCCTGATGTTTCCGATTCAGGATGAACTCGGACATCATGTGGCGTTTGGCGGACGCGCGTTTGGCGACGAGCAGCCGAAGTATCTCAACTCGGCGGAGTCGGCGGTATACCAGAAGCGGCGAGTGCTGTACGGCATGCAGCGTGCGCGCACTGCGGCGCGTCGAGCGCAGCGGCTGCTCGTTGTGGAGGGGTATCTCGACGTCATTCGCGTGTCACTCGGCGGCATCGAGGAAGTTGTCGCGCCCCTCGGCACCGCACTCACGGAAGAACAGGCCGCGCTGATTGTTCGGTATGCGCCGGAAGTATTTCTGTTGTACGACAGTGATGAGGCCGGGCTCAAGGCAACGTTTCGATCCGGTCTGGAATTGCTGCGTCACGGCGCTGCCGTACGTGTCGTTTCGTTACCCGAGGGAGAGGATCCCGACAGCTTCGTTCGTAAGAAGGGCGCCGGTGCGCTTGAGAGCGCACTCCGGGATGCCATGGACTTCTTCGACGTGCAAGTGGAGTTGCTGGCGCGAAAGGGATGGTTCGCCGACCTGCATCATCGCCGTCGGGCGGTGGACAAGCTGCTCCCGACGATCCGCGCCACAAAGGATCCGATCACCCGGGATTTGTACATCGCGCGTCTCGCCGAAGCGTCATCGCTCGAGAAGGCTCTCGTGCAGCGCGAGGCCGATGAGCCCTCCGCGCCGGCTACACGGGCACGCACTGCGCTGATGCGAGCAGAGCAGCCCGAGCCGCCGCATACGCCACAGGGTCCGCCGCCCGACGACGCACCGAACCTCGAACCGAAGCGGGCCTGGGTGTCGAAGGGGCAGTGGAAGGGGCGCGGACGGCAAGCGGGCCCGGAGTGGCTGGCCACCGCGTCGCCGCCACGGGCGGCGCAGGACGATCCCATCGAGCGCGAGCTCGTGCGGGTGATGCTGCGGCAGCGGTCGGAGGCAGAGCGCATCGCGGAACGCTTCGGTCCTGACGGGTTTTCGGACGCTCGCTACGCGGCACTGTTCCGTGCGCTGCTCGCGCATGGACCCGACGAGGAGCTGGATCGCGTCACGGACGGGCTCGCGCCCGATGTGTTGTTGCTCGTGGAGCAACTGCTCGCGCAGGTGGAGGCGCCGTCGGATGTGGAGTTTGCGATGCGAAAGCTCCAGGCGCGTGAGCTGGGACGGGAGATCTCGGAACTCGGCGAGCAGATCAAGTTGGCGGCTCCCGATGAGAAGCCCGCGCTGATGGAGAAGCAGACCCGGTTGGCACGGGAACGGCAGGCGCTGCTGCATCAGGGCGGATCGGGCCGCCAGCCCCGGTAGCGCCGCGCGTGCTTCTCGTCCAATGGGCGGTTCGTGCGCTATGTTGAGCAGGGTGTCCTTGTCGTTTTCCGTTTCGAATGGAGGGTAGGCGTGCAGCCGGAACTCGTGGCGTTGCTGGCGGTGCAGGAAGACGATGGTGCGATCCGCGCTATCGAGGGTGAGCTGGCGGCGATGGCTCCACGCATTGCCTCCCTCGACAGGGCGCGTCAGCGGGCGCACGACGAATTGGAGCGCTCCCGCGTGGCGATCGAGCGTGAAACCGAGCGCTATCGTACGCTGAACGAACGCATCACGGATCACCGCGAGAAGCATGAGCGGAATCTGGCCACGCTGGAACAGGCGCGGAAACTGCGCGAAGCCACGGCGGCGATGGCGCAGGTGGAAATGGCGCGTCGCGTGCTGGCGGAGGAAGAGAGCGAACTTGCGGGCATGGCGCGTCGGTTGGGCGAGATGACGTCGGCGCAGGAAGCGCATCGTGCGGCCGCCGAATCGCTCGAAACCGAGCAGGCAACGGCGCGGGCCGAAATCGCCGCCGAGCAGGAGCGATTGAATGCGCAACTGCACGAGGCGCGCAAGGCACGCAACGAGAAGGCGAGCGGTGTCAGCGCCGGATTGCTGTCCCGCTATGATCGCATCGCCACTCGGCGCCGCAGCAACGCGCTCTTCGCGATTCGTGGACTCACATGTGGTGCGTGCGACACGGCGATTCCGCTGCAGCGACGCAACGCGCTCATGGTTGCAGGACTTATCGATGTCTGTGAGGCGTGCGGCGTGCTGCTGTTCGCGAATCCTGCGCCGCCTGCGCCGGCCAGCGCGCCGGAGCCCGAGCCGGCCGCGTAGTCTGCATCGTTGCACCAACGGCGTCGTTCGTTGCGACTGCGTCCGCTGCGACGGCATTCCGCACGTCGCGGCCTTTCGATGGCACGCGCGCGACAACGGTGAGTCGCCGCCGCCGCACCGCGTCTTAGATTGCTCGCTGTGACCTCATCCACTCACCCGATAGCGCCGGCGCGCTCCCGGCCGGCGCCGCGCTGGACCTCCGTGTCCAAGCCGGATTCGGCGCGAGTCGAGGCGCTGCACGAGGCGCTGCACTTGCCGCGCGTCGTGTGTCAACTGCTGGTGGCCCGCGGCTACGGCGATGTTGAGGCGGCGCGACGCTACCTGCGTCCGCGCCTCGAGCATCTCGCGCTGCCCAACACGATGCAGGACTGCGACCGCGCCGTGGAGCGACTGGTCCACGCGATCCAGGCGCAGCAGACCATCTTCGTGCACGGTGACTACGACGTGGACGGCATGTCGTCTACCGCGTTGCTCACGCGGGTGCTGCGCTCGCTGGGCGCGAGACATGTCGTGCCCTGGGTGCCACACCGACTCACCGACGGCTATGACCTGAGCGCAGCGGGAGTGGCGGCAGCGCGAGCGGCGGGAGCACATCTCGTGGTGACGTGCGACTGCGGCACGTCGGCGCACGAGCATGTCGCCGAGCTGATGCGCGGTGGCGTGGACGTCATTGTCACCGATCATCACCTGCCGAGCCACGCCTTGCCAGCGGCGTTCGCGGTCCTCAATCCCCGACGTTTGGATTGCACGTCGATCGACAAGGACCTCGCGGCGGTTGGCGTGGCCTACAAGCTCGCGCTGGCGCTCTGCGACGCGATGGGTGCATCTCGCGCCGCTGCGCATGAACAGCTCGATCTGGTGGCTCTTGCCACGATCGCCGATGTGGCGCCGCTGCGTGGCGAAAACCGCGTGCTTGTGCGCTACGGCCTTCGCATGATGGCGGAGAGCACCAACGCGGGACTGCGAGCGCTTATCCGAGCCGCGGCGCTCGAGGGCAAGCCGCTGACGGCCGGTCGCGTGGGATTCGTTCTGGCGCCACGTCTCAATGCGGCCGGTCGCATCGGTGATGCCAAACTGGGTCTCGCGTTGCTGATGTCCGACGACGAGTCGGAAGCCAATGGCATCGCGCGTCAACTCGAAGAACTCAACCGCGACCGGCAGGCGCTCGATCAGGCCGTGCTGAGTGATGCGTTGCGGCAAGTTGACGCGTGCGATCTGGATGCGACGTACGGCCTGGTGCTCTCCAATCGCGGCTGGCACGCCGGCGTCATCGGCATCGTGGCATCTCGCGTGGTGGAGCAGACGGGACGACCCGCCGTGCTCGTGGCCGTGGAAGATGGCGTGGGGAAGGGGTCGGGCCGCTCCATTCCCGCGTTCGACCTGCACGCTGCACTTGGCGCGTGCTCGGCGTGCTTCGATCGCTACGGTGGTCACCGCGCGGCAGCGGGTCTGACCATGCCCGAGTCGCAGATCCCGGCCTTTCGTGAGCGTTTTGCGGCGCATGCGCGAGAGCACCTCACTGCCGAGGATCTGGTGCCCGAACTGCGCATCGACCTGCGGGTGCCGGCCGGGGACGTCGGAGAAGAACTCGAGACGTTGCTCAGGCACTTCGAACCCTTCGGCATTGGCAACGCTGCGCCCACGCTGGCCATCGATCGCGTGCGCTTGTCCACTCCACCGCGCAGGATCGGCAAGGACGGGCTGCGTTTCGCCGTGTCGCTGCCCACACGCTCCCTCGATGCGATCGCGTGGGGCCTTCCCGTAGACCGCACCCAGCTCAACCTTGCCACGCAGCTCGATGTGGCGTTCCGCCTCGAACGGGACGACTATCGCGGTGCCTCCACGCTGCAGTTGCGCGTGCAGGCAGTGCGCGCGTCCGCGCCATGTTCGTCCGGCGCGCCACCGGCAGTCTGAGTCAATGCGCATCATTGGCGGACAGTGGCGTGGACGACGCATCGAGGCACCACGCGGGACGCTCGTGCGGCCTACGGCGGATCGTGTGCGGGAAGCGTGGATGAGCATTCTCCAGCGCGACCTCGCCGATGCGCTCGTGCTCGACCTCTGCGCGGGCTCCGGCGCGCTGGGGCTCGAGGCGCTCTCACGCGGGGCCGCTCAGGTGGATTTCGTGGATCTGGCCGCACCCTCGCTGCGCGCGCTGGAGCGCAACATCGAGACGTTGGGCGCCGTGGCGCAGACGCGCGTTCTGCGCGGCGATGCGGTGCGGCATATAGCGGGACTCGCCGCCGGCGCGTACGATGTGGCGTTCGCCGACCCGCCGTACGCCGATGCCACGGCCGCGGCAATCGCGGAACAATGGCTCCGCACTCCCTTTGCCGCGGTGCTCGGGATCGAGCATCCGGCGACCGTGACGTTGCCCGGAAGCGTCGATACGCGACGCTACGGCGACACCGCCCTCACCTTCTTCCGATGACGCCGCCCCCCGCACCCCGCATTGCCCTCTATGCCGGTTCCTTCGATCCGTTCACGCACGGACACGCCGACATCATGCGTCGAGCGCTCGGCTTCGTCGACGAACTCGTCGTGGCAGTGGCGCTCAACGTCAACAAGAAGCCCTTGTTCACCGCCGAGCAGCGCGTGTCATTCATTCGCACTGCCGCGGGCGAGGAGCCGCGCATTCGTGTGCGTGCGTTCAACGGGTTGCTCGTGGACCTGGCGCGCGAGATGAACGCCACAATGCTCGTGCGCGGCCTGCGGGCGGTGAGCGACTTCGAATACGAATACCAGATGGCTCTCATGAACCGGCACTTGCACGCGGGGCTCGAGACAGTGTTCATGGTACCGTCCAACGAGACGACGTACATCAGCTCCAGCATGGTGCGTGAGGTCGCGCGATTCGGCGGCGATATTTCGGCGCTCGTGCATCCAGTCGTGGCCGAGGCGCTCTCGTCACACTTCGCGCGCAACGGGTCGTAGCGTGCGCGCTCGTCGTTTCGACCGGTGACTTTCGTGCATCCGTTCGTGGCGGCGCTGCACGACCGCGCGTCGGTCGTGCAGCGCACCATCGTCTTTCCCGAGGCCGACGATGCGCGAACGCTCCAAGCGGTCCGCATGCTCGCCGATCGAGGCACGGTGCAACCCGTGCTCGTGCGCGACGTGAACGCCGACCCGCGTGTGCCGGAAGTGGCCGACCTGCTGCTCCAGCGCCGCGCGGACAAGGGGATGACGGCCAGCGAAGCGGATGCACACGCGCGTGATCCGCTGCTGTTCGCCAACGGTCTGGTGGCGCTTGGCTACGCCGACGGTTGCGTGGCCGGCGCTGTGCACACCACCGCCGACGTCATTCGCGCCGCACTGTGGATGATCGGCACCGCGCCTGGCGTCCGCACCGTGTCCAGCGCGTTCTACATGCTCGTTCCATCGTTTCGCGGTCACGATCACGAAGTGCTCACCTTCACCGATTGCGCGGTGCTTCCCGAACCCACGCCGTCGCAACTCGCCGATATCGCGATCGCCGCCGCGGATGACCGGCGTCGCATCGTCGGCGATGAGCCGCGCGTGGCCATGCTGTCGTTTTCCACGAAGGGAAGCGCTACTGCTCCGGCCGTGACGCGGGTGCAGGAGGCGCTCGCGATCGTGCGCACGAGGCGTCCGGAACTGGCGGTGGACGGCGAGATGCAGGCCGACGCTGCCCTCATCACCGCCATCGGCCAGCGCAAGGCGCCCGGCTCCGGCGTGGCCGGCGACGCGAATGTGCTCGTCTTTCCGTCGCTCGATGCCGGCAACATCGGGTACAAGCTCGTGGAGCGGCTGGCGGGCGCGCAGGCCATCGGCCCGATACTGCAGGGACTCGCGCGTCCGGCCAGCGACCTTTCGCGAGGCGCCTCAGCGGACGACATTGTACAGGTAGCGGCGATCACCGCGTTGCAGGCGGCGAGCTTCTCCTGAGCGCGGGACGGAGTGATCGGGACCTTACGCGTGGGAGCGTGGCATGGCATTCGCAATCGAGCGGGACGAGGACCTGCTGACCGTCGCTGTCGAAGGACAGCTTGTGGTCGGCAATCGGCAGGAGTTCAAGCAGCTCGTGCTCGATGAAGTCGAGCAGGGAGCGCGTCGCGTGCTCCTCGACTTCACCAACGGCGGCTACATCGACAGCTCAGGACTCGGCGCGCTCGTCTCACTCAACAAGCGCATTCGTGAACAGGGCGGGGAGTTGCGACTGGCCGGGCTCAACGAGGATCTGCGCACGCTCTTCGAGCTGACGCGCCTCGACACACTGTTCCACCTGTACGACGCTCGTTCGGATGCGCTCGTTGGTTTCTGATCTGGGTAGCGGTGCAAACGCGCCGCTGCTCGAGTGGACGATCGCGTCAGATGTGCGGGAGATTGATGCCATCGTGCTCGCCGTGACGGGTTTGTGCGAGTCGGCTGGATTCCCGCGCAAGGCCTGCCGCCTCAACGTGCCGGTTGCGCTCACTGAGGCGATTGCGAATGCCATAGAGCGCGGCAACGGCGGTGACGTTTCCCGCGTCGTGCGCGTGACGGCACGCATCGACGATGCGGCCCTCAGTGTTGAAGTGACCGACGAGGGAATCGGCTTCGATCTCGACGCCGCGCGTGCCGTGTGCGACGACGCCGACTGGATCGAGCGCGAGGACGGCCGCGGCGTGTTCCTCATGCATGCGCTCATGGACCAGGTGGAATCGCACTGCGAGAAGGGACACACCGTGCGGCTGGTACTGCGCCGGTCATGAACACGCTTGGCGCCGTCCTG
>JBBQNT010000008.1:0-38746 GCA_038330215.1 Gemmatimonadales bacterium
ATCGTGGGCTTCTCGTCGGAAGCGTCATATCGCGACGGCTTTGGCCCGTTCGCGCCCGGCTTCACGCGCGTTCCCTTTGGCGATCTGGACGCGGTGCGCGCGGCCATGAACGAGCATACGTGCGCCGTGCTGTTCGAGCCCATTCAGTGTGAGGCGGGCGTGATCATGCCGCCCGAGGGATTTCTTCGCGGACTCGCCGATCTGTGCCGCGAAGAGAACGTGCTGATGATCGCCGATGAGATTCAAACCGGGCTCGGTCGCACCGGCCGCCTCTTCGCCTGCGATCACGAGGGCGTCAAGCCCGACATGTACGTGCTTGGCAAGGCGCTCTCCGGCGGCTTCTATCCTGTGTCTGCCGTTGTCTCGCGCACGGACGTGCTCAGCGTGTTTGGTCCAGGCACGCACGGCAGCACCTTCGGCGGCAATCCGCTCGGCTGCGCCGTCGCGCGCACTGCGCTCGCCGTCATGCAGGACGAGCGACTCGTAGAGCGTTCGGCGGAGTTGGGCACGTGGCTGCTCGGGGAGCTGAAGACGTTGTCGCATCCGGATATCGTGGCGGTGCGCGGACGCGGTTTGATCCTCGCGATCGAACTGCGCGTACCCGCACGCGGCTACTGCGAGGCGCTCATGGACCGCGGCGTGCTGTGCAAGGAAACGCACGACACCGTTATCCGACTGGCACCGCCGCTGGTGGTGCGTCAGGAGGACCTGGCGTGGGCGGTGGAGCAGCTTCGCACGGTGTTCGGTAACGGGCAGCGCGTTTCCAGCGCCGCCTGAGCACGCCGCCCGACTAGATTGCGGGAGTGATTTCCCTCTCTCTGACGAACCGAATATGCGAGCATTGTTACGATCAATCGCGCCCGTGCTGGCCGTGACCCTCACCGCGGGCACCATGCTGGCCGCGCCGCGCGTGTTGCAGAACCTCACCGGCACCTGGGCGTTCGCCGTCGTCACGGAAAACGGAACGGGCACGCCCACGGTGGTGATCAAGCAGGCCGCCGAAAAAATCACGGGTACGTACGAATCCCGCATGATGGGACAGCGTGCCATCGCCGGCACGGTGAAGGCTGATTCGGTGCGCTTCACACTCGAGGCCAACGGTCCCGAAGGCATCGCGCTCGACTTCAAGGGCGTGCTCGTGAACAAGGACAGCTTGTCGGGCACCGTGGACTTTGGCGGTATGGGCGGCGCGACATTCAGCGCGCGTCGTCAGCCCTGAGGCGCATCTGAGCCGGTGTGCACTGCGCTTCGCAGGCATCGTCACCGCACGTGGTGCCGGTCCCGATGTCCGATGCACGCGGTCTTACTTCGACGACGCCGCCCGCTTGCTCACGGATGATCGACGCGACGCGCGTGCGGAACCTCGCCTTGACGTTCTGCCTGCGAAGTAACGCGCCGCCGCCACGCCGCCCACGAAGCCGCCGGCGTGCGACTGCCAGCTCACACCGGGCGTGCCTGGCAGTACGCCAAATACCAGGCCGCCCCACACACCGGCGACCACGAGACTCAGCAGCATCATGCCCACATGCCGGGTGAACCACCCGTGTGAAAGCAGGAAGCCGAGGTAGCCGAAGACTACGCCGCTGGCCCCGATGTGTACGCTCTGTGACGCGCCGAGCAGCCACGCGCCGAGCCCCGAGCACACCACCACGCATGCGGTCACGGCTACAAACCGTCTCGCATCGGCGATGAGCACGAGCGCGCCGAGCGCTAGCAAGGGAACGCTGTTGCTGGCGAGATGCGCGGCATTGCCGTGCAGGAACGGTGCGAAGAGCACACCGCGCAGACCGTCGACCGTGCGAGGTCGAACGCCGAACTCTGCGAACGATCCCGGTACGATCGCGTCGACGCCGAGTACGAACCAGCAGAGCGCAACAAAGCCGGCCAGCCAGAGCGTGCGTCGTTGCAGTGCAGCGGTAGACATCGGCGGTGCGGTCGGGTGAGAGGGCGTTCAAGCCAGGGATCCGCGTGCGCGCGGTCGCGCTGGCCAGTGCTCCTGTGCACGTACGATAAACGGTAGGAACGTGTGTCAGCACAACCGTGCGCAAAACGATAGACTGCGCGATCGGCCTCGTGGCGGCACAGGCACGCTGTCAGTGCCCTGACGGCGAGGAGCCGGCGACGCTAACGCAGAAAGCGATCGGCGACGCCGGGCGACGGCAGCATGCACGCGTCGCGTTTGCCGAACCAGCGATAGCGATTGCGCGCGATCCAGTTGTACATCCCGTCACGCAGCGCTCGCGGCAGAACGCGCCCGAGCGCCAGCAGCGACCACGGAGGCCCGAGCAGCGAGGCGATTCGCAGTGCGGCGTCGGAGCGCGTGTGCACGCCATCGCGGTCGACGAGCACGATGCTGTCGGGCAGGTTATCGCGCGCGCCATGCTGCTCGAGCAATCGGTGCGCCTGTTCGCTTTGCAGCGCGCCAAAGCGCAACACCTCACGCGTGTCACGCTCGAGCAGCCACGTCACCGCACCGTTACACAAGTTGCACACACCATCGAACAGCACGAGCGGTGCCTGATGCGGCGTGCGTGATGCGGATGCCTGTGGTGACCGTACGGTCGTGGGGGTCGCCAAGTGAGCCTGCCCGGAAGAAGAAACACCCGTCGCGATCGGCGCATCGTCAGGGACACACGCGCAATCAGATGAAGCATAAGCGGGAATCAGTATCTGCACCACACGGCCAAACGCCGGCCCCGTGCGCGTTGATGCTGCACGCTCGCTCTGCGCCCGTTCGGGCGTTAGACTCGGGCATGCTCGCACTCTTCCTGCAAATGTTCGTGTTCGGCGGTGTGGCGCTGCTCGCGCTGCTCTTCATTGGCTCCGCAGACGATGACGGCGTCGCATCGGCCGGCGAAGGAGGACTCGCCAGCGCGGCGTCCGCGTTCTTGTCAATTCGCAGTTTGTTGGCCGCACTTACCGCAGCTGGCGTGGTGGGCGCGGCGCTGACGGGTCTACTTCGCGCGCCCGCGCCCGTCGCGATTGCCGGCGCGATTGCCGCCGGCGTGATAGGCGCGCGAACCTGGCGCGGATTGTTGCGCAAGCTACGAGTTTTCGACCGTGACCACAGCGCGAGTCCGGATCTGCTGGTCGGCCGGGAGGGAGTGTTGACCGTGGGCATCGGCGGTGCATCTTCACCCGGCATTGTGCAACTCACCCTCGGTGGCGTGTCGCAGGAGTACACCGCGATTCCGGAGGAACACGGAATCTTTCATGAAGGCGCGCGCGTAGTCATCGTACGAATCGCGTCATCGTCGACGGTGATCGTGCGTCAGAGTCCGTATCCCGAACTTTCCTCCAGCCCATGACGCCAATGTTCACACTCCTTGCGCTTGTGCAGGCCACACCCACCGCGACTGATTCGCCGTTCGATCAGCTGCTCTCGGTGCTGCTTGGTGGTGGCAGCCTGCTCCTGGTGATCGGTCTCTTCGTGGGACTCGGTCTGTTCTTCGCGTCGCGCTACAAGGTGTGCCCGACGAACCGTTTGCTCGTCATCTCGGGCGCGACATCCATTACCAACGAACACGGCGATCCGCTGCCCAAGGTCATCGCGGGTGGGGGAACGTTCGTCTGGCCAATCATTCAGCAGTACAGCTTCCTCGAGCTGGCGCCGTTCACGCTCAAGGTCGCATTGCAGGACGCGCTCTCGGCCGAGACCATCCGTGTCGCGGTGCCGAGTGCGTTCACGCTGGCGGTGGGCAACGGGTCGCCGCACAAGGAAAACGCCGCCACGCGTCTCGTCGGCAAGAGTGAAGAAGAGATCAAGGGACTGGCGGCCGAAACGATCGTCGGCACGCTGCGACAGGTGATCGCGGTCATGAGCATTCAGGAGATCAACTCCAACCGTGACGAGTTCCGTCGCAAGATCGAAAGCACGCTCGTGCCCGAGCTCACCAAGCTGGGTCTCGCGTTGCTCAACGTCAACATTCAGGACTTGCGCGACGAGTCGGGATACCTGCAGGCGCTCGGACAGAAGGCCGGTAGTGAGGCGACGCAGCGCGCGCTCGGCGACGTCGCCGAAGCCGAACGCACCGGTGCCATTCGCGTGGCCGAAGCGCAGCGCGAGAAGGACGTAATCGTGGCTGCGCAGAGGCGCGATCAGGTGATCGGCGTGCAGGAAGCGCAGCTGCAGCAGACCATGCGACTTGCGGAAATGTCGCGTGAGCAGGACGTGCAGACGCGTGCGCAGGAGGCGCAGCGGGATCGCGAAGTGGCCGATCTGGATCGCCAGCGTCGCATCGCGATCTCCGAAGCAAACGCCACGGCCGTGGCAGGTGAGGCGGTCGCCGAAGCGCAGAAGCGCGTGCGTATTGCCGAAACCAACGCGGACGCGGTGAAGGGCGAGACGCAGGCGAAGGCGCAGGTCGCGGAGTCCGAAGCAGCCTTGGCCATCACGGCCGCAGATGCGCGCAAGCGCTCGGAGTCAGCCCGCGCAGTGGCGGATGGGCAGGTGGCCGAGGCCACGGCGAAAGCGCGGGAAGCAGCGGCATTGGCCGAGGCGCGCCAGATCGAAGCGTCGGAGCGGGCGCGCCTCGAGGCGCCGGCCAAAGCCGTTGCGGCCACGGCCATCGTGGCGGCAGAGGGTGAGGCGCGACAGGTCACGATCGCCGCGGACGCCGCCGCAACCGCCGTTCTGGCCAAGCTGGAGGCCGAGGCGGAGGGTCAGTACGCCTTGCTGTCGCAGCGTGCGAAGGGCCTCAAGGAGCTTGTGGAAGCCGCGGGAAGCCCGGAGCAGGCGTTCGCGCTGCTGCTGGTCGATATGGTGCCCACGCTCGTGGAGAAGGCCGCGGAGGCGGTCAAGGGGGTGAAGGTGGAGAAGGTGATCGTGTGGGATAGCGGCAACGGCTCGGGCGGCGGAGTAAGCCGCGTGACCAACGACCTCGTACGCTCGGTTCCGCCGGCCATGGATCTCATTCGCCATGTCACGGGCATTGAACTGCCGGGGCTGGGCAAGCTGTCGCCGGAAATGGCGGCGCGGCTGGCGGACGCGATGACGGCCCATGCCGAGCCAGCGCAGGTGGTACCGGCGGATGCGTCAAGCAACGGCCACTCCTGAGCGAGCGCCCACGGTGTCGCCGTAACGGCAGTAACCCCGGACGAATCAGGTCGTCTTGCACAGGCGGCTGATCACGACAGCGTGATCGGCCGCCCTACCTTTTTCTGTTCGGGAGCTACGACATGCGTCACCACAACCCCAGGCGCTCATGAGCGTCCTGACACTCTCGCGTGCCGGAACGGAGGATGCGCCGACATGGCGGTCGTCCATCCGGCCCCGCCAGTGGTGGTACGTTGCGCCGCCCGCCGGCACTTCGACGAGCATCGCGGCGGAAGGGCCGTGGACGCGCAACTTTCTGCATCAGGCCATTCAGAACGGCATCATCGAGAGCACGCGACTGGTGTGGAGTCCGGGCATGGAGTCGTGGGCGCCGGCCGGCCATCAGGACGAGTTCGCGTTCGACTTCTCGCCGCCGCCGCTGCCGGCCGCATGAGTGCGCGCGGGGCCGCGGCGGAGCGGGCGGCTCGAGGCCCGCTGCTCAATGCATCGCACGTGCGCTGCCCGGGATGCGGTGCGCCAGCCGGTAATCCCGCACTCACCCAGTGCGCGTACTGCACTGCGTCGCTCGGCAAGCGCGCGTGCCCAACCTGTCACTGTCGCGTGGCCCCGGGCGTCGCCTACTGCCCGTGGTGTGGCACGGCCTCGGTCACGCCGGATTGCGAGCAGTCATCGCTGCGTTGTCCGTGCGGCGAGGGCGCGCTGTCCCATCGCATGATCGCGGTAGGATCCGATGCCGCGGGTGGCGCACTCGGCGTCTCCGACTGCAACGCGTGCCATGGCATGTGGGTGGGACGCGAGACGATCGAGCGACTGGTCACCACTCATGCCGACCACGCGATGGTGCTTGCACTCGCGCCGGGCGTGGCGGCGCGCAGCGCGAACGGCGGAAAAAGTGTGGGCGTCGGTGCCGTGCGCTACCGGCCGTGTCCTGCGTGCGGCAGCATCATGAACCGCGTGAACTACGCGCGCACTTCCGGCATCATCGTGGACGTGTGCAAGGAGCACGGCACGTGGTTCGATGCGCACGAGCTGCCGGCGCTGCTCGATTTTGTGCGGCGCGGCGGATTGGACGTTGCGCGCGCCAGGGAAACGGCCGCCTTGGCGGATGAGCGACGTCGCCTCGAACGGGAACGCCTGCTGCGCACGAATCTCGATCACATGCGCGGTGATCGCTATGCAGGTTTGCTCGAGCGTCGCGACTCGTCGCGGTCGCCGAGCGTGTTCAGCCTGCTCGGCGACCTGCTCAATCTGCCCTGATTTGCTGCGACGCTACTGCGCCTGCCTCTCCATCACGAAATCGTATTCCAGCCGGATGGTATCGGCGACGCTGAGCACAATGCGCACCTTGGGCTGCGTGAGCTTGAAATCGGTGAACGTGAACGCCGTGGAGGCCGTGCCTGTGAGCTGATTGCCGTTCACGTTTGCGGTCACGTTCCAGATGGTCGGACGCGTGACGCCTTTGAGTGTGAGGTCGCCCAGCAACTGGAACTGCACACGACCACTCGTCGGGACCGGAGTCGGCAAGCCTCGTACGCCGCTGACCGCAAGCCGCGTGGTGGGAAACGCATCGGTATCCAAAATGCGCGATTGCACGTATCGATCGCGGCGCGACTCGTCGCTCGCGAGTCCGGTCATGTTCACCAGAAAGCTCGATGCACTCGGCACGACCGCACCCGCGCTCGTGAGCGCGATGCTGCCCGTGATGGCGGTGGTTTCGCCGACGGCATCGTTGTCCAGTTCGCGGCCAAGCAGACGCTCGCGCACGCGATATCGCGCGAGCGAACCGGAGGCGGTAGTCGTGTAACGCACCGCGATGTTCTTCGGCGCACGTTTATCCACACCCGATGCGACAGCACGTGCAGGCTGCGCGGCGTGCGCGATGGATGCCCGGGTGAGTCCGTTTACCGTGACCGCGCGCGGTGACCACGGTGAGAGGGACATGGCGCCCGCGACTACGGCACCGACGATCGCAACCGACGTGAAGCGCCCTGCTGTCATCATTCATTCTCCATGGCCACTGGCTTTTTGTCGCCGGCGCCTTTGACGTATTTATCCAGCCACGCGACCCAACGCGCCCACTGGTCTAACACCGTCTCGCGTGCGATCGGTCCATGGTCCTCGTAGGGGTACATGTACAGCGACACGTCTTTCCCGAGTCCCTGCAACGCGTGGAAGAGACGCTCCGAGTTGAGCGGAGCGGTACCGACGTTCTGGTCGTCCGTGCTGTGGTACAGCAGCAGCGCGCCGTTGAGCTTGTCGGCGTAGAGAAACGGCGACATCGCGAGATATGTTTCGCGGCCCTGCCAGAAATCGCGACGTTCACTCTGAAAGCCGTTTGGTGTAAGCGTGCGATTGTACGCGCCATCGCCGGCAATGCCAGCCTTGAAATACGGCGTGTGCACCATCGCGTTCACCGCACTGAACGCACCGTAGCTGTGGCCACCAATGCCCAGTCGATGGCGATCGATGATGTTGAGTGTGTCCAGCGCGTCGATGGTGGCGGCGAGGTTGTTGCGCAGATCGGCGACATAGTTGTCGTTGGGCAGCATGCCGTCGCTCGCGAAGATCGGCGCATCGGGTTCGACCAGCGCGTAGCCCTGCGTCGTGAGGAAGGCCATGCTGCGCGGGCCGAACGACGGGAAGCGGCGTGACGGTGTGTTCGCACCCGACGCCTGACGGTCGTACGCTTCCTGGTTTGGGTACTCGCGCGGGTAGAACCAGAACATCGCCGGCAGACGCGTACCTTCCTTGTAGTCGGACGGCAGCGTGACGCGCACGTTGAACGTGTAGCCATCGGCGCGGCGTGCCACGACCGTACGCTTGATCGCCGTCGAGACTTCCGGGAAGAGATCACGATTGCTCGTGAGCTGGCGTTCGGTCTTCGCGGCGACATCCACCACGAACGACTGCGGCGGCATCGCGGCCGACTCGCGGTTCACGATGATACGCGCGACATCATCATCGAGCGCGGCGCTGATGGATTCGGACATGTCGCCCGTGCTCTCGTAAATGCGCGTGCGATCGCCGGTGCGGATGGCCACGCGATCGATCCATACGCGCGGCGGTGTGCCCGCGGCGGTGTCGGCCGGCGTCGTGCCCTGCAGAAACACGGACGCTCCATCGCTCGAGCTCATGACACTCGGTGCGCCGCGACGGCCGGGCTTGCTCATGAGCGACGGCGTGCCGCCCTGCGCGCCACGACCACGTGCACCGGCGGGCGACGTCGGGTTCGTCGAGTCGGCACGAGCGGCGCTGTCGGCCCCGCGCGTACGACGCGGCGGCGCGACGACGGTGTACTTCGTGTTGTCCTCGTCGAGGAAGACGGCGATCTCGGTCGCGCCGGTGGGGCCGGTTTCCGTCACGAAGAGAATGCGGCCGTCATCGGAGAAGCGCGTCGTGCTGATGCGCGCTGTGGTTTCGTAGACAACCTTGCGGCTGGCGCTGTCGAACGGCGGCATCCAGTGCACGAGCCGGTCTAGGCGCGAGGCAGCGCCCGCCGGTGCGGCGGGAGTCGCCGGAGAAGACGTATCGCGGCGCGGCGAAGCGGCGCGCGCGGGCGGAGCAAGCTGGGCGAACAGCAGGCCCGCTTGTGTTGGATGCCACTGCAGGCTGCGCCTGGCCGTGTCGTTCGCAGCACCACGGGCGGCCGGCGTCGGACGCCCGGGCTGGTCGTCCGGATCCACATCGGTGCTCTCGCCTTCTCGCAACGGACGCTTGGAGAGCTCCGTCAGCGATTCGCCGCGCGCGTCGATGATCGTTTCCGTCTGACCAAAGCTCGACACGGGCAAGAGATACGAGAACGGCTCGTCGAGTGACGTCACGCGGAAGAACTGTCCGTCTGGCGACGCGCTGAGCGTGCGGATCATGCGCGGCGTACCGACCTTGCGCACGGCGCGCGAGCGCACGTCGATCACCGCAAGCTGACCGGTGGAGTAGTACGCGAGCAGTTTCTTGTCGTGTGGTGTGGTGAGCAAGCTCGCGTACGTGCGTGTCTTGAGCTTGTTCTTGTCGTTCACGCGCACGATCGGTTCCGTCGCGACTGCTGGAGCCGGCGGCTCGACGCCGCGACCGTCCGGCACCAGCACAGCGACGATGCTGCGACTGTCGGCCGTCCACTCCATGTTGGTGACGTGCGTGGCCAGCAGCGGTGTGCGCGTGAGCTGCCGCGAACGGCCGGTGGCCGGATCGGCGAGATAGATGTGCGTGGCGTCGTCGAAGAGCGCCATGAAAGCGAGCGTATTGCCGTCGGGCGACCACGCAGACGGACCCACGCGCGCGCGCGCCGGCACGTTGACGGTCACAACCCGGCCGCTCTCCCAGTTTCGGAGTTCGAGACCGGCGCTGCCGCGCGTGGTGAGCGCGCGGGCGCGACTGGCGACGCGGTCCACCTGAAAGCCGCCCAGGTTGTGGTAGGGCTTGCCCATAGCGGCCAGCGCGGGCAGACCGTCGCTGACGGTGCGCAAGAACCACTGCCGGCTGCCCGGATTCGGCGAACCGAACGAGACATTCTGTTCCCGGGGCGCCGTGACCAGGCGCGCGACGACGTCGGGTGGGGAGATGTACCGTTCGGCGGCGATCGCCTCGTCGAGGGCGTTGGCGGCCGGCTTGACCTGTGCAGCAAGCGGCAGCGCGCCCAGCGTCAGGATGGCAGCGGCGGCCAGAGGTGCAAACCAGCGGCGTGGAGCGGGCAGGAACATTGGCGGGTGCCTTGCGAGGGAAAGGGCGAGCGGACGAACCACGATGCGACTGGGCAGCGGGGGTCGTAGCCAGACTGGCTCGGGAAACCCGGAACAGCCTGCTGCGTAGTGTACGCATCCCCCTTCCAAGGTGCTGTCCGTGATCGCTTCCCTGTTTCGGTTAATCGCGCTCCGCCCATTTCTGAGCATGGCAATCCTCGGCGTGCCGATCATTGCGCTGATCGCCATCGGTCTCATGGCCGTTCTGGCGGTCAAGCTCGTGGTGGCGCTCATCATTCCGGCCATTTTTGTGATCCTAGCCGTCTGGCTCATCCGTCGCATGCGACGCACGGCCTAGCGTCGGGATTCTTACCGGGGAGTAGTGGCGCGGCGGGCAACAATGGGCGACCCTTCGTCCCATGACGCTGCTGCCACGCCCCTCGAGCGCCCTCCGCCACTGTCGGTGGCCGGTCGCCCTTTTTCTGGTTTTGGCGACGGGCACGGCGGTACCTGGCCCGGTGAGGGCGCAGCCTACGCAGCCGCCGCCGTCGCTCGTGGCGTACCGCCAGGCGCGCCGCGCTGAAGACATCGATCGCCAGCGAGAGTATGTCGCGGACGTGATCGGCGTCGTGGCCTTGGGACGCGTACTCTGGTCGTCCGGGTTGGACCAGGTCGTGCAGTCGCCCAAGCTGTGGCCGCGAGACGGCGAGTCCTACGGGAGACGGGTGCTGACCCGGTCGGCGCAGCTCGTGGTCATCGAGAGCGTGCGACATGGCGTGGCCGCGGCGCTCGAGCGCGATCCGGCCTACGTTCGCTGCAGCTGCACCGCCTTCGGTCCACGCCTCGGTCACGTGCTCAAGGCGACCGTGACGGACTTCGACGTGAGGGGGCAGCGTCGGGTCGGCTGGCCGCGCGTTGCTGGCGCGCTCGCCGGATCCCTCGCGCTCGCGCAGTTGCAGCCCGGCCAGCGCGACGCAGACACGGTCGCGCTGCGCGCCGTGACCACGGTGGCAGGGTCGACGTTCGGCAACGCGGCCAAGGAGTTCAGGCTTTGGGAACGACTGACCGGCGGACGGGATAAGTGATCGATGGGTATCGACGTTCGGTACCCGCAGGGATTCGCCTCAGTCTCGATCAGCACTGATCAGGATGCACACCATGGAAGAGAACACCAATCGTACGATGCCGCCCGCCGCTGCATCCCCCGAACTGACGGCCGTGCTGCCCAGATTGGACGCTGCGCGCAACGACCTGCTGACGCTGCACCGCGTGCTGCTGCACGCCGAGCGCGTTCGCTATGAAAAGTTGTTCGGCCGCATTCAGGGCAATGGCGCGTTTCTGCAACTCGCCATGAACGATCCGTGGTTCACGTGGCTTCGGCCCATGATGCGACTGGTCTCGGAGATCGATTCACGACTGTTGGATCGCGGGCAGCCGCCAGTCACGCGCGACGAAGTCACCAACCTTCTCGAAGCGGCGCAGCGACTGCTGCGTCCCGACGCGGAAGGCTCGGGCTTTCAGAAAGAGTTTCAGGCGTTGCTGCAGGACTCGCCCGAAGTGGCGGTGCTGCATCGACAGCTCGTGCGCGAGCGCGAATAGCGCTGCGGAAACCGCCAACATCAACCATGTCCGCAGCCTCGGTTCCGCGCTCGCTTCCATCGTGTCCGTCAACGCCGAATTGCGTGTCGACCGACGCCACGCGTTCCTCGCAGCGCATGGCGCCGGTGCCGTTCACCGATGCACCGGGAGCGGCGCTGGCGCGGGCGGGCGCGGCACTGCTCGCGGAACCGCGCACGTACGTCGTGGCGGAAGGACGGTACTGGCTCAAGGCGGAGTCGAAGAGTCTGATCTTTCGCTTTGTCGATGACATCGATGTCATCATCGACGAAAACGCGCGCGTCATCCGCTTCCGTTCGGCGGCGCGGCTCGGCACGAGTGACTTGGGCGTGAACCGTCGGCGCATGGACCGCCTCAGCGAGCGGCTGCGCCAGTCGGCCGCGCGATGAGTGACGGTAGACTGTCGGGGCTGGCCGCGCGTTCGCTCACCATCGTGCAGCCCGCGTGGCTCGACGACGTACTCGATTTCAGCGCGCGGTTCACGTCGGACGCCGAGCAGGTCGCGTTGGCGATCCGCCTCGCGAATGAGAATGTGGACCGGGCGACCGGAGGCCCGTTCGGTGCGGCGGTATTCGAAGCGGTGAGTGGAAAGCTCGTTTCCGTTGGCGTCAATCTGGTGGAGCCGAGCTCGAACGTTGCGCTGCACGCGGAAGTGGTGGCGCTGATGTTCGCGGGTCGCGCGCTGGGCACGTTCTCGCTCGCGAGCCCGCCAAATCGCGTGGCGTACGTGCTCGCGACTTCATGTGCGCCGTGCGCGATGTGTCTGGGCGCCGTACACTGGACCGGCGTGTCGCGTGTGGTGGCCGGTGCGACACTCGAAGATGCGACCGCCGTCGGCTTCGACGAAGGCCCCGTGTTCCCCGAATCACTCGCGTATCTCGAACGCAACGGCACCGTATGCGTCGAGGGTGTCGAGCGTGCGTCGGCGCTTGCGGTACTGCAGCGGTACGTGGCGCTTGGCCGCGCCGTATACAACGGCTGAGCGACTTTCACTCTGGCGTCGGCGCGACGACACTCGCGCGCGCTGGCGTCGGCGCGCGGCGTGAGGCAGCTTTCGCGCATGCCGACTGCACGACCGTCCGTCTCGATTCGCAGCGCCACCGTGGCCGACGTGCCGCTCCTCCTGCACTTCATCCGCGGCCTCGCCGAGTACGAGAACCTCGCGCACGAGTGTGCCGCCACCGAAGCGTTGCTCCAGCAGTCACTGTTCGGGGAACGCGCGGGCGCTGAGGTCGTGCTTGCATTCGCTGACGACGAGGCGGCGGGATTCGCACTCTTCTTCCACAACTACAGCACATTTCTCGCCCAGCCGGGCCTCTACCTCGAGGACCTGTTCGTGGATTCCGCATTTCGCGGTCGCGGTGTGGGGCGTGCGCTGCTGGCGCATCTTGCATCGCTCGCGGTGGACCGTGGCTGCGGACGATTCGAATGGTCAGTGCTCGACTGGAACCGCGACGCGATCGGCTTCTACGAGAAGCTTGGTGCGCGTGCCATGTCGGATTGGACTGTATATCGGGTGACCGGCGACACGCTCACGTCACTCGCCGCCGAAGGAGCGACGCATGTGGAACGATAGAACGTCGCGTCGGGAAGCGCTGCGTGGACTCGCGGCGGCGGCCGCCGGCATCGTGGCGTTGCCCGACGTCGTACGCGCATTCGAACGTGCCAGCGCGACGACCGTATCGTTGCACGGGTCGTCGAGGGCGTCGTTGAACGGGTCACCGCACGGAACGGTGCAGGGAACGCCTCGCGCATCAGCGCGTCCCGCAATCGGTCTGCAGCTGTACACTGTGCGGACGCTCATGTCGCGCGATGTAAGCGGCACCCTGGCGGCCGTCGCCGCCGCCGGCGTTCGCGAGGTGGAGTTCGCGGGATACCACAATCTCGCGCCGGATGCGATGCGCGCGCTGCTCACGCAGCATGGATTGTCGGCACCCGCGGCGCACGTACCCATCCCGTCAACGCGCGCGGCATGGACGCCCGTGCTCGACGCCGCCGAAACGCTCGGCCACCGCTGGCTTGTGATCCCGTGGGTGGGCAATGATGTGCGCGGATCGCTGGACGGATGGCGTCGACTGGCCGATCAGCTCAACGCGGCGGGCGAGCTGGCCAAGGCGCGTGGCATGCGCATGGCGTATCACAATCACGATTTCGAGTTTGCCACGGTCGACGGTCGCGTTGCGTACGACGTGCTCGTTGAATCGCTCGACCCCGCGCTCGTAGATCTTGAACTCGACCTGTACTGGGCCGTGAAGTCCGGGCAGGACATCGCCGCCATGCTTCGGGCTCGACCCGGCCGCTTTCCCCTGTGGCACCTCAAGGACGCCGGACCCGCGCCAGAGCGCGCCATGCTGGACGTAGGCGCCGGCACCATCGACTTCGCCGCCCTGTTCGCGATCGCTGATGGTCCGGCGCACGCATTCATCGAACACGATAATCCCCCCAACCCGCTCGCCACGGTGCAAGCGGGAGCCGCCTGGCTCGCACAGTTGCCACAACGCTGAGCACTCTGCCCCTTGCCTTCGGGTGTTCCCGGCGCAGGTTGGGGAGATGCAAGCCAATCAGCCTGGCGCGACGTACGACGTCGCCATCGTGGGATCGGGTGCCGGCGGCGCTACCGCGGCCTACATGCTTACCAAGGCCGGCGCGAATGTGATCATGCTCGAGGCCGGACCGTGGTGGGACAACACCAAGGACTCGGCGATGCTCAAGATGCCGTACGAATCGCCGCGCCGCGGTCGCTCCACACCGGAGCGTCCCTTCGGCGAATGGGATGCGTGTCTCGGCGGGTGGGATGTGGATGGCGAGCCGTACACCGTCGCCGAAGGCTCGCAGTTCCGCTGGTGGCGCGCCCGCATGCTCGGCGGACGCACCAATCACTGGGGCCGCATCTCGCTGCGCTTCGGCCCCGACGACTTTCGTCGCAAGTCGATTGACGGACTCGGTGACGACTGGCCCATCTCCTACGACGACGTCGCGCCATGGTACGATGAGGTCGACAAGCTCGTGGGAATATTCGGCAGCCGCGAGGGCCTGCCCAATCATCCCGACGGCATCTTCCATGATCCGCCGGCGCCGCGCTGCTACGAGCGGCTCGTCATGGAGGCGTCGAAACGACAGGGCGTGACGTGCATTCCTGCGCGCCTGTCGATCATCACCAAGCCGCACGAAGGGCGCGCACCGTGTCACTACTGCGGACAGTGCAATCGCGGCTGCATGACGAACTCGAACTTCTCTGCGCCCAACGTGCTGCTCTTTCCAGCACGGAAGACGGGCCGACTCGAGATCATCAACAACGCCATGGCGCGCGCGATCACGGTTGGTGATGACGGACTCGCCAACGGGGTGAGCTACATCAACAAGACCACGGGCATGGATGAACGGGTCAGTGCGGGCATCGTGGTGCTGGCTGCATCGAGCTGCGAGAGTTCCCGCATTTTGCTCAACTCCACGTCGTCGCATCACCCGCAAGGCATCGCGAACCAGAGTGGCATCGTGGGCCGGAACCTGACCGACAGTACGGGCACCGACGTCGCGGGCTTCGTGCCTTCGCTGGCCTCGGCGCCCACGCACAACTGCGACGGAGTGGGCGGTGGCCATGTGTACATGCCGTGGTGGCTCGACAATTCAAAGCTCGACTTTCCGCGAGGCTACCACATCGAAGTGTGGGGCGGCCGAGGCATGCCGAGCTACGGATTCATGGGCGGCATTCAGTCGTATCCCGACGGCGGCGGATACGGCGCCGATCTCAAGGACGCCTATCGCAAATACTGGGGCACTACCATCGGCTTCTCCGGTCGTGGCGAGATGGTGCCAAACGCCGACAGCTACTGCGAACTCGATCCTGAGGTGACGGATCAATACGGCATTCCCGTGCTGCGCTTTCATTTCAAGTGGACCGACTACGAGTACAACCAGGTCAAGCACATGCAGGAGACCTTCCGCAGCCTGATCGCCGATATGGGGGGCGAAGTGTTCTCCAGCATGCCCACGCGTGAGCGCGGCTACGGCATCGCCACTGGCGGCCAGATCATTCATGAACTGGGCACGGTGCGCATGGGCGGCAGTGCGAGCACGTCTGCGCTCAACAACCAGTGCCAGGCCTGGGATTGCAAAAACGTCTTCGTCGCCGACGGCGGTCCGTTCGTGAGTCAGGCCGACAAGAACCCCACGTGGACGATCATGGCGCTCGCGATGCGCACGAGCGCGTACATCATGGAACAGCGCAAGGCGAGGCAGCTCTGATGGAACGCCGCGACATGATCCGACTCATGGCCACTCTGCCGCTCGCCACGTGGGCGCTCGGCTGCGACGGTGTGGAAAGTGCATCGGAGCGCGCTGCCACCGCTTTGCGGCCCGGTACGGAGGGAGAGTTCACTCCGGAGTTTTTCAACGCGCTCGAATGGCGAACCGTCCGCGTGTTGGTGGACATCGTGATTCCACGCGACAAACGGTCGGGCAGTGCCACGGATGCCGGCGTGCCGGAGTTCATGGATTTCATCATGAATGAGTATCCCGGCAACCGCGCGCGCATGCGCAACGGGCTCGGCTGGCTCAACGCCGAGTCGCGCGAGCGTTTCGGCAAGCCGTTTCCGGATGTCACCGATGAACAGCGCATCGCACTCGTGGAGGACATCGCGTGGCCCAGGCGCGCGAAGCCGGAGCACGAGGCCGGCGTGCAGTTCTTCAATGCCTTCCGCGACCTCACGTCGACAGGGTTCTGGAGCAGCCAGATGGGCGTGAAAGACCTGGACTATCAGGGCAACGTGCCGGTCGCCGAATGGAAGGGATGTCCGCCGGCAGTGTTGCAGCACGTCGGGGTGCGCAGCGTATGAAGGCGCACCGCTGCACGGCGGCGCGAACGGGCCGTCTCCTGGGCGCGAAGTGTTCATCGCGCGCGGCGTGGCTCGTCGCCGCCTTGACGTGGCCCGCAGCATTCACCGCCGCGACGGCAGGTGCACAGGCTGCACAGTCGGGCGCGCAGGCAGGATCGCACCCGGCGACACATGGCGCTGCACCGGCGACGGCTGTCGACCGTGATACGGCCAGCCGCCTCGCACCGACCGTGTTCGGCGCCTACAGCCGTCGCATCACCACGACAACACCGGCCGCGCAGGAAGCATTCGATCGCGGCATGCAACTCATGTACGTGTTCACGCCGCGCGATGCCGCGAAGGAGTTCCGCGTTGCACTGCGCGAGGATCCCACGTGCGCCATGTGCGCGTGGGGCGAAGCGTGGTCGCTGGGCGCGTACCTCAACGAACCCATGCCGCCGGCCAATGCACCGCTGGCGTACGCGGCAGCAGCGCGGGCTGATTCGCTCGCCCGTGAAGCGGCAACACCGACGGAGCGCGCGCTCATCGCCGCAATGCGCACGCGCTACACGCCCACGCACGACTCGAGCACGCGACGCTCGCTCGATACCGCGTACACCAAGGCAATGCGCGAGGTGGCCAAATCGCATCCTGACGACCTCGACGTGGCCACGCTCTACGCGGAGGCGCTGATGCTGCTTGAACCACGTCGTGGCATGAACGACACTGCGCGCGTCTCCATGCGTCAGCTGCTGGGCGTGCTCGAGAGTGTGCTCGCGCGCGACATTCGCCATCCGGGCGCGTGTCACCTGTACGTGCACGCGACCGAAGCCACGCAGGATCCGGGGCGCGCGGAAGCCTGCGCGGAGCACCTTGGCGTCTCCGTTCCGGGCGCGAGCCACATGAACCATATGCCGTCGCACACGTTCAATCGTGTGGGGCGGTGGGGCGATGCGGTGCGCGCGAACATCATGGCGTGGCATTCCGACCAGCGCGCGTCGTGGGGCGATGGCGTGGCGATTTACCCGTCGCACAACCTGCATATGCTGTTGTTCGCCGCCTCGTACGACGGACAGGGCGCGATAGCCATTCAGGCGGGACGGGACTATGGCAAGCTCGTGCCCGGCGGCTCATTCTATCACGCACTCACGCTCGTGCGGTTCGGGCGCTTCGACGAAGTGCTGGCGCTCAGTGAGGCGCCCAACAACGTGCTCTATCGTGGACTCTGGCTGTTCTCACGCGGCTATGCGCACCTCCGGACAGGCATGGTGGACAGCGCGCTCGCAAATCTTGCGCAGGTGGACGAGATCGCGCGCACACGCGGTGAGGAAACTTTTCGTCAGCACACGGCGCGCCACCTGCTCGGTATCACCGGGAATATCCTGCGTGGAGAGATCGCTCGGCAGGCGGGCGACACGGCGCGTGCGTTGCGTGCATTCGAGCTCGCGGTGACCTTCGAAGATTCGCTCGGCTACGACGAGCCCGAGCCACTGCCGCTGTCAGCTCGCCACTGGCTGGGTGCGGCCTATCTGGAGAGCGGCCGCGGTGCCGATGCGGAAGCGGTGTATCGACGAGAACTTGAAGACCATCCGAACAACGGCTGGTCGCTCTTTGGTCTTTCACAGGCGCTGTCGATGCAGGGAGACCGGCACGAGGCAGACGCGATTCGCGACACCTTCAATGCCGCATGGGAACGCTCCGATACCCTGCTGCGATCGTCACGATTCTGAACCAACTGCCCTACTCATGACCGCTTCCCGCCTCGGCATCGGCTTCATCGGTTCCGGCTTCAACACGCGATTTCACATGCAGGCGTTTCGCGGTGTTCGTGACGCCGACGTGCTCGGCGTGTGGAGTCCGAACGCGCGAAATGCCGCGTCAGCCGCGCGCTTTGCGCGCGAACTCGATGTCGGCGCGTGTCGCGCGTTCAGGAGCATTACCGACATGGTGGCCGACCCGACGATCGACGCGATCTGGATCAACGGGCCCAATCATGCGCGCATCGAGAATGTGGAGGAGATTGTCGACGCGGTGAACAGCGGCAAGGGCACGTTGCGCGGTATCGCTTGCGAGAAGCCACTGGGCCGCACGGTGGCCGAGGCCGCGCACCTGCTCAAGCTCGTGGAGTCGGCCAACATCATGCACGGGTACCTCGAGAACCAATTGTTCGCGCCGCAGATCGTGCGCGGCCACGACCTCATCTGGAAGCGAGGCGCTGCCACGACGGGCAGGCCCTATCTCGCACGCGCCGCAGAAGAGCACAGTGGTCCGCATATGCCATGGTTCTGGAACGGCACATTGCAGGGCGGCGGTGTGCTGAACGACATGATGTGTCACTCGGTGCTCGTTGTCTGGCACCTGCTCACGGCACCGGGCGCGCCGCTCATGTCGATGGTGCCGCGCCGCATCACGGGCCATATCGCGTCGCTCAAGTGGACGCGTCCCAGATACGCCAAGGCGCTCAAGCAGGCGAGCGGCGTGGACTACACGCGCACACCGTCGGAAGACTTCGCCAGCGTGACGATCGAGTTCGAAGGCCCGGACGGTGAGACGGCGATCGGTGAGGCGACCACCAGCTGGAGCTATGTCGGACCGGGACTGCGTCTGTCGGCCGAGCTGCTGGGTCCGGAATATTCGATGCGCTGGAACACGCTCGAGTCGGGACTCGACCTGTTCTTCTCGCGAGAAGTGAAGGGAAAGGCCGGCGAGGATCTGGTGGAGAAGCAGAATGCTGAAGTCGGACAAATGCCCGTGATAGCGGACGAAGCGGTGGCCTACGGCTACGAGGCCGAGGACCGCCACTTCGTACGTGCATTCCTCGGCAAGGAAGCGCCGCGGCTGACGTGGCACAATGGACTCGACGTCGTGCGTCTGCTCATGGCCGCGTACCAAAGTGCCGAGCAGGGCCGCACACTGGACTACCCGCCGCGCGGCATCGACAAGTTCGTGCCTGCCGTCGCGCGCGGGCAGTGGAAGCCGTGAGTGGCCAGGACCCGCGAAAGCTCGCTTGGGCGAGCAACACTGTCGGAGCGAATGCGCTCACCAACGGGATCAGGCACCCTGCCGCGGTGATCGCGCGAGCAACTGCACGTCGGCCACTCGCGACACGACGCGAGTTCTAACTGATCGCGGGCTTCATTGCGGCACCGCCGACACCGTGCGGCCCGACCACGCGCGCACTGCGCGAACGGCGTCCGCGAACACGGTGCGATCCGTGGCACGCACATGCACCTCCCGCAGCGGTGCCCGGTCGAGCATCGCGCCTACCGTGTCCGCCCGCACGCCACCGCCTGCAATCACCGTGAGCCGGGTGCCAGCGCGTTGCTGCAGCCGCGCAAGCATGTCCGCGCCGTCGACCGCGCGCGCCGGTCCGCCGGCGGTCAACACACCACGCACGCCCAGCGCCATGAGCGTGTCGAGAGCGCGTTCCAGCTCGCCGATGCGATCAAATGCACGATGGAAAATCACCGGCGCGCCGTCTGCGGCCTGCACGCACGCTTCCACGCACGCCACGTCGATCTCACCGTCTTGCAGCGCACCGAGCACGACGCCTGCCGCACCCGCGCGTACGCTGAGTGCGATGTCATGCTGCATGACGGCGTACCATGCACGGTGCATTTCGAATCCATCAGCATGCGGCCGAATCATCACGTGCACTGGAATGCGCACGGTCGCGAGGCACTGCTCCAGCAGTCCCAGAGATGGCGTTGTTCCGCCGTCACCGGGTCCGCACAACTCCAGCCGATCTGCGCCTGCGGCTTCCGCCGCGACTCCCTGTTCGGTAGACGCGACACACGCTTCCACCAGCACTGGACGTCGTTCAGCGGTGAAAGAGGGCATTACGCAGGCGCCGTGGTCGCGGCGACCGGGCGCGCGCGAAACAGAATCAGGAAAAGCACGAGCACGACGGCCGCCATCGCCGACGGAATGAGCCAGATCGTCGTCCAGTCATGTCCATCACCGACGCGATTCGCCTCGACGATCTGTCCGGCCGTAAACGAACCGATGAGGTTGCCCAATCCCAGCGTCACAAACGCCAAAAATCCCTGGGCCGACGCACGAATGGCGAGCGGTGCTTGCTGGTCCACGTAGATCTGGCCGGTCACAAAGAAGAAATCGTAGCAGATGCCATGCAGTACGATGCCGATGAAGATCAGCGACATGGCCGAGCCGGCATCTCCGTACGCGAACGCGACGTAGCGCAGCGCCCATGCGGCCATGCCGATCAGCAGGATGCGCTTGACGCCGAACTTCGTGAGGAACCACGGCAACAGCAGCAGGAAGCCGATCTCCGACACCTGGCCAAGCGTCTGCAAGGCGGCCGGCCGTGCAACGCCGAGTTCGTTGAGGAACGGATTGGTGAACGCATAGTAAAACTGCAGCGGAATGGAGAGCAGGAACGAGCCGATCACGAACATGAGGAACGAGCGGTCGCGCAGTAGCGCAAGCGCGTCGAGTCCGAGCACATCACGCGCGGAAACCGCTTTGCCGACGGCATGCGGTGGCGTGTGCGGCAGCGCGAAGCAGAACACACCGAGCAGCAACGAGGCGCCGGCCGCGATCTGCATGGGTTGGGCCGTGCTCTCGATGCCGAGCCCGCCAATGAGCAGGCCGGCGACAATCCAGCCGACGGTGCCGAGCACTCGCACGCGTGGGAAGTCGCGCGCGGCGTCGGGAAGATGATCGAAGGAGATCGAGTTGCTGAGCGCGAGCGTCGGCATGAAGCAGAGCGCGTACGCGAGCAGCAGCGCATAGAACGCACCGAACGACTGCTGCGTGGACGCCAGCCAGAGAAACACGCCGCCCGCGAGATGCAGCACCGCGAGCACGCGCTGCGTGGGGAAAAACCGATCAGCGATCATGCCTACAAAAAACGGCGACACGATCGCCGCCACGGCATTTGCTCCATATGCCAGTCCGATCTGCCCGCCGTCGAAGCCGAGTTCCGCGCCGAGCCACGTACCCATCGTGACCGCCCACGCGCCCCACACGAAGTACTGCAGGAACATCAACACCGACAGCTGAAAGCGGGGAACGGCCGCCCCCGATCGCACGGCGCTGCGGCTCACGGCAGGACCTTGATGCGAATGCCCCGAAATGCAACGCGGTCACCGTGATCCTGCAAGCCGATGTGCCCGCGTCTGGCGCGTCCATAGGCGGGCCACGCGTTGAACTTGCTCTCCCTGACGCGCTGCTCCCAGTCGGGAGACCACAGTTCATACTCGACGACGCGCGTACCGTTGAGCCAGTGCTCGACCTTGGCGCGGTCGACGACGATACGTCCCGCGTTCCACTCGCCGACCGGATTGGTGTGCCCCTCCGGCGACGGGAACAGCCCATACGCCGCTCCCGCAGCCGTCAGGCGTGACTTGCCGTCCTGATGCCGCGCGTCGTCGAGCACCTGATACTCCGGCGCACTCATGTACGTGACTTCGACCGTGGAGTCGACGCGGTAGAACACACCACTGTTGCCACCCTTGGACACCTTCCATTCGAACTCGAGTTCGAAGTTCGCGAACTGTTCTGTGGTGACGATGTCACCGCCGCGTCCGGTTCGCGTCAGAGCTCGGTCCACGACCGCCCAGCCGCCGGGCAGCTCGCCCGGTGTTCGGTGGCCCTGCCAGCCCTTGAGCGTGGTGCCATCAAACAGGGAGCGCCATTCCTGCTCATCATCGGCGCTGGAGTCATCCATGGCAGTCTCGCGGTCGTTTGCGGCGCCGGGAGCAGCGAGCGCGCTGAGCGACTCCGACGTGTCGTCTGCGAGGGCGGAATCGCCTGATGAACAGGCGACGAGCAGGGCCGCGGCGAGCAAGGATGCGGTGAGGGGCCGCAGGGCGGGGCGCAGTTGCACGGTCATGATGGGGGACGCGGGGAGCGTAGGGCGGGAGAATGATTGCGCGAACGTAGCGTGACGCGCGAGTGGCTTCAAGCGATGGCGACGAGCCATTTGTCCCCGGAGGTCGCCAGTCGCCGGTACGTCGGGCTATGCTTCAGCATTCCCGGTGATCCCCCCAGCCTGTGAGTTATGGAGCATTCCCCAGGGTTTCTCGCCTACGTAGCCGCGCGCCAGCCCACCGTCACCGAAATGACGGTCGACGACGCGCGTAGCGCACTCGCCTCGCAGCCGAACGCGCTGCTCATCGACGTGCGCGAAGATCAAGAATGGGCGGCCGGCCACGCCCGCGACGCGCAGCACATCGCCCGCGGGGTGATCGAACGCGATATCGAACGCGTCGTGCCCGATCCGGTCACGCCGCTTTATCTCTATTGCGGCGGCGGGTTTCGCTCGATCCTGGCCGCCGCCTCGCTGCGTGAGATGGGATACCGCCACGTCGTGTCCATCACCGGTGGATGGCGCGCGTGGGAAGAGTCGGGTTCGCCGATCACCCGACCCGATGCCAAAAACGCTGGCGACTACGTATGACCGCAGAGTCGGTGCCGACGCCGGCCGCGTCAGTCGCGTCAGTCGCGTCTCCGAAGCGTCGTGCGCTCGTCATCACTGGCCTGCTCATGCTGCTCGGCGTCATGCCGGGCATGGGCATCCCGGGCGGTCTGATGCTCGGGCTTGCCGACCGCTTCTTCATTGCATTCGGCGGCGCCACTGCGCTGCGTGCAATCGGCGAGACCGCGTGGCCGCTTGCCATCATCGTGACCCTGCTGCTTCCGCTCCCACTTGTGCCGACGCTGAGCTGGGTGTCCACGTGGCGAACTGGCGGTGTCGGCCTCCGACTCGCTTCGGTGCTCGGCGTTCTGCTGGTATGGGGTGTGCTGATATCCGTGATTGGATTGTTCATCGCGATCCGTCGCTGAGCGTGAACGCGCGCGTGACTTGTTTGTGGGCACGCGCTTCATTCACTGCGGCGTCGATGCGTTTCATCTCGCGCGTGTCGGCGGTCGCTGGCAGATCATTGCGCTCGCCGACACGCGTCGCCACAAGGGTTGCTCGCCGCCCGCGCCCTATTGACGCGCTGTGCAGGGCGTCGCAGGATTTGAAGTACACGAAGGGCACAGGGGGAGTCTATGGAAACGCTCATCGCAATCGCAGTTGGTCTGGGACTGGCGGCGTCGGCCGGCATGCGTGTCTTCCTACCCCTCTTCGTGCTCGGACTTGCGGGCGCCAATGATGTCGTGCCCATCGCGGAGTCGTGGTCGTGGTTGTCGTCGCCAGTCGCGCTGGTCGGGCTCGGCACCGCGATGGTGCTCGAGATCGGCGCGTATTACGTGCCGTGGCTGGACAATGCGCTAGACGTCGTGGCCACGCCGTCGGCGCTCATTGCCGGCATGATTGCCACCGCGTCGGTGCTGGTAGATGTGCCGCCGCTGCTCAAGTGGGCGGTGGTAGTGGTGGGTGGTGGTGGCATCGCGGGCATCACGCAAAGTGCGAGTGTGTTGACACGGCTCAAGTCTGGCGCGGTTACGGCCGGTGTCGCGAATCCGGTGGTGTCCACGGCCGAACTCATCGGCGCGCTACTGCTGTCGCTGTTGGCAGTGTTGCTGCCGCTGGTGGGTATCGTGCTGGTGGTCGTGCTCCTGGTGTTTGCAATCCGTCGCGCAGGGCGTGTGTTGTTCGGACGACGCGCGGCGCAACCGACTGCTTCGTAGCGGGCGCTGCGTGTGGGCGTGCGACAGTGCGCCGTTATACTGTCTCATTTTTTGTGGAGTGATGTGCCATGGAAACACTTCTGATCACTGCGCTCATAGGACTCATCGCCGGCGCGCTCGCGAAGGCGATCATGCCCGGCAAGGATCCGGGCGGTCTTATCCTCACCATGCTGCTTGGCATTGCGGGCGCGTTCGTGGGGACGTTTCTGGGACGAGCGCTCGGGATCTACGACGTCGGCAGCCGCGCTGGGTTCCTCGCGAGCGTGATCGGGGCGATCATCCTGCTCTTCCTGTATCGAAAGTTTGCGCGGCCGGGCACTGCGTGAGCGCCGACCTTCGCTATCCGATCGGCCAGTTCAGCAAGCCCGATACCGTGTCGGCCGCGGAACGTGAACGCATGGTGGAGCGCATTCGCCTGTTGCCCGTGCGCCTTCGCGCGAGCGTGACTGGCCTCTCGTCAGAGCAACTCGACACGCCGTATCGCGATGGCGGATGGACCGTGCGCGAAGTTGTGCACCACATCGGCGACAGCCACCTCAACGCGCTGGTGCGTTTCAAGCTCGGCCTGACAGAATCAGCGCCAACGGTTCGCCCCTATGACGAGAATCTCTGGCTGCAAACCGGCGACGCGATCAACGTCAACCTCGAGGAGGCGCTCGACTTCGTGGACGCGATGCATCGCCGATTCACCGCCGTGGTCTCGTCGATCGATGACCAGGCAGGCATGCGCACCATCATTCATCCCGAGTCAGGGGAGCATACGCTCGCGCAGCTGCTCGCGAACTATGCGTGGCACGGCGACCATCACGTTGCGCACATCACCGGCCTGCGCGAGCGAACCGGGTGGTGAGGCGGGCTAACGGCGCCCGTCGATTACCGTGCCGCGATCGCCGACGGCAGTGACGGGCCCACCATCGCTGCCCGTCACGCCGAAGAGGTACACCTGCGTGCCGGCGTCCACGACGCGCCACTGATCGCCATCGTAGCGCAGCACCGTGCCGCTGTCGCCCACCGCGTACACCTCGGTGGGGCCGCGTCCCCACAGCCCGCGCAGATCTCGCGTGGTGGGCGATGGCATCGTGACGGCACGCTGGCCATCCCAGCGCAGCAGCACGCCATCGTCACCCGCCAGAAAGACGTCGTTCTCCGACGATCCCCAGACGGCACGAAGAATCACATTGGTCGGCGTGGTTTCCGATCGCCAGCGTTCACCGTCGTAGCGCAACAGCAGGCCAGTGTCACCCACCGCAAAGAGCGAAGAGGCGTCCACGCCCCACACCGCACGCAAGAAGCGCTGCGTGCCGCTCTGCTGCGGAATCCAGCCGCTGCTCGACGACCGCAGGATGCGTCCTTTCTGGCCCACGATCACATGCTCGTTCGGCCCGGTGCTCCAGACGCTGCGCAGCAGCACGGGCTCGCGCTCACCTTCAACACGCCATGACGATCCATTGTATCGCAGAATGGCGCCCGTGTCGCCCACGGCGACGATATCGTTCGGGCCACTGCCGCTGATGCCGTACAAGTCGTTGACCGCGGGTACGTCGAGCCAGGTAAAGCCAGCCGTGGAACGCTGACCCACGGACCCCCCGAGTCCGACCGTCCAGACCGGCGCATCCGGCGTGCCGAGCGGCGCCTGCCAGGCCGAGAGCAGGATGGCGTCCAGCAACTCCACGATGGGCCGCTCGCCCTGTCGATAGCGCAGAATGGCGTTGTACCAGCCGGCCACGCGCACGCCGCCCGGGTCGAGACTCGACGGCGTCACGGCGCGCAGATTCTGCCCGGAGCCGATGCCGATGCTCTGCCACGCCGCGCCATCGAAGCGCCAGAACGCGCCGCTGTTGCCCACGGCGTAGACCTCGTTCGCACTGCGTCCCCACACGCCGAACAAGTTCACCTGAGCCGGCGTGGCCATCGGACGCCAGTCATCGCCGTCCCACCGCAGGACGAGTCCCTGGGTGCCCACCGCGAACACATCGGTCGGCGATGCGGACCAGAGCCCGAGCAGCAGCGCCTGGGTGGGCGAATCGACGGTCTCCCACACCGTGCCGCGGTTATGCAGGATCGTGCCGTTGTTGCCCACGGCCCAGAGATCCTGTCGGCTCGTGCCGCCGATCGCCCACAGCTCGTTCACGGTGGGCGAGCCCATCACGCTCCACAGTGTGCCATCCCATCGCGCGATGAAGCCGTTGTCGCCGGTCGCGTAGACTTCGTTCGACGAAAGCCCCCACACGCTGAGCAGCGTTCGGGGCATGATGGGCGGCAGGATTTCCCACGAGACGCCATCGCCGCGCATTAGCAGTCCGCCCGAGCCGACGGCCCACAAGTCTGTCGGACTCGCGCCCCAGATGCTGACGATGATCTCTTCGGACGGCACGCTGATGCGTACCCACGGTCCGCCGTTCACCGACTTGAGCAGCGCGCCGCCGGTGCCGCCCGCCCACGCAGTACCTGCGCCGTCGTCCCAGAGCGCCAGCAGCGATTCGTCGCTCTCTCCCTGTCGGACGATGCCCCACTGCGACGCGCCAGGCGTGATCGCGGTGACACCGACGGTCATGGTGACACTGAGCGGCTCGATGGTCACACTGATGCGCGCCGTGCCCGGTGTGAGCGCGGTCACAAGCCCCGACGCGTTGACCGATGCGACATTCGGCGCATCGCTGGACCACTTGGCCTCATACTGCGGCACCACCACGCCCAGACTGTCGCGCACGTCGAGCGCAAGTTGGCGCGACTGGCCGGGCTGCATGAACGTGGACGACGGCACGATCACCACGCTGGCCACGCCACGATCGGGAGTGGGCGTCACTGGAGTGGGCGTCTCGCACGAGGCGATCAGCACGGCGGCGCTCAGCATCGCGCAACACCGCAAGGTAGCGGACTTCAAACCGATCATACATGGAGCCTACGGGATGGGCGAAGGGCTCGCAACGGGTTGCGCCGACCGGTCCACGATCCCTGGCACCGACGACAGATGTATTTTGAGGACATGACTACTCGCCGTTCACCACGAGTCGCCCTGGGCGCCATGCTCCTCACCGCCTTCGCCGCGCTCACCCCACCCGTCCAGGCCCAGCCGATTCCCTCGACGGACATCTTTCTCGTTTCGCTCTCGCGTGGTCCGACGGGATGGACGGTGGGCGTGCCATCCAACATTTCGCGCCGCGATGGCTACGACAACCAACCGGCCTTTGCCGCTGATGGCCGCGCGCTCTACTTCACTCGCGTAGGCGATGACGCGCAGGCCGATATTTGGCGCAGCGACTTCGGCACCGGACACACCGAGCCGGTCCGTCGCACCAGTGAAAGCGAGTACTCGGCGGCGCCAACGCGATCGGGTGATGCGCTCATCGTGGTGCGGGTCGAGGCCGACTCCGCGCAGCGCCTCTGGCGATTCCCGCTCGGTGCCGATGCTCCCACCGTGGTGGTGCCCGACGTGAAGCCGGTCGGCTACTTCACATTTCCCACCGACAGCACCGTCGCGATGTTCGTGCTCGGTTCGCCGGCCACACTGCAAGTCGCGACGCTCGGGCGACCGGGCACGCGCACGCACGCGCGAGATATCGGTCGCTCGCTGCACACGATTCCCGGTACCACGCATGTCAGCTTCGTGCAGAAGGGCGCTGATCGTTGGCACATCGTACGCCTCGATCCGATAAGCGGCGTGCAGGACACGCTCGTGAGCACGCTGCCGCGCCGCGAAGATTTCGCGTGGCTGGATTCGTCGACGATTGTGATGGGCGATGGGTCGAAGCTGTTCACGCACACCGTTGGCGGTGCGGCCGGTGACACGGAGTGGAAGCAGGTCGCCGACTTCGGATTCGCCAACCTGTCCGACATCACGCGCCTGGCGGTGAGCCCGGCGGCGAACGGGCGAGCGCCGCAGTGGCTCGCCGTTACCGCGGTGCCGAGCGCCGCCTCGCAGCGAGCCCCCGCGCCAAGTTCGGCGGTGGTGAGTGCCGAGCAGGTGCGACGCGACATCTTCATTCTGGCGGCCGACTCCATGGAAGGTCGTGGTACCGGAACGCCCGGCGGTGATCGAGCGGCCCGCTGGCTCGCGGCAGAGTTTGCAAAGGCGGGACTGCAGCCGGCCGGTGATTCGGGAACGTTCCTGCAGCGCGTGCCACTCATGCGCGCACCGGTGTTCACAGCGGGTGCACCGACTCGCGCTCGCGCCGTGAGCAGTTGGGCTGCGTGGGATACCATTGCGCCGGATCAGCGCATCACCTCGGCCAATGTTGTGGGCGTCATGGAGGGAGGCGATGCCTCGCGCCGCGACCAGGTGATCCTCGTAACGGCGCACTACGATCACATAGGCATCGGACGGCCAGTCAACGGCGATTCGATCAACAACGGCGCCGACGACGACGGGAGCGGCACGATCGCGCTGCTTGAACTCGCGCGGCAAATGATGCGCGGTGATCGTCCCGCGCGCACAATCGTCTTCGCCGCCGTGACTGGTGAAGAGGTCGGACTCATCGGCACGCGTTGGTACGTCGCCAATCCCGTGCGACCACTCGAGCGCACGGTTGCGAACTTCAACCTGGAGATGATCGGTCGTCCCGATTCCCTCACCGGCGGGCCCGGCACCGCGTGGCTCACGGGTTACGAACGCAGCACGTTCGGCGACATACTCGCGCAGGCCGGTGTGCCCATCGTACCCGATCCACGGCCGGCGCAGCGCTTCTTTGAGCGCAGCGACAACATCGACTTTGCGCGACGTGGCATTCCGGCGCACACGCTGTCCACCTTCAACCTGCACGGTGACTATCACACTGTCGACGACGAAGCCGACAAGATCGACACGCAGCACATGGCACGCGTGATCGACGCGGCACTCGTTGCGCTACGCGCGCTCGCCAACGCCGATGCGGTTCCCGCGTGGCATCCCGGCGGACGTCCGTGATGTGTTTGCCGCGTCGTGTGCACAAGGTCGTACCGACATTGTCTCGCCACAGGACGCGCGCGTAACGCGCATGCTCGGCCCCAAAGAAAGTTTCTATCGGTCGCTGGCGCTCGAGCTGTGGGGACCGGTCTCGCGCCGGAGCGAGGTGAAGCAAGCAGTGTTCTGGATTACCGGCGGCGTCGTGCTGCTGGTCGGCGGATTGATCGGTCTCACGGTGACGGGTGAAGCGCTCACGGCCATCGTGGTGGGCCTGCTCGCGATCGCGAGTGCGTGGGGCACGTGGAAGACGAACCGCGCGCTGTTCTGGGCGTGGCGGCGCATCGGCGAGGTCACGTTGGTCGGACCGCCGCTCGAGCACGTGCCCGGCGATGTCTCGGAAGTTGCCATTCGCATCGTGCCACGACGCGAAGGAACGCTGCAACTGGCCACGCTCACGTTCTCGTGGCGCGACTCGCGCTCGGGGCCCGCTGGCACGGCGTGGGCGGCGGACGCCGAGCTCGGCGATCCGCTGCTGCGAAGCGGTGAAGAGCGCGTGCTCGTGGCGGATGTATCTCTTCCGCCTGGCGTACCGCCGTCTCGATTCGACAACGGGTGGACACGCCAGTGGACCTGCACCGCACGCGTGGAGCTTTCCGACGGGCAAGTGTGGGAACGCGACTATCCCGTGCTCGTGCTGCACACGCCGTGAACGAAACGCAGAACGGCCGGGACATCGCGTCCCGGCCGTTCGTTGTTTCAATCAAAGTGACTTGAGCGCGAGTCAGTTGCGACGTCGCGGTGGGCATTAACCGTTACGGCTTGACCAGCGCCTTCACGGCCGCGGGCAGCGCGAACGCGTCGTCCTTGACTGCGTTGAACTTGACGTCGCTGAACACCATCACGATGTCCTGGCCAGCCTGCGACTGCGAGAGCTTGGTCGGCATCTTGATCGCGCCGAACTGCTTGTAGTCGCCAAGCACCGCGTTGATCTCGATCTCACCCATGGGCGAAACCGCGGTTGTCTGTGATCCGATGCGAAGTCCCGACGCCACGGAGTAGAACTCCATGCTCGGACGTCCAACCTTGCGCACCAGCTTCACCTTGTAGGCGTCTTCGCCAGCGTACTGTGTCTTTTCCACAACTTCCATGGACGTGAACTTCGCCGGGTTGAACAGTCCGAAGCTCTCGGCGAAGCTCGCCGATTCCTTGCGGTTGGTGAGCTCTTCGCCCTCTGCCAATCGCGCGCCGGACATCGGATTGTTGTCCCAGCCGACTTCTCCGTTGAAGCCCTGCTGCATTTCGCCCATGCCAGGAATCGACATGGTCATTGCCATCTTATTCGGCTTGGCCGCCGCCATCGACAGTTCCGCCGAGATGCCCATGGCCGCGAGTTCGAGCGTGCCACGCTGCTCCAGCGACGAGATGGCCATCACGGCATCCTTGCCGCCGATCGCGGCGATGTGCCGGTCCAGCACTTCCTGCGCCGTCGGCAGCGCCTGTGCGCTGGACAGCGACGGGAGCGTGATTGTGGTCACCGTGAAAGCCGCCACGAGTGCGCGCGTCAAATGCTTCATATTGGTGCTGCTCCGGAAAAGGGTGTGTAGTCAGTAAAGATGTCGTACACTACGGCGTGATACGCGGTCCGGTTACAGGCGGGGGCGACGGCGCGTGGGCCGCCCACCGGAGCGCCGCCTCGAGCGCTTCGTCGCGCCCCGCGCGCAGCCCCGCGCGAGTGGGAACCACGCGCTCGTCGGGGATGACACCATTGCCCTCCATGCTCGCGCCGGACGGCGAAAGAAAGTTGGCAATGGCGTGATACAGAATGTCGCCGTTGGGCAGCCGTTCGGCGACGGCCGGCAGCGCCTGGCCCGCGGTCTGGCTGCCAACGATGCGTGCCCGTGACAATGACTGCATGCCGCCGGCAAAGATCTCGCTGGTGCTGATCGACAGTTCGTCCACGACGATCGCGAGCGGTCCGGCAAACGGCGTGACGCGCTGGTTCGCCATATTCACGCGACGTGGATTGATCGCGAATCTGATCTCCTGCGCACGTGTCTTCATGATGCCCACGGGCACGACAGTATCCACGAAGTGGCCGGCCATTCCCATCGACATGCCGGCAACCCCGCCGAAGTTGCCGCGAATGTCGAGCACGATGGCATCGCTGTCGCGAAGCGAGTCGATCGCCACATCGAACTCGCGCACCAGTATCGGCATCCAGATGTTGAAGCGAATCACGCCGATGCGCTTGCCGTCGACCTCGCGTCGCTCCCACTCCAGGCGTGCCAGTTGCGGCGGCAGGTTGCCGAACTTGACCATCGAGCCCCTGAGTGCAGCGCGCTCCAGCGTGAGCACACGTTCCTGGTCACTGTTGTCAAGAAAGCGCGCGGTCAACGACGAGCCGATCGGTCCGCGAAGCCCGTTTTCCGTGACGCTGTACGCGGCGAGCGCCACGCGACGCGGATCCATGTTATCGGGCAGGCGCTGCACAAGGGCGGTGATCGTATCGTCGCCCACGACGCGCAGCCGCCAGCCGGGCGCCACGCCGGCCCGGTCGGCCGCGCTGCCGTCCTCCACATTCGTGACCACGACCTCCCGGTCGATCCAGCGCGTGGTGAGCCCAACCTGACCGTCTCGGCTCAACGTTGTACCGCTGCCGCCGCCGGTCGCCACGTCGCTGACCTCGCGCGGAATGATGGAAAAGTGGGACTGCTTGAGGGAGCCGACCATTTGCCGCAGCACCATTCGCAGCTGCTCCTCCGTCGTCGCGGCAGCGGCCCGGGGGCGCAGCGAATCGCGAAGCGCGTTCCAGTCGACGCCATTGTAAGCCGTGTCCCAGTGCGTGCGCTGGATGATCGTCCATGCCGTATCGAACGTCGCCAGCGGCAGCACCGCCGGCACGGACTCGGCGACAGACGCAGGCTCCGCATGGGCGACCGGAGCGGGCAGGACGGGCGCCGTCGCGCGGCAGGCGAGCGGCCCGCTGAGCAGGAGGACGAGCCCGGCGGCGAGTCGAGAGGCCACGGGGAACCGGAGAGCTGGGAACACGAGTGATCGGGAGGAAAGGGCGGAGGGCGTGCCCCGAACCAACGAGTCAGGTCGCGGGGAGGTCACGAACGAGGCGCCGCACCGGCGCGCCCTCGCGGGAAGCATCTTCGGTACATTACCATGGATCAGGACGATCTGCCCGGCTCCCGGGTTCCCATGGCACCACTCCCCACAGCCAATCGTGCTCGTGATCATTTCTCACATTTCAGTGCGTCGCCTTGTCGGCTCGCTCGCTACCCTGACTCTGTTCGCGGCCGCCGACCTTGCCGCCCAGGCCACCTATCGCGGCGCGCCGAGCGGCCGCGCCACCACCACCGTGGTGTTCAACGCCGTGGTGCCGCCGGGCACGCCGCCTGACCAGCGTCCGGCCCCGCACTCCGTCAAGATCGACTACGGACAGCCGCACGCACGCGGCCGCGCCGTTGCCGGTGGTCTCATTCCCAACGGTACCGTGTGGCGTCTCGGTGCGAACGAAGCCACGGCGCTCACCACCACGGTCGATCTCGAGATCGGCGGCAAGCTGGTGCCCAAGGGCGAGTACACGCTCTTCGCGCTCGCCACTGCGAACTCGATGCAGCTGATCGTGAACAAGAAGACGGGCCAGTGGGGCACGCAGTACGACGAGGCGTCTGATCTGGTGCGCATTCCGATGATGCTGCATGCTCGTTCCGAATCGGTGCCGGGACTTCAGGTCACGCTGGAGCCTGGCGCTGCCGATGCACCGCTGTCGGGCGTGTTGCGCGTGCAGTGGGGCGCGGTGGACGCGATGGTGCCATACACGGCCAAGCCCTGATCAACGCGGCAACGCGCCCGGGTGCCGCGAAATGGTCGCGGTGCCCGGGCGTCTGCCGTTTATTCGTTTCTCCGGCGCGACGCGACGAGCGCGGCGCGCGTCTTCATAGCAGAGCTGCCTTGATATGACTACCCGTTTGCACGCCCTCCGCGACGCCGGAACGGCACCCTGGCTCGACTTCATCGAGCGCACCATGCTGCACGACGGCGAACTCGCGCGGCGCATCCGCGACGACGCGCTGATGGGCATGACCTCCAACCCCACCATCTTCGAGAAGGCGCTCGCAGATGGCACGGCCTACGACGCCGAGCTCTCGTCACTGCCGGCCGACTTTTCCGCACGCGATTGTTTCGAGCGACTCGCCACCACCGACGTGCAGCACGCCTGCGATGCGTTTGCCGGCGTGTACGCCGACACGAATGCCGGCGACGGATACGTCTCCCTCGAAGTCGGTCCCGACCTGGCGCACGACGCGGCAGGTACGGTCGCCGAAGCGCACCGTTTGTGGGCGGCGGTGAATCGCCCGAACCTGATGATCAAGGTGCCCGGAACGCCGGAAGGCGCCGAGGCCGTCGAGCGGCTGATCGCGGACGGCCTCAACATCAACGTTACGCTGCTCTTCAGCCTCGATGCCCATGCGCGCGTCATCGACGCGTATCTGGCCGGCCTGGAAGCGCGGGTGCGCGATGGCAAGCCCGTAGATCGCATCGCGTCGGTGGCCAGCTTCTTCGTCAGCCGCGTGGACAACGCCGTCGATAGCCTGCTCAACGCGCGCATCAAATCGGCGACCGAAAGCGATCGCGAAACGTTCGAAGCGCTGCTCGGCAAGGCGGCCATCGCCAACGCCAAGCTGGCGTACCGGCTCTTCGCCGATCGTTTCAGCGGAACGCGGTGGGAAGCGCTCGCGTCGAAAGGCGCGCGTGTGCAGCGGCCGCTCTGGGCCAGCACGAGCACCAAGGATCCGGCGTACCGCGACGTGCTCTATGTGGAAGCGCTGATCGGCCCGGACTCGGTGAACACCTTGCCGCCGGCCACGCTCGAGGCGTTTCGCGATCATGGCGAGGTTGCGCGCACGGTTGATCGTGACGTGGACGCCGCGGAAGCACAAATCGCCGCGCTCGCGGCACACGGCATCAGCCTCGATAGTGTCACCGCGCAACTGCTCGCCGACGGACTGCGTTCGTTCGCGACGTCGTTCGACACGCTGCTCGGCGGATTGACGTCCAAGCGCTCACAGTTGGTGCAGGCAGGAGACGTGCATGAGTGAAGACGTGATCAGCATCCCGAGAACGGGTCCGGAAGCAGCAGGTCGTCCAATGGCCGACACGACAACGTGGTCGGTGAGCAACAAGCGGCGCATCTTTCCGCGCACCAAGATCGTGGGCACGCTCGGACCGAGCTCCAATACCCCCGACACGATTCGCGAGCTGATTCAGTCGGGGCTCGATGTGGCGCGCATCAACTTCTCGCACGGCACGCACGAGCAGCACGCGCGCACGATCGCGGACGTGCGCCGCGTTGCGGCAGAACTCGGTCGCGCCGTCGCGATCCTTGGTGACCTGCAGGGCCCGCGCATCCGGATTGGCGTGCTGCCGGCGCCGCGCGAACTGGCAGAAGGTGAGGAGATCGTGCTGGCGCCGGACACCACGGCCAAGGGCGACCAGATTCCCGTGACGTACCACATGCTCGCGCAGGACGTGAGCACGGGCAAACGCGTCCTCATCAACGACGGCCTGATCGAAGTCTCCGTCGTGCGAATCGAAGGTGACGCGGTGCATTGCCGCGTGCTGCACGGCGGCGTACTCAGCAGCAACAAGGGCATGAACCTGCCCGGTGTGCACGTGTCCGCGCCGTCGCTCACGGAAAAGGATCGTGCAGATCTCGTGTTCGCGGTGGAGCATGACCTCGATGCCGTCGCGCTCAGCTTTGTGCGCGTGGCTGCCGACATCGACGAACTGCGCACGCTCGTTCCCAAGCACATGATCGTCGTGGCCAAGATCGAGAAGGACGTGGCGCTCCAGAACATCGAGGAGATCCTGCGGGTGTCCGACGCGGTGATGGTCGCGCGCGGCGATCTGGGCGTCGAACTGCCCTTCGAGGAAGTGCCGATTGCGCAGAAGCGCATCATCGCGCTCGCGAATCGCATGGGACGTCCGGTCATCACGGCGACGCAGATGCTGGAATCCATGATCACGCATCCACGCCCCACGCGCGCCGAAGCGAGTGACGTGGCGAATGCGATCCTCGACGGCACCGATGCGGTGATGCTTTCCGCCGAAACTGCGGCCGGTCAGTATCCGCGCCTCGCCGTGGAGGCGATGCGTCGCATCATTCTCGAGATCGAGTCGAGTCCGCGTCCGCCGTACGCGCAGCGCATCGAGCATCGCTTCGAGGGCGCGGTGAACACGGAAGAAGCGATCGCCGCCGCGACCACGGCAGCCGTGCGCATGTTGCACGCGCCGCTGGTGGTGGTATTCACCAAGAGCGGCTTCAGCGCGCGCATCGTCTCGTCGCATCGGCCTGCAGTTCCCATTCTTGCGCTCACCGATGAGCCGCGCGTGTGCCGGCAGTTGTCGCTGGTGTGGGGCGTGATTCCGCGGCTCGTGCCCACGGCGCGTGGCTATGACCACATGGTCGCCATGGCGCTCCGGGACGCCACGGAACTCAACCTGGCCGTGACGGGTGATCGTGTCATCGTGACTGCCGGTGCTCCGTTCGACGTGCCGGGTACCACCAACCTGCTCAAGGTCGAGGTCGTGTGACGGAGTTGCGCGCGTGATTGTCACGCTGCTCGGCACGGGCACGAGTTTCGGGGTTCCACAGATCGGCTGCGCGTGTGCCGTATGCCGATCGAGCGATCCTCGTGACCACCGCTCACGCTGCGCAGCGTTTGTCGAGACGGCGGGCGGCACTCGCCTGCTCATCGACACGCCGCCCGAGTTGCGCCTGCAGCTCGTGGCCGCGCGCATCACGCAGGCCGACGCGGTGCTCTACACGCACGAACATGCCGACCATATTCACGGCATCGATGACCTGCGTTCACTGAGCGTACGGAACGGCGCCGCGCTGCCACTCTATGGCTCGCGCGAAACGCTCGATACGATCGCGACGCGATTTCCCTACGTGGTTGATCCGTCCATGCGGCCGCTTCCCGGCACGACCAAGCCAGAAGGCGTGCTGCACGTCATCGAGGCAGGCACCGCCTTCACCATCGGTGATACCCAGGTGATGCCGCTCGCGGTGCCGCACGGGCGGAGCACCGTCTTCGGCTATCGCATCGGACGATTCGGCTATGTGACGGATGCAAAGAGCGTGTCGGACGGCGTGGTGCAGGCGCTGCGTGGTGTCGACGTACTTGTGCTCAACGCGCTTTTCCGTACGCCGCACCCGACACATCTCTCCATCCCCGAAGCCATCGACGTTGCGCGCTCGGTCGGCGCCTCGCGCACGTTCTTCACGCACCTCACGCACGAACACGCGCACGCCGAACTTGCGTCGGAGCTACCGGAGGGCATTGCGCCTGGATTCGACGGACTCGTAATCGACGTTGCCGACTGACGCAGCGCACGCCACTCCGGCAAGCGGCTGCCCTACGCGGATGGCCTGCGCTGGCGAGCTCTACGAGGTGAACGCCCTCGACCAGCCGGGGGTAGAATCCCGGTATACAGTTTTGCGTCCGCCATGCTCGGCCAGCCGGGCAGCGACGCCGCCAGACGGGAGTGGGACTCACTTCCGAGTCCAGATCCTCGGTTCCAAGTGTGACGCTCGTCGGTTTTGGGCTTCCCATCCGCGCCTGCGCAGCCGAAGTTGCATATGTATTGTCAGCTGCCGACGTAAACCGTCGGCGTCCCTTTTCTTACCTGGCCGGAGCCGCCCGGCGAACCGCCGTCGATTGCGACGGCGCCCGAGGACTCGATGACGCAGCAGACTCTCCCGTCCACGCAACTCTTCGGCGGCGCGGTGTCGGTATCAGACGGCGTGGTCACCGTCCACGACGCCAGCGCTGTGCAGACCAACCATATGGACCGCCTCGTGCACGAGGCTGTCTTTGGCGATCCGGTCGATCGGGAGCAGGCGCGCTGGTTGATCTGGGAGATCGGGCAGGCGGTCGGCGTGCGTCCCGCGTCCATTCACGATCTCTACATGGCACGAGGCCGGGGAGAGTGTGGCGGCTTCACGGTGCCGGCGATCAATGTGCGAGGCGCTTCGTACGACACGGCGCGATCGATCTTTCGCCAGGCCAACGCACTCGACGCCGGTGCCTTCCTGCTCGAAATCGCGCGCTCAGAAATCGCGTACACAGACCAGCGTCCGGCCGAGTATGTGTCCGTGATGCTCGCGGCCGCCATGCGCGAAGGATTTCGCGGACCGGTCTTCATTCAGGGCGATCACTTCCAGGTGAACGTGAAGAAGTTCGCCGTGAATCCGGAAGCTGAAGTCGACGCAGTGTTGCAGCTAGTGCGCGAGGCGGTGGCTGCCGGCTTCTACAACATCGACGTCGACACGTCCACGCTGGTGGACCTGTCGCAGCCGTCGCTCGACGAACAGCAGCGGCGCAACTACGAGCGCTGCGTGCAGATCTCGCGCGTCGTGCGTGAGCAGGAGCCGCGCGGCGTCACGATTTCCGTCGGCGGTGAGATCGGCGAAGTCGGCACGGAGAACTCCACGCCCGAAGAACTCGAGGCGTTCATGGCCGGCTTCAATCGAACGCTTGAGGCAGAGGCACCGGGCACGGCGGGGCTGTCCAAGATCAGCGTGCAGTCCGGCACGTCGCACGGTGGTATTGTACTGCCCGACGGCTCCATCGCCGATGTTGCGCTCGATCTTGACACGCTCGCGACGCTCTCAGAGATCGCGCGTGACAAGTACGGGCTCGCCGGTGCGGTACAACATGGCGCGTCCACGTTGCCCGACACCGCGTTCTCGAGCTTCCCGGAAACAGAAACGGCCGAGATCCATCTCGCGACCAACTTCCAGAACATGTTGTTCGATCACCTGCCCGAATCATTGCGCAAGGAGATCTACGAGTGGCTGCTCGCCAACGCGAAGGACGAGCGCAAAGACACGGATTCGGACGAACAGTTCTTTTACAAGACCCGCAAGAAGGCCCTTGGGCCATTCAAGCGGCAGCTGTGGTCGTTGCCGGAGGAGACCAAGGCGACGATTGGACGGGCGTACGACGACAAGTTCGCCTTTTTGTTTCGGCAGCTAGGCATTGCAGGGACGCGCGAAACGGTTTCGCGCTTCGTCAAACCGACGGCCCTGCGCCGCAAGATGCCAGTGGACGGTGTGCCGAGTGTGGCCGCCGCACCCAACGATGCGGATCTCAGCGACTGAGGAGGAGGAAGCATGGGACGATACGAGGATTACGACGATGAGCGCGTGGTGATCGTGGAGCGCGAAAGCACGGGCGGCGGACTGGGCGCGCTGTTGCTCGGCTTGGCGATTGGTGCCGGTGCGGCGCTGCTGCTGGCGCCGGAATCGGGTGAAGCGATGCGTGCGCGCATCCGCCGAGAGACCAAGCGCGCGACAACACGTGCCAAGGAACTTGTGGACGAGGTCTCCGAGGAAGTCTCGAACACGGTGGGGCGCACTCGTGAGACGGTGGGTCGCAAGGTGGATGAAGCGCGTGGCGTGGTGGAGACGCGTGCGCGTGCCGTGGGCGATGCGGTCGACGCAGGTCGCGTCGCGGCCCGCCAGGCGAAGACTGAGCTCGAGCGCGCCGTGAACGAAACGAAGCGCGCGTACGAAGACGCGCGCCGCACACAGCGCGTGGAAGATGCAAGCGAGTCGAGTGAAGGCACGATCGACGCCGCAGAAAACCCCGGCACCGCCTGAGCCGGTCTGGTGGCGCGCATTCCTTGCGCGCCCCCGGGTTGCGACCCCGATTGACTACGCGCGCCGCGTATTCAACGGGTTGGCCGACGACAACGCCTTCTTTCTCTCGGGCGGTGTCGCGTTCAGTTTGTTGCTCGCGCTCGTGCCGTTCGTGCTGCTTCTGGTGGTTGGCCTGACCTTTGCCTTTGGGCGAGAGCCGGGCCAGGCCGCAGAGACGGTGGTCGCACTCACCGAGACATTTCTCCCCCGCAACTCGTTCGAAGCTGGTGCGCTCATTCGCACCATGATCGATGACGTGCTGCGAACGCGTGGTGCGGTCGGCATCACCGCTGCGCTTGGCTTTGTGTGGACGAGCACGCGACTCTTCGGCTCGCTGCGCGCCGTGCTCGCGATCGTCATGGACCGCGACGAGCGCGGCAT
>JBBQNT010000009.1:0-35462 GCA_038330215.1 Gemmatimonadales bacterium
ATCACGCCCATAGTGCGCGAGGTCCTGCGCCACGAGGTTGAGTTCGCGGGCGCCCTGCATCTCGAGCAGCTGTGCTTCACGCACAACATCATCGAGCGCGAACGAGCGATGCTTGCCGCGCATGAGCGGAATCGCACAGAATGCGCAACCGTGATCGCAGCCTTCGCTCACCTTGAGGTAGCGCACCGCCGGCTGCTCACCCGCGAACACGCGCACGCCCGGATGCTCGATCAGCGCGCCGCCGATGAGTCCGCGCGCAATGAGTTCCGGCACGAGTTGTTCGGCCTCCGACGTGCCGAGAAACACATCAACCTCGGGCAGCGCCTCCACGAGCTCGGCCTTGTGCCGTTCGATCATGCAGCCGACGGCAAAGACCGCCTGCACCGTGCCATCATCCTTGAGCCGCGCGGCCTCGAGAATCGTATCGAGCGATTCCTTCTTGGCCGCGTCGATGAAGCCGCAGGTGTTCACGATGATGACATCCGCTTGGGACGCATCGTCCACCGATTCACCGCCGTGCGCGATCAGGTCGGCGCGATAGCGTTCGGAGTCGACGGTGTTCTTGTCACAGCCAAGCGTGAGGACGGAGAAACGCACGCGTCCGCTCAGCGGAAGTTGCCGAACTGCAGCTCTACGCCGAAGTCTTCGCCGCGCAGGAACTGGATCGCTTCCTGCAAATCGTCCTTGGATGCCGAGGTGACGCGCACCTTCTCACCCTCAATGGACACCTGAATCTTTTTCAGCTTGGCCGCCTTGATCGCGGCCGTGACCTTTTTCGCGGTCTCGCCATCGAGCTCGGTCTTGAGCTTGATCTCGCGCTTGACGGTGTCGCCGCCCGCCTGCTTGATGTCGCCGATATCGAGATTCTTGACCGGTATGCCGCGCTTGATGAGCTTCGTCTGCACCACGTCGAAGAGCTGGTGCATCTGGAAGTCGCTGTCGGCCACGAGTTCGAGCAGCGCATCGGCGCGCTTGAACTCGACCGCCGCCTTGGAGCCCTTGAAGTCGTAGCGCTGCGCGACTTCCTTCTGGGCCTGATTGATCGCGTTGTCGACTTCCTGCATGTCGACACCGGTGGTCACGTCAAATGAATTCGTCGAAGCCATGCAGTGATTCGGAAGTTCAGCCGAGGAAACTCTCGAGTACGCGTGCACGGCTGACGTGGCGCAGGCGCGAAAGCGCCTTTTCCTTGATCTGCCGCACCCGCTCTCGCGTGATGCCGAGCAGCGCGCCGATTTCCTCGAGGGTCATCGGCTCGTGCTCCTCCAGACCGAAGTATAGCCGCAGAATCTTCGCTTCGCGCTCCTTGAGCGAGTCAAGCGAGTCCTCGATGGCCTGGGCCAGCGCCTTTTCGATGGTCTGCTCGTCGGGGCTGGCGCTGACGGTGTCGGCCAGGTAGTCGAGCAGCCGATTGTCTTCGCCGGGCGTCAGCGGCGCGTCGAGCGAGAGGTGCACCTGCGAGATGGACATCGTCTTCGCGACTTCTTCCTCCGTGATGTCCATGCCCTCCGCGATCTCGGCGTTCGTCGCCTCGCGACCGAGTTCCTGCAGCAGCACGCTGGCGCGCTTGCCGATGCGGTGCAGCGTGCCGGCGCGGTTGAGCGGCACCCGCACGATGCGGGACTGCTCCGCGAGCGCCTGAAGGATTGCCTGACGGATCCACCACACAGCGTACGAAATGAACTTGATGCCCTTGGTCTCGTCGAACTTGTGGCCGGCGCGGATCAGGCCAAGGTTGCCCTCGTTGATGAGGTCGGAGAGCGAGACACCCTGGTTCTGGTACTTTTTGGCCACCGAGACCACGAAGCGCAGGTTGGAGCGCACGAGCTTGTCGAGCGCTTCTTCGTCGCCGACGCGAATGCGACGCGCCAGGTCGGCCTCGTCTTCGCGGGAGATGAGCGGATACTTGCTGATGTCGCGCAGGTACTGATCGAGCGATCCGTCCTCGAGCGATGCGCGCTTGCGCACTGCGGTGGCGCGGGTGCGGGGCACGGCAGGTTCGTCGCGCGTCCCGTTGGACGCGTCATAACCACTGTCGCGAGATGTCACCAAAGACGGCATGGGCACAGAATCGGCACGGGCGATTGGTGGGATCTCAGCGGATGCGCTCTCCAAGCCGCCTCCACCGGATATTGGTGAGCCAGGGCGCGGACGTCGTGGAATCCGGAGCGTAGCTGTAGTACACAAGGATGGGTGTGCCACGGACCAGTGAATCCGGCACGAAGCCCCAGTAACGACTGTCGAGCGAGTTGTCGCGGTTGTCGCCAAGCACGAAAAAATGATCGTCGGGCACGACGAGCGGGCCCCAGTTGTTGCGCGACGGCCGGTAACTGCGCGGGATGAGCTCGGTGGCTGCACTGGCGGTGCGCACCAGATAGCCGCGCTGCCAACGGAAATCTTCCGCAGTCGGATCGACACCCGGGTCCGTGTGCACCACGTACCGCTCGTCCTGCTCGACGCCGTTGAGCACGAACACGCCCTGCTGCATCGACACCGTATCTCCCGGCAGCGCCACAAGGCGCTTGACGAAGTTCTTGGTCTGGTCGGTGGGCCACTCGAACACGACCACATCGCCGCGCTTGGGCTCACGCACGGCGGGCAGGCGCAGGCTCGTGAGCGGAATCGTGGCGCCGTACACGAGTTTGTTCACCAGCAGGAAATCACCGACGAGCAACGTGCTTTCCATGCTGCCCGACGGAATCTTGTAGGCTTCGACGAGCACCGCGCGCAGCACGAGAAAGAGCGCGATCGCTGCGGGAAAGACGCGCATCCACTCGAAGAACCACGAGAAGCCGACGCGCGACGCACGACGATTGGCCGCGCGCAGCGCCGCTGCACGCAACTCGGTGTCGGCCGCGAGCGCACCGGGCTCCGGTGCAAAACGCGCACCGGTCACGCTGCGCGACGCCGCGTCATCAGTTGTAGTTGGCACGCCATGGGCGAGCGCGTCCGGGGACACGTCGACTGCTTCAGGCTTTGTGTGCGCTGTGCTCGTACGATCCATCACAAACGACCGTCGCTTCGGGGGGAACTGCTCTCGGAATCAAGCGCCACCCGCAGGGTGACGCAAGCGGTCTCACGGGACTTCGTGCCGACCGCTGCGTCGCGATCGCCTGCCTCAATAGTTGTCGATCTGTGCGCGTTGCAGCGCTCCGGAGTAGTCGACATAGCCAACCTTGGTCTCCGAGTAGAACTCGTAGACCTCCCAACCACCCTCGCGGTGCCCGTTGCCCGTCTCCTTCACACCGCCGAACGGCAGGTGCGCCTCGGCGCCAATCGTCGGCGCGTTGACGTACGTGATGCCGTTGTCCAGATCCTGCAGCGCCCGGAAGGCCACGGTCACGTCTCTGGTATACACCGACGACGACAGACCGTACCGCACGCCGTTGTTCACCGCAAACGCTTCCTCCGCCGACGCCACGCGAATCACCGACAGCACCGGCCCGAAGATCTCTTCCTGCTCCAACCGCGATCCCGCACGCACGTTCGTGAAGATCGTGGGCTCGAAGAAATAACCGTGCGCAAGCGATTCGTCCGACGGACGTGACCCGCCGCACACGAGCGTTGCGCCTTCCTCCTTGCCGATCGCGACGTAGCGCTCGACCTTCGCGCGCGATGCCTCGTGCACCAGCGGGCCGACATCCGTTCCCGTGACCCGACCGTCACCGAGCCGCAGCGCCTGCGCGCGTTCCACCAGGCGCTCCACGAGCCGGTCGTGGATGCCCTCCTGCAGAATCAGACGACTGGTAGCGGTGCAACGTTGCCCCGTCGTGCCGAACGCGCCCCACAGCACGCCCTCCACGGCCAGTTCGAGGTCCGCGTCGTCGAGCACGATCTGCGCGTTCTTGCCGCCCATCTCGAGCGACAGACGCTTGTGCATGCGTCCACACGTCTCGCCCACGAATCGTCCCGTTTCCGTGCTGCCGGTGAATGAAATCACCGGTACCTGCGGATGTTCGACGATCGCGCGGCCCACCACTTCCCCCATGCCGTGCACGAGCTGGATGACTTCCGGCGGCAGGCCGGCCTCCAGCAGAATTTCGACGAACGCGTGCGCCGTGTGCGGCACATCTTCGGCCGGTTTGAACACCACCGAGTTCCCGCATACGAGCGCCGGAAACATCTTCCACGTGGGGATGGCGAGCGGGAAGTTGAACGGCGTCACCAGGCCGGTGACACCGATCGGCCGACGGAAACTCATCGCCCACTTGTTGCGCAGTTCGCTCGGCACCGTGTGTCCGAACATCCGCCGTCCTTCGGTCGCCGCGTAGTACGCCGTGTCAATGCCCTCCTGCACATCACCGCGCGTTTCCGCGAGCGGCTTGCCCATCTCGCGCGTCATCAGGTCGGCCAGTGCTTCCTTGCGCGACACCATGAGGTCGCCAACGCGGCGCAACACATCACCGCGCGCCGGCGCGGGCGTACGCTTCCATTCGGCAAAGCCGCGCTGTGCACTTTCCACCGCGCGTTCGACATCGGCAATACCCGATTCCGGAAACCGCCCGATCAGATCGCGCGTGTCGGCCGGATTGCGATTCTCGAAGTACGCGCCGGTGGACGGGGCGACCCATGCGCCGCCAATGAAGTTCTTGAAATCGGTCATGAATGATGTGAGTTGCGAGGAATGAAGAAAGTCCGGCGATCACGCACCGGGCGCGCCGATCGGCAAACCGCCGCCCGGTGACGGCGTGACGTTCGGTGACGGCGCCGCCGGTATGCCGGCCTGACAGCTCCAGCGCGCCGGCCGATCGAACGATTCGTACGCATATCCGACGCGCGGCAGCACTTCACGCGAGACCAGCACGGCCGCCGATGCAATCACGAGCAGTGACAACACGTGCGCGCGCCCCATGCGCTGACGCCACGTTCCGGCTGCACTCCACGCGCCGAGCAGCGCCACGAGCACACCGGCGGACACGAGGCCGGCGAGTGGCATGCCGCACCGCGCTGCCCAAGGCCAGAACCATACGCCCACACCAGCCGCGACCGCGACGCTCAGCTTCGAGTACGCCCACAGCTTCGCCTTGCCTGCGCCGGGTGCCACGGGTGCGGCGGCCGGCGACGCGCGCACGACCGGCGCAGCGACACCGCGTGGCATGCCCGTTCCCGGCGGTGCGGACGGCGCCAGTTCTTCATCGGGAAGCGACGCCAACTGTTTGTCGATCTTGGCGAGTTCCTTGTCCCAGTCGCGCTGCGTCATGGTCGTGGATGAGAGAGCATCAGTGCCAAATCGCGCTGCGGGCGAGTTGAGAAAGCATCACGCCGGCGACGACTCGCGTGTCAACGCATAACGCTCGATCTTCTTGTAGAGATTCGAGCGCGGCATCTCCAAAGCACGCGCGGTCTCCGACACATTCCAATCGAACGCGCGCAACTTCGCCAGCAAGAATGCCCGCTCGGCGGCGTCCTTGAACTCCTCGAATGTGCGACAATCGGCCAGCGAACCCAAACCGCCGGGCTCGATCGGACGCTTGCCCACGAGTCGGTCCACATCCGACACGGCGATGTTCGGCCCCGACGCAAGGATCACCAGACGCTCCACCGTGTTGCGCAACTCGCGCACGTTGCCGGCCCACTCGAGTTCCGAGAGCCGGTTCAGCGCCTCGTCGCTGATGCCGCGTCGAGGCAGTCCGTCGCGCTGCGCAAACTGCTGGAGGAAATACACCACCAGTGGCTCGACGTCCTCACGCCGCTCGCGAAGCGGCGGAACTTCGATGGGCACGACGTTCAGTCGATAGTACAAGTCTTCACGAAAGCGTCCTTCGGCGATCTCGCGCTCGAGATCCTTGTTGGTGGCCGCGATCACGCGCACGTTCACCTGCACTGGCTTGTTGCCACCGAGCCGCGTCACCACGCCATCCTGAAGCACGCGCAAGACCTTCGCCTGCGCGGACAGCGCCATGTCGCCGATCTCGTCAAGAAACAGCGTGCCGCCGTCGGCCTGTTCGAACTTGCCGGGCCGGTCGGCCACCGCCCCGGTGAACGAGCCCTTCATGTGGCCGAACAGTTCACTCTCGATCAGCTCCGATGGAATCGCCGCACAGTTGACCTCGACAAACGGCTTGCGCGCGAGCGGCGACCCACGGTGCATGGCCCGTGCGACGAGTTCCTTGCCGGTGCCGTTCTCGCCTGTAATGAGCACGCGCGATGGGGTGCCGGCCACCTTGTCGATGCGTTCGAGCAGCGCACGAATCACATACGACTTGCCGACAATCTCGTAGCGCGCCTCGATCGTCTCGCGCAGTCGCGTGTTTTCCTGCGAAAGATCAGCCTGCGCGAGCGCGTTGCGCAGCAGCAGCAGCACGCGATCGGTGTCGAGCGGCTTTTCGAGAATGTCGTACGCACCAAGCTGCGTCGCTTCTACCGCGGTCTGGATCGTGGCATGGCCGCTGATCATGACCACCACGGCGTGTGGATCGTGTGCGCGCAAACGGGTGAGTGTTTCCAGTCCGTCGATGCCGGCCATCTTCACGTCGAGAAACACGAGGTGCGGCGCGAATGTCGCGTACGCCGCGATGCCAGAGAGCCCGTCGGCCGCGGTCTGCACCTGGTAACCTTCGTACTCGAGCAACTGTCCGAGCGCCTGGCGAATGCCCGGCTCGTCGTCCACCACCAATACGCGGCGCGTCGTCATCACTCAGAAGCCCTGCTCGGTGCGGTACACCGTGATGCGTCCGCGCGCGATGCGTACGTCGCCCACGTAGGGAGGCAGCGTGACGGGATAGCCGTCGGACGAAATCGTCGAGTCGGCCTCGGGCCCGCGCCGTGTCAAGGAGACCAGTCGAGGAACGAGTGGACGCGGTACGCTGAACTGCCCCATGATCACCTCGCGAATGCGGAACTGCGCGCGCTGTTGTTCGATCAGGTCGAACGTACCGCCGATGACGATCGTATCGCGCCGGTCGAGCGCGCCGGCAAGCGGGCCGAGTATCGATGCGCCGCCGAAATCCTCGAGGGGGATCTCGGCCTTGATGTACACGCGATCGTCCACGACAGCGACCATCGCCCCCCGCGCTGACGCCGGCAACTGCCGGGCGAACGCCTCGACGATGAAGGAGGCGATCTCACCCGGTTCGAGCGACACCATCGCCGGTCCATCACGCCGCGAGAGGCGCGCCAGCTTTTGCTGCGCCGACTGCGCGCCCGCGCTGCTCACCGGCTCCCAGCGCGCGGTACGCAATCCGCGCGCGGGCGCACTGCTCATGCTGTCGGCCCCGCGCGGTTCGAACGGGATCCACGCGGTCACCGACTCGGGTAGCGGGAGCTGTCCCCCGCTCCACCACCACCACGCCCCGGCCGCTCCGACCACCAGTACCGCCGTTCCGATCGCCCGGCTCAATCGGCCCACGTGGCCCCGCGCGCGGCGATTGGTGCGGGAGACTGGGGAGTCGTTTTGTGCATCCTCACAAGCTAGCCACCCCGCTCGTCGCGGACGAGGGTGCCGTCGTCCACACGCCGTCGGCATGTTCGTCACGCGGGCGGCACGATCTCGCCGAGGCGCTCAAGGCCGGCCCCTATCGACCGACACTGAGACGCGTGGCGAGGAACGGATTCTTCGCACACTCCTGCCTTCCCGATGCCCATGGCCGTCACGCCAGCACCAGCGCCCGCCGCACCCGAGCGCGACCCGATCGCCGACGCCCGCGCCCTTGTGGCGATGGCGATCGGCCTCAGCTCACGCACGCGCACGGCGCACCGGATGGGTCAGGTCACCGACCGCAAGGCGTCGCTGTACATCAATACGCTCGTGAGACACTCCGCGCGATTGCTGCAGTCCACCGTCATGCACGAGGTGCCCGTGCTGCGCGCCGGTGCCAACGGACCGGGTGGCAACGTGGTGCACTACGTGATCCGTCACCAGCGACTGGAAGGCCCGCCGGGCGCAATGCGATTTCTGACGGTCGGTTCCGACGCCCGGCTGCGATGCTGCGTGCTCTCGGAATACGACGGCTCGCGCATTTGGGCCGACTACGATGTGAGCACGGCCCCGGACGATCTGTCGCTGCGCACAGTGCTGGACGCACTGAGCGAGCTGGTGAGCCGGCTGGAGCAGGCGGTCACCCGTCTCGAAGCCCGACAGCTGGCGCGAGAAGCGCAGCTTGAGGCCGATATCGCGTCCGCGAAGGCCAGGCTGTCTGGAATGACCGCCGAGGGCACAAGCCCGAAGCGTCACGCCGAGTCCGAGGAGCCGATCCGGCCCTGGACGCGGCACGTGCCCGGGGCACCCGCCGCCGTCCTCTCTCGCGCTTCGGCGGAGCCGTCTGCCGCAGCCCACACCCCGGACGCCGCCGTCGACGCGTCGCTAACGAGCGACCCATCAGCTCCGGCGCAGCACGAAGCATCAGGTCCGCCACCGCCCGCCCGGCGTGGATTCAAGCTTTCGCGTCTGGAGAACGCGATCTAGCGCCCCGCGCATACAGTCGGAGCACACCCAGCGATGCGTCCAGTAGCGTCTCCTCGAGCATCCACCGCCCTGTTGGGCTTCCGCCCGTGAGGCATAGTTGCGGTACCTCGCGTGCGCGAGGGCACACGGCTCGAAGACACACTGTGCAAGCCGCCGCAGCGCGGACTTCTCGAATACGCTCGTGATGCGCGTGCCATTCCACACGTACGTCAGGTGCGCGGCCTGACGACGCCGCCCACTCGGTGTGCACACCGCGCAGAGCGATGAGTGCGCACGCACGGACGCGTGCAGCACGCGCATACCGATCTCGATGAGCGCCTGCCTTGTCGCAGCCAGAAACTGCTCACGGTGATGCGCGGTGCGAATTCGACATCGCCTCCACGGCAAACGCCGCTTCGGGTCTGAAGCGTCGGCCACTCGCTCGAACAACGACACCGGCGGGAAGCGACTGGGAATGTCGCGGTCGCTCGGCTGCCATCGCACGAGCGGGGATCGCAGCACATCGGATTGGCGCGGGGACCGGCGCGACACGGCCAGCCGCCGCGCTCCGCGTCGAGATACTGCCGCACGACGTACAGATCCGCCCGGCACACAAAGTCTCCATGTAGACCATTCGCTCCGTTTAATCCACTGGTAGACTCTGCGTAGGTGCTGCCGAGCCTTCCGCATGCATCGGCCGGTATCGCAGCGCCTCAGCCACATGGTCCGCACGCACCGCCGCTGCATCGTCGAGGTCGGCAATCGTGCGCGACACCCGCAACACGCGATGATATCCGCGCGCGCTCAGACGCAAACGCTCGGCCGCCATCACGAGCATGGTGCGCGCGTCACGCTGCAGCGCGACGGTGCCGATCAGCAGCCGGGAGACAACGCTGGCATTTGTGCTGGCCGGCGCGCGCGTTGAGGCGACGTCGGTGCGCACATAGCGAATGCGCTGCCGCTCTCTCGCCTGCGCAACCCTCACGGCTATGGTGGCCGACGACGTACCGCGGGAAAGGTTGTCGAGCGCCGACGGCGGCACACGCCGCACATGCACGTGCAGGTCGATGCGATCGGCCAGCGGTCCCGACAGGCGCGTGCGATGACGCTCGAGTTCGGCGGGCGAGCAGCGACACTCACGCTCCGGATCGCCCGCATAGCCGCACGGACACGGATTGGTGGCCGCCACCAACATGAAGCGCGCGGGAAAGCGCAGCGAGGTCGCCGCCCGCGCGAGCGTCACGTGCCCATCCTCGAGCGGCTGTCGCAGCGTCTCGAGTACGTGACGCGGAAAGAGCGAGAGCTCGTCGAGAAAGAGCACGCCAAGGTGCGCCAGACTCACCTCTCCCGGGCGAGGAATGCTACCGCCGCCCACGAGCCCGGCCGCAGACACCGAATGATGCGGCGCGCGAAATGGCCGCACCGGCCTGGCCGGTCCGGATCCCAGCAGTCCCGCCACCGAGTGCACAGCGAGTACCTCGAGCACCTCATCGTCGTGCAGCGGCGGCAACACGCCGGGCAATCGCCTCGCCAGCATGGTTTTCCCAGCGCCAGGCGGACCCACCAACAACACGTTGTGACCTCCGGCGGCCGCGATCTCGACCGCGCGCAGCGCGTGCTCCTGACCGACCACGTCGGACATGTCGCATTCCTCCGCGCGATTCGCCGACGGCCCTTGATCACCGGGGGCAACCATGGAACTCGTTCGCCGCGCGACGAACTGCGCGAGTTCGTCACCGGTCAGCGCGTTCGCGCTTGCCACATCGCGCCGCAGCAACTCCACCAGTGCAGCAAGCGACTCCGGCACGAGCACTCGCACACCGTGTACACACGCGGCCTCCGCAGCGTTCTGCGGCGGTATGATCAGCACGTCACCACAGTCGGCGGATCGCCGCGCCACCGCCAGCACGCCGCGCACGGACCGCAGGCAGCCATCGAGCCCCAGTTCACCAATCGCGCGCAACCCGCGCAGTCGATCAGGATCCAGCTGACCGCTGGCCGCCAGCACACCCAGCGCGATAGGCAAGTCGAACGCCGTGCCAGCCTTGGGAAGATCGCCCGGCGACAGCGACACCGTGATGCGCCGCGGTGGTACCACGAAGCCCGAGTTCACGAGCGCGGCACTCACGCGGTCCCGACTTTCCCTGACAGCCGTGGCGACCAATCCAACCAGCGTCCAACTCGGCAGGCCGTTGGCGATATGCACCTCGACTGTGACATCGACGGCATCGATCCCGATCACGGCGGCGGAGTTGGCAGCAGCAAGCATGACACAAACTGCGCCAGTCCCCTCCCAATCACCTCACCAAAAACCCGCGCGCAGCATCACGATCGTGCGCGCACCACAAGCCGGAGCGCGCCCCCCCCCCCGATCACCGCGCGTAGCGGAACATCAACTCGACCAGCTCATCGTACACCGCGTCCGCCGACTCCTCATCGGTACGCGCCGCGTTCGCCGCACAGTGCTTGAGATGATTTCGCATGAGTTCCCGCGAGACGCCGCGCAGCGCTTCCTGCACCGAGACTACCTGCGTCAGCACGTCCGCGCACCAGCGCTCCTCCTCCACCATCTTCTGCAGCCCGCGCACCTGCCCTTCGATACGCCGAAGTCGCGCCAGATTGCGCTTTTTGATGTCCGGGTCCACCGCCGTCGCGTGTCGCTCGTCCCCCGCCTCAGCTCGCGCATCCGGTACGCCGCACCCGCACTGCGCCGACATCCGGCTTTCCGTCGCCCCGACCGTTGCCTCCGTCATGCCTCTCTCCCCGACAATGTCCGCCGCGCCCCAACCGAGCCGCGCTATATGCATTGTACCCTACCCCCCTATGCAATCGCCACCCGCTCGCGGCTCCGACCAACTAGAATCCTCGTCATCATGCCCGTCACTGCGCCCATCGTCGATACCGCCCAGCACCTCTCGTCGCACTTCATCCTGCACCTCGCGCGGGCGCTGCATGCGCATGGCTATCCCGCGCACCGGCTCGAATCCGTGCTCGTCGACGTGGCCGCGAAGCTCGGCGTCGAAGCGCAGTTCTTCACCACGCCCACGTCGATCTTTGCCGGCTTCGGCGCGCAGGATGCGCAGCGCACGCATCTCCTGCGCGTCGAGCCCGGCGAGCCAAACCTCGGGCACCTTTCGCGACTCGACTCGATCATGTCCTCCGTGCTCGACGGACGCATCAGCGCGTCCGAAGGCTCGGTGCAGATCGGCGCGCTGCTCTCCGAACCGCCGAGGTGGAGCCGCTCACAGACGCTGATCGCGTTTGTGCTCGCGTCCACGGCGGTCTCCTGCTTCTTCGGTGTCAGCGTGTTCGAGGCGTTCGTGGCCAGCGTGCTCGGGCTTGTGGCGGGACTGAGCGCACTGGCCGCCAACCGAACGGCGGCCCTGGCTCCCGTGCTCGAACCGTTCACCGCGAGCATCGTATCGACCCTCGCGTTCCTGATCGCCGGCCTCACCACCAGCGGGAATGCATATCAAACGTCGCTCGCCGGCCTGATCGTGCTCCTGCCCGGGCTCACGTTCACGATCGGGCTCACCGAACTCAGCACGCGACATCTCGCCTCCGGTACCGCACGACTCGCCGGCGCGCTGGTCACCTTCCTCGGACTCGGCTTCGGTGTGGCGCTCGGCTCGAAGGCCGGTTCGTTGATCGCCGCCTTTATTTTGCAAGGCGAACCCGCGTGGGTCGTCACATCGCCGCAGGTGGCATGGTGGACCGAACCCATTGCTGCCGTGCTCGCGCCCGTCTGCTTCGCCGTGCTGCTGCGCGCCGAACGACGTGACGTTGGTTGGATCGTGCTGGCCGGTGTGACGGCCTATGCCACCGCGCGATTTGCCGGTCGAGCGATGGGCGAACATCTCGGCGCATTCCTTGGCGCGCTCGTTGTGGGTGCCGGCAGCAACCTCATTGCACGTTGGCAGCGCACCACTGCGATGGTCACGCAGGTGCCGGGCCTGCTCATTCTCGTTCCTGGCAGCATCGGCTTTCGCTCGGTCACGTCAATGCTGGGCAACGAAACCGTGCTCGGCATCGAGACTGCGTTTCGTGTGGCGATCGTGGGCACATCACTCGCGGCCGGGCTGCTGGCCGGCAATGTGATCACCGGCATCGCGCGCCCCGAGTTTGCGGAAGGAGATCGCGGGGGGGCGTAGCCGGAGGGGAGTGACTGCTGCTACGGCTCTACTCCTGCTTTGACTGCTCTAACTGCTTTCACTGCTTCTACCGCTGAGGCGCAAAGGCGCAGAGAACTGCGGGATGTTGGAGGTGCAACGACAACATCTCGGCGGGTTCTCTGCGGCTCCGCGGCTCCGCGACTCCGCGGTAATGGCAGTTCTCAGTAACCCAGCCTGAACTGAATGCCGTAGTTGTAGCGCGTGTTCGCGAGCTCGGGGGCAAACCCTGACACCCGTCCGCTCGATGCGAAGCGGCACGGCGATGCATCAGCTCTCCCGTGTTGCCACTGTTATCCGGTACGCCGCGCGACCGAATCCGAGTAGCGTGATGGTGAACAGCATTCCTGCAATCGTGCACACGGCGAGCGACCAACGCAGCGCCGCCGGATCTCCGAAGACGTGATCCGTGAGCAGCGCAACCGCGGTCGGGCCGAACGCACCCGCGAACAAATTCACGACGAGAAAGTACACTGCCGACCCCTGTCCGCGCATCCGCGGCGGCAGTGCCTCGGCCACCGCCGCGCTGGCCGCGCCCCATGGCATCGCGGCGAACAGGTTGACCGGGATCAAAAGTGCTGCGGCCAGCGTCGCCGACGAGACCAGCGGATAGACGCCCGCGGTTAGCAGCATGCCCAGCGCCGCCAGCATGCCCACGCGCAGCGGCGCGTCGATGTGTCCCGCGCGCACCCAGCGATCAGTGAGGCGACCGCCAAGCAGTGTGCCGGCGACACCAATCGTCATCGTGAGCACGCCTTGCAACGTGCCCGCCTGGGTGGCCGTCCACCCATGCGTGCGCACGAAGAAGGTGGCAAGCCACGCCGCGATGCCGTAGTTGACCGCCGCTGAGCACGCGAAGCCCAGTGACAGCGTACTCATGGTGCGCGCGTTGACGCGGAAGTACGCCACGACGTCTGCAAACGGAATCACGCCCGGCGTACCGGTGCGCGGCGGCTCCCGCATGGTCATCGCGAGCACGCCGATGAGCAGCCCGGGCAGTCCAACGATGAAGAACACAGTTTGCCACGGTCGGATCTCGCCCACGAACGGCAACCTCAGGCCGACTTGCGCATCGGCGAGACCAACCACGTACGCGCCGAGTGCATACGCAATGCCCGAACCGAGAAATGTGCCCAGCATGTAGACGCTCATTGCCGTGCCGCGTCGCTCGCGCGGGAACGCGTCGGCGATGAGTGAAACCGCCGACGGTCCGAGCGTTGCCTCACCCACGCCGACACCGATGCGCAGCATGAACAACTGTGCGAAGCTGCGCGCCAGTCCGCTGAGCGCGGTCATGGCACTCCACAACACCGCCCCGATGGCGACAATCGCACGTCGACTGCGCCGATCGGCCAGGCGACCGATCGGAATGCCGAGCACGGAGTAGAACACGGCGAAGCTCAGCCCCATGAGCAGCGACACCTGTGTGTCGGTGACGGCAAGGTCGCGCTTGATCGGCTCCACGAGCAGCGAGAGAATCTGGCGGTCCACGAAGCCGCTGACGTTTGCAATCGTCAGCACGGCCACCACGTACCACGCCTGTCCACCTGTGAGGGCGCGCTGCACTGCGCGGACTTCCTCCGGTGTGGAGTGCTGCGAAGTCACGTAGACTGCGGAGACGCGGCGAGATCGCCGGACAGGTTCATGAAGACGGGATGGAGGAGGACACGCGCATGACACAACCAGACAGCGACTTCAATCTGCTGCTGCAGTCCACCCTTCCGCACGGCGTGCTGTCGGCGGTTCGCCTGCCGTCGGCCTCGGACGCGGATTCCACCGAAGCGGCGCTGCGCGTGGCGCGGCCGCAACTCAGGCTGGAGGAGCAGGTGCTGGCGGACTCGCTTACCGTCGCGCGACGTGTCTCGTTCGTGGGTGGCCGCATCGCGCTGCGTGCCGCGATGGAAACCGTCGCGCCCCACGCGCAAGGTGCTTCTCTGCTGCGCACAACGCGCGGTGCTCCGCTCATGCCCCAGGGCGTGCTCGGCTCAGTGAGCCACAAGCGACGCGTGGCCATGGCACTCGTCGCGCCCGCTGCCCCCGAGGTACACACGCTCGGCGTCGATGTCGAGGAGCGGCCTGCGGTTTCGGAGCTCGCCCGCCCCGACCTCGCACCGAAGATTCTCACTGCGCTCGAGCGGAACGCACTCCGCGATCTCGCGGAACGCGATGCGCTGGCGTATCGAGAGGCGGTACGGCTGCGCTTTGCGCTCAAGGAGGCGGTGTACAAGGCTATCGATCCGCATGTACACCGCTATGTGCGATTCCAGGAGGTGGAGGTCTTTCCCGACGAGACTGGCGATGTGGAAGTTCGACTCACGCTGCCCGAGTTTCGTGGCCGGGTGATCACGGTGCGTGCCTGGTGGACGCACCTTGCGGATCATCTGGTGGCGACGGCGATTGCATCGCCACTCGACTGACTGCGCGTGGCAGTCGCGCCGACGATCATTTCACGATGCTGATCAACTCGACGTCGAAAACGAGTGTCGCGTTTGGCGGAATCGGTCCGGATCCTGACGGACCATAGCCGTACACCGAGCCCATCACGAGTCGCCGCTTACCGCCCACGCGCATGCCGCGCGTGCCAATGTCCCAGCCTGAAATGACCTGCTGCGGCTGTGCACCGATGGTGAACCCAAACAGCGGCCGTCCGGTCACGTTGCTGTCGAACTGCACGCCCGTGCGCAGCCAGCCCGTATAACGAACCAGAATGGAATCTCCGACGGTGGTCGCGACGCCGCCGCCTGCAACAATGTCCTGCATGTAAAGCCGAGGCTGGAGCTCCGTCATGTTCTCAAGATTCACGCCCAGTGCCGACGCAAAGTTCTCCGCCGAAGGATCGGATGCCCGGTTGGGGCCCGTGGCGTCGGAGCCGTTGCATGCCGTGATCGCGGAAGCTGCGAGCAGCGTGAGTGCGGCCAGCACGCGGCGCATCGGACGCGCTGCGGAGAACATCATCATGGAAAGATCAGACATGTGTGTCAAATGACGAAGGAAAGTTGCGGACAGCCAGAACGCGTTAGACACGCTCTGCGACATGCAGTGCCACACCGCCCGCCAGCCAGCGGCGGACTGAACGGGTGCGGAACCCATGTTCGTTGAGCGCCCGAGAGAACGCCTGCCACGACATGAAGTGGTCGATGGACGGGGCGATGTAACCGTACACCACAGGAGAGCGATGCCATGCCCAGCCAACCAAGTTGCCCGCGGCGCGCAGATAACCGAGCAGCGCCACGCGCCACGCCCACACCTCGGGTCGGTAGAAGTCGAGGGTGACGTACAGGCCGCCTGGTCGTAGTACACGCGCCGCTTCCTCGATGGCCAGCACCGGATCCGGCGCATTTCGCACTCCGTATCCGGCGGTGATCACATCCGCAGAGCCGTCAGCGGCCGCCAGCAGTCCCATATCGCCGGTGCTGATATGCACCTGCGCCGCCACATCCCGATCGCCAGCTCGCAAGCGCGCGCCAGCCAGTCGCGTCATCTCGCGGGAGGCATCCACGCCCAGCACTCGAATGCCCGGCCGGTCCGCACGCATGGCTCGTGCGACGCCGAAGGCCAGGTCGCCCGTGCCACAGGCGAGGTCCAGTACGACCGGGTCAGGCCGCGCGGTGGCCTGCAGCGCCTCGACCACCACGCGAATCGCCTCTGCTTTCCACCTGGCGTCCATGCCGAAGGAAAACACCCGCGTGAAATCGTCGTACCGCGGTGCGATCACGTCGAACATTGGCGTGACGAACGACTGCTTGCGCGCCGGGTCTTTGAGGTACGCCTCGAGGTCCAGCGCGCCGAGCGTCTGAGCCGTCGAGGGTGCCGATGTGGGGACGGAGGTGCGATTATTCGCCGTATGACTCACGTTGACCTGCAGGTTCCTGTGCCCGCGACACCGCGCCGGCGCGTCGGACGCGTGGCGCGCGACGCGATGATGGCAATCGCTGGTGGTGCGGTGGTGCTTGGCGTTGTGCTGGCCATGCGCGGAACGGCCGCGAGCGGCCCTGAATCCGTTAGCCCATCGACGTCCACCGCCGCTTCGCCGGACTTGAACGCGACTGACGCGGCCGCGGCGACCATTGAAGCGGTGGCCGGCGGCGGCCCGCCCGGCTCGCTCGCCAGCAGCCCGCAGGGGTTGGGCGCATTCCCCGTGCGCGACATGGCTGGCGCGACGGTGCCCATCGTCCCGAACGGCGAACCAGCGATCGTCATGATCAACTCGCGCACCTGTGGATACTGCAAGCTCGCGCTCCGTGATCTGGGGACGTATGCCAAGGGTCGTCCGGCTCCGGGACTGCGCATGCTGACGCTGGAGGGTGCAGCGGACGGTGCGCCGATGCTGATGGAGGCGGGCATCAACGGAGCCGTGCCGCTCGGACCGGCCACATCGCAGTCGCAGGTGCTGCTCACTTTTCGTTACCGCGGCACGCCCACGTTTGTTGCGGTGGACGCCGAAGGACGGATTCGCGGCACGATGGCCGGTTATCCGGGCCCGGAGCAGCTGCAGCCGTGGTTTGATGTGATGCTCGGGGACCGCGCCGCGCCGTGAGCGCCGCTGCAGTGAAAGCCGCTCGCCCAGCGCGTTGTGCCCTGAGCGCCGGCGCCGTGAAAGCCGCTCGCCCAGCGCGTTGCCGCCCGCACGCTCGGATCATTCGGCGCGCGCCAGTCGCCGTGCGTCGAGCGTGATCAGGATGGCGCAGAGTACGATCGTCACCGCGGACACGGCACACCACGGACAGAACGACTTGAGGATCACGAACTCCGCCCACTTGAGCCGGATCGTGAACAGCACCGCGCCCCAGATCAGAAACTGGAGCGTACGCGTGATCGCCTTTGAATCGTCGTAGCGCTCAGTCGTGCCGATCATCGACACGACGAAGATGAGCGCGTAGCCGATCGTACCAATCAGTGCGACGTCGACGCCGAGGAACCAGCCGTACTGACTGCCCTGAACGTATGCGCAGCCACCGTCGCCGCCGCAGGCGAGCGAGCCGGCCTTGCCGATCTTCCAGAGGTGCAGGTAGAGCGCCACCAGACCGGAGATCAGACTGGCGAGCGCGATGAGCATGCGTGGCATGAAGCGCGGGCGAGGGTGAGCGGACGCTGCAATATGCATGCGTGGGCCGCCGAACTGTATCCATCGAGCGGCAGGCGATCTCGCGCCACCTCACGCCGCTCCGCGCAGGGCGCTATCATCGGCGGGTGACCACACGCACCCTCGCCGCCATCGACTTCGGCATCAGCAACACTGACGCGGTGTCCCGTGTGGGCGACGTGCTGCATCGCTGGTCGCGCGCGTCGGCTGGCCCACCCGACATCGAGAGCGTGAGGACGATGCTCGCCGGGAGCGGCACGCCCACCGCATCCTTCTCGCGCGTTGCGGTGACCGGTGGACGACACCGCGCCTTGCCCGCGACGATCGGTGACCTTCCACTCATTGCCGTCAACGAGCTCACCGCCATCGGTCGCGGAGGACAGGCCGTGGGACTCGCGTCTGACGACGATCCGGCCACGCCGGTACTGGTCGTCAGCGCCGGCTCAGGCACCGCCGTGGTAGCAGCACGCCACCGCGCGTACGCACACGTCACCGGCAGCGGCGTTGGCGGTGGCACGCTGCTCGGGCTCGGACGGTTGCTGCTCGCGTCTACCGATGCACACGAGATAGATTCGCTTGCCCAACGCGGCGACTCCAACGGCGCTGACCTGAGCCTGCGTGATGTAATCTCCGGACCGATCGGCACACTGCCCCCGGATGCAACAGCCGTCAACTTCGGACGGCTGGCACACGCTTCCCATGACGCGTCCCGTGAAGACCTGGCGGCGGCGCTCATGACACTCGTCGGACAAGTCATTGCGATCACCGCCATCAACGCCGCGCGCGCCGAACGACTGGAGCGCGTGGTGGTCATCGGACACATGACGGACATGCCAAGTTTCCGCGCCGTGCTCGATCGTGTGGGTGCGTACTACGGCATGCAACTCGCATTGCCCCCCCAGGGCGGATTCGCAACCGCGCTCGGTGCGATGCTTCACGCCGCAGAGGCCAACCCGTAAATGTCTTCGCTATCAGACGCGTCCGATCAGCACGTGGCCAACGCGCGCGCAGCCGCCGACGCGGCGCTCATTCGCATGCGCGCGGTGGCGCGCACTCGCTGGCGCCTCGCCGGCGCGCTCACCGCGGCGATGGTGGCCGTGTACTTCGGTTTCCTCTCGCTCGTGGCGTGGTCACCGACGCTCCTGGGTCGCACACTTACGCCCGGTCTCTCACTCGGCGTCTTGCTCGGCGCCGTCGTGATTCTGGTCGCCTGGCTGCTCACCTGGGTGTACGTACGCTGGGCCAACGCGGTGTACGATCCGATGGTCGCCGAGCAGCGCGCTGAGCTGCGCGCAGCGAAGGAGCGCCGATGATGCAAGGCTCAAGCATCGGTCAGCCGAATGCGGTGGCGATCGCATTCTTCGCCGTGTTCATCACCGCAACACTTGGCATCACCTACTGGGCCGCGCGTCGCACACGCACCACCGAAGATTTCTACGCCGCCGGACGCTCCGTGACTGCGGGACAGAACGGACTCGCCCTGGCCGGCGACTATATGAGCGCGGCGTCGTTTCTCGGTATCGCGGGACTTGTCGCGACGTCCGGATTCGACGGGCTGCTCTACTCCACCGGCTGGCTGGTTGGTTGGCCGGTCGTGCTGTTTCTGGTGGCAGAGCCGCTCAGAAACCTCGGGCGTTACACCTTTGCCGATGTCGTCGCGGCACGCCTGAATCCGCGGCCTGTTCGCATCGCGGCGGCGGTAGGCACACTGTCCACCATCACGTTCTATCTCATTGCGCAGATGGTTGGCGCCGGCGGACTCATTCAACTGCTGCTCGGCGTGCCGTATGAAATCGCGGTAGTTGGTGTGGGGTTGGCGATGATGGCGTATGTGCTGTTCGGCGGCATGCTCGCCACCACGTGGGTGCAGATCGTGAAGGCGGTCTTGTTGCTCGGCGGCGCCGGTCTGCTCGCGCTGCTCGTGCTTTCCCGCTTCAACTTCTCGCCGCTCGCGCTCTTCGCCGCAGCAGCGGAGCAATACGGTGACGGTGTGCTCGCCCCCGGAAAGCTCGTACAGAATCCGCTCGACGCCATCTCGCTCGGTCTCGCGCTCATGTTCGGCACCGCGGGGCTGCCGCACATTCTCATGCGCTTCTACACCGTGCCCGACGCTCGTGCGGCCAGACGCTCTGTGTTCTTCGCGACGGGACTCATCGGACTGTTCTATCTGCTGACCTTCGTGCTTGGCTTTGGCGCAATGGTGCTCGTAGGACCCGATGCCATTCGTGCGGTGGACGCGGGCGGCAACATGGCCGCCCCGCTGCTCGCCGAGATGCTGGGAGGTCGGCCGTTCCTCGGCTTTATCGCGGCCGTGGCGTTCGCGACCATTCTCGCCGTGGTTGCCGGGCTTGCACTGTCCGGCGCGGCGGCCATCTCGCACGACCTGTGGGCGAGTGTCGTGCGCCGCGGCAACCCGAAGCCAGGCGAAGAGCTGCGCGTGGCACGCATCGCGACGGTGTGCCTGGCGCTGATCGCGATGGGACTCGGCGTGGTGTTTAAAGGCCAGAACGTGGCGTTCATGGTGGGCCTCGCGTTCGCCATTGCGGCGAGCGGCAACTTTCCGGCGCTGCTGCTCGCCGTCTTTTGGCCGCGCACGAGCACCGCCGGCGCTGCCAGCAGCATGGTGGTGGGCACGCTGGCCACGCTGCTGCTCATCACCCTGTCGCCAGCCATTCAGGTGGATCTGCTCAAGGCGGAGTCGGCTTGGTTTCCCCTTCGAAATCCGGCGCTGGTCTCCATGCCGCTCTCTTTCGCGGTGGGCATGCTCGTCTCGCTGTGGCGCCCCGACGCTGACGGCGCGGCGCGATTCGCCGCACTGGAGCGCCGAACGCTGCTTGGCGCTGAGTAGGCGGCACTCTCGACCGCTCGGCGATATTTGCCGCAGCGGTTGCGCCATGTGCGGAAAATCACCAGTTCACCGGCGAACCAACCCGTGGGCGCGTGTCCCTGTATAACGCTACATGTTGTTTCCGGAAAACGGAATCGCATACCAGGTAATAGTTTACAGTCGGCGATGTGCCAAATAGCGAATAACATTCCGCTGGCACGACCGTTGCTTATGGTAGGGCTTGTAAGGCAGGTTCTGCCGGAGTCGGCGGCTCCCGCATCGACTCCCCGTCCCTACCTGATATATGTGGCTTGATTCCGCCGGTTCCACTGCTGCCCCCGATCTCGTCGTTTCCGCAACGACCCGCCTCATCTGGTCAGCGCCGGTCATTCTGGTGCTGATCAGCGCCGCCGCCGCACTGCTCGCGCTCTACCTCACCGTTCGCGACGTCGTACGCCAGCGTCGCTTTGTGCTGGCACAGGAGCAGGATCTGGTGGCGCTGCGCGCGCGTGAGCGCAGACTGCGGCTGGCCGTGCAGGCCAGTGACGAAGGACTGGTGCATCTGGAGCCGGTTCGGGACGACGCCGGTCACATCGTCGACTTCGTGATCGCCGACGCGAACGGCTGCGCCGCCGACCTCTTTCGCCGTGATCCCCGCACGATCGAAGGGCTGCGCACCTCGGCGTTGGCCAGTCTCGCGCCCGACACTGACCTGTTTCGCTCGCTCGCCAACACGGTCGAGACGGGCATGATGTACCGCGCCGAGGTGCGCGCGCATCCCCGGCACGTCGCGACGTCGTGGCTTCGCGTGCGAGCCACTGCCGCCGATTCCGGCATCTCGGTTTCCCTATGCGACATTCGTGATCGCAAGCGTGAGGCCGCCCGGCTGCGCCGTGCATCCACGTCCGACGCACTCACCGGGCTGCTCAACCGCCGCGGCTTTCTCTCACTCGCCGAGCGCACCCTCGAAGCGGCGCGGACCGCGGGACAGAACTCGGCGCTGTTCTATCTCGATTGCAACGCGTTCAAGCAGATCAACGATACGCACGGCCATCAAACCGGCGATCGCGCGCTCGCGGCGATCGCGCGCGCACTGCGCGTCGGTGTCAGAGAGACGGATCTGGTCGCGCGCATGGGCGGCGATGAGTTCACGATTCTGACCGTCGATGCAGCAGGCACATGCATCGACTCCATCCGCGCGCGCATCGCGGAACGACTCGACGCGCTCAACGCGTCGGAGCTGCTGCCGTGTCCCGTGAGCGTGTCGGTCGGTCACGTACTGACTGCGGCGTCAGATGCGACCTCGCTCTCGGACTTGCTCGAGCTCGCCGACCGCGATTTGCTGGCCCGCAAGCGCTCATCTCGGTGTGCACAGCGCGCAATGGACGCCATCACGAACTCCACCCGGCCGCCGCGGATTCGCCGGGGGGCCGACCGGTCGATCGGGGGCTCGCGGTTGACCGGAGTGGTCGCCACAGCCTAGGGTTCGGAGTGCGCCTTCGCCCTCCGATACCTTTATGAGCTTTCGAGCGACCAATCCGTACACCGCGTTGTTGATCGAGAAAGTCGACGCGCTGGACGCGGCCGGCATCGAGTCTGCGCTCGCCGACGCCACAGACGCGCAGCGATCGTGGCGGTTGCGCTCGATCGAACAGCGAACACCGTTCATAGAGCGTCTGGGCGCGTTGCTTCGTGAAGAACGCGATGCGCTGGCGCTCCGATGCACACTCGAAATGGGCAAGCCGATCGCCGCCGCGCGCTCCGAAGTGGAGAAGTGCGCGCTGCTGTGCGAGATGGCGGTGCAGCTGGCGCCACGATCACTGGCACCCGAACGTGTGACCGAAGATGCACTGGGCGCGTGGCGTGTGGAGTTTCATCCGCTCGGCGTGGTGCTCGCGATCATGCCCTGGAATTTCCCGTACTGGCAGGCGATGCGCGTCATCGTGCCCAACCTGCTCGCGGGCAACGCCGTGCTCCACAAGCCGGCCGGCAGCGTGCCCGGATGTGCACGCCTGCTGCACGAACTGATCGCCCGCGCTGCGACCGAGACGAACGCATCACCCGCGCTCGCACCGCTGTTCCTGGTCGCGAGCGACGACATCGGCGCACTCATTGCCGATTCCCGCATTGCCGGCGTGACTCTCACCGGCAGCGAAGCAGCAGGCAAGTCGGTGGCCAAGGCGGCCGGCGCCAATCTCAAGAAGGTCGTGCTCGAACTCGGCGGAAGCGATCCGTTCGTCGTGCTGGCCGATGCCGATGTGGACCGCGCGGCGCGTTCAGCGGTTACCGGTCGCACGGTGAACTCCGGTCAGTCGTGCATCGCGGCGAAGCGCTTCATCGTATGCGAACCTGTTTACGAGGAGTTCCTCGCGGCGTTCTCACGCGGCATGCGAGCGCTGCGTCTGGGCGATCCGCAGGATCCGCGCACGGAAGTGGGGCCGCTGGCTACACGCGACATGCGCGATTCGCTCGACAAGCAGGTACAGGCAACGCTGGCCGCCGGCGCCCGAATCGCAGCGCAGGCCAATACGCCGAGTGGCGACGGATTCTTCTACGCACCAACCGTGCTGGTCGATGTACCGCACGATTCACCGGCGGCGACCGAAGAACTCTTCGGACCGGTGGCGCCCGTCTTCCGGGTTGCCGATGCCGACGAAGCGCTCGCGCTTGCCAACGCCACACATTTCGGCCTCGGCGCCAGCGTGTGGACGCGCGATGCGCAACACGCCGCGCGCTTCGTCGCCGACCTCGAGGCGGGTATGGTGTTTGTGAACGAGGTCGTGGTGTCTGATCCGCGCGTGCCGTTCGGTGGAGTAAAGCAGTCCGGCATGGGACGCGAGCTGGGTCGCCCCGGCTTTCGCGAGTTTACGAACGTCAAGACGGTGCGCGTGGCGGAGTGAGATCGTCTTCGGCGACGGCGTCGTCGAACGCTTGTTCATCGTCCAGCGGACCTTCGAACACGCGGCGCCACCATGGCCGCGGATCATCGGCCCGACGCATAAGTCGAATGACCTGACGCCACGCCTGTCGCAACTCGGCCGCGTCTTCGAAGCGATCTTCCGCACGCGGATGCAACCCGCGCTGAAGGAACTGTGAAAGCGGCGATGGAAACGCATCGAGCTGCAGTCGTTCCGTCAATCGGTCACCCAGTTGCTGCGCCAGCACCTGCTCGGCACTCGCTTCACCAAACGGCGCGCGTCCGGTGAGCACGAAATACACGATACCGGCGATCGCATAGCAGTCCGTGGACGGGCCCTGCGCTTCGCCGAGCAGTTGTTCGGGTGCGGCGAATGCGGGCGTGCCCGACGAACTCGTCGCCGGATCTTCTCCCCACGCCTGCGCAATACCAAAGTCCCCGATGCGCCAGCGCCGGTAACGATCAATCAGGATGTTCTCGGGCTTGAGATCGCGATGGATGATGCCACTCGCATGTGCCGCGAGCAAACCGTCGAGCACCCCATCCACCGGCATGGCGATTTCGTCGAAGTCGCGCGGACCGCGCCGTGCAATCAGGCTCGCGACCGATCCACCTTCCGCGAGCTCCATGGTGTACCACACCACGCCCCCGCGTTCGTCGCTGTCGTAGATAGGCACGATGGCAGGGTGCGCCAACTGCGCAGCCAACCGTGCTTCGCGTCGGAAACGCGAAACGGCGACGTCGTCCTTTGCGATGTGCGGATGCAAGACCTTGATCGCCACTTCACGCGCAAGCGTAAGGTCACGTGCGCGCCACACGCTGCCGAAGGTACCGGAGCCGAGCGGTGCCAAAATCTCGTAGTCGTCTGACGTGGCCCATCGCAGTCGTGCTTCCGGCGTCTCCTGCAGCGAGGGCAACTCGTCGCCTTCCGGCTCCACCATCACAGTACGAAGCGACACGGTGCGATCCACTTCGCGTAGGAGCGTGCGCACCGACGGGAATCGCTGCGAGGGATCTGCGTGCAACGCCTGCTCGAGTGCCCGCGCCAGGCCGACCGGACAATCCGGTCTGAGCAGCGTGATGGGGGGGGCATCATTTTCGGGCGGCGTTTCACCCGTGAGCGCGGTGAAGACCATCGCGGCCAACTGCCATTGATCGCTGGCGAACGTCGGCACGTAGCTGCCGTCGCGCCACTCCGGTGCCTGCGGCGTTCGTGCCGGATCCGGCCGAAGCCCGTCCGGCACCTGCTCCGGTATGAGCGCCCATTCCCAGCCGAGCAACCAGAGTCGGCCGCCCGGGGTGAGCCACACATTGTACGCGGACAGCGCGCGATGCAGTGAACCTGCGTCGTGCAGGTACGCGAGCGTGCTGCCGGCCTCACGCAGCACCTGCAGCACGGTGGGCACCGACTCGGGCCCCATGCGCGCGACACGTTGCGCCACGGTTTCGCCCGCGATCCAGCGACGAAGATATCCCGGACCGCGACGACTTTCCTGATAGTTCGCCCAGTAGTGGTAGGTGGTGGGAACTGACGGATGATTGCGATGCGCAAGCGCGCGTGCTTCGTCGCGCAGCCACGCGCCGTGCTCGGGGTCCGGCGCACTCACAAGTGAGAGTGAGCGGCCGAGCGCATCCACGACCTCCTGATAGTGCCGGCGATCGCCCCAGACGCTGTCATGGCCCCACGCCCAGCCCGGCGGCAGCGTCCAGTCGGCCAGGTGCCGAGGAAGCGTTGCCTTGAGACGGGTCGGTGTCAGGATGGGATCGCGCGAAGACATGCGGACAACTTAAGCGCGCAGAAGCGCGACGGTGAGCGTCGTTCCCCGACCCGCTTCACTCGCCACACCGATGGAGCCGCCCCACCCTTCGAGCAACCGACGGCTGATGGCGAGGCCGAGGCCGCTTCCGCTCGTACGCGTGGAAAAATGTGGCTGGAAGATGTGCGGCAACACCTCGGCCGGCATGCCGGCACCATCATCCTCCACGATGAGCAGAATGCGCTCCTGTTCGCGCGTGAGTTGCAGGTGCACGGTGCGTGCATCGGCGAGTCGGGCGTTCTCGAGCAGGTTGAGCAGCACTTCGCGCAACTCGTCTGCGCGGGCGACGCCGAGTATCGGGGCGACTTCCGCGTCGCTGTCCGACACGATCTCGCCATCGATCGTCAGCAGCCACGTGACATCATCTTCGCCCATGCGCTCGAGGCCGACGACATCGCGCGCCACGCGCGCCACATCCACAGGCTCACCGGGCGCTCTTTCGGCCGGCGCGCCGCCGTAGCGACTGAATGCGCGCGCGATTTCATCGAGGCGATCGATCTCGCCGAGGATGCGCGTCACATTGGTGTCGAGGATATCGCCGAAGTCGGTGCGTCCATCGCGCCATGCACGCCGCAGGTGCTGCACGCCCAGACGAATCGGCGTAAGCGGATTCTTGATTTCGTGCGCGACCTGCCGCGCCATTTCGCCCCAGGCGAGCACGCGCTGCGCAGACGCGAGTTCCGTCACGTCGTCGAGCGTGAGCACAGCGCCGCCCGGCAGTCGTGTGAGCGATGCGCGAACCTGTCGTGCCGTTCCGGCGCTGGCGCCATCGGCGTTCAGTACGGCGCCTGACGCTACACGTGCCGGTGCCGGCAACTGCACATCGAACGCTTCGATCGCGCGGTCGCCACGCTCCATGAACTCACGCACGTGTCCCGCCACGGCTGGCCACGCGCCGAGTGCTCGCGTACCCGCTCCTCCGGTAACCACTGACGTACCCGGTGAGAGCGTCGCGCCCAACAGCAATTCCGCGCGAGGGTTCGCCAGCAGCACGGTGCCGTCGTGGCGAATGGCCACCACGCCACTGGCGACTTCATGCAATACCGCCGAAGTGCGGCGCTGGGCTTCCTCCAGCGCGGCGCGGCTTGTTGAGAGGTCGGTGGCCATGCGCGCAAACGCACCGAATACGGGCACGAACTCCGCGGGTGGCATTGCATCGAGCGGCGGCATGGGTCGGCCACTCGCGATCGCCAGCGCCGCGTCACGCAGCGTGCCGATCGGTCGCGCAAGTTGCCGGGCTGCGACGCCACTCAACCACAGCGCCGCCGCCACCCCGGACACGGAGAGCAGCATCACGAGGATCGCGAGGTCGGCACGTCGCGCGTCGAGCAGAAACTCATCGCCGCGCGCCGCCGTCGCGAGCACGAGTGACATGCCTTCGGGACCCACCGTGGGTCGGAAACCGACAAGCGCGCTGCGCGTCACCAGCGGAACGAGTCGCGTGACGATCGCATCGCCGTTTGCGTCGAGTCGCACCAGGTTGCCTTCGACGCCTGCAGGAACATCCGCCGGCAACAACGTGCCAAATGGTGCGAGTTCCGCCAGCACTTCGTCACTCGCCTGCGCGAGCACACCATCGCGGTACGCAAACAGCGGTCCGCCCACGTCGAGTGCCACGTCGGCCATGACGCGCGTGGTGAGCAGCGAGGCGGACGCGGCGCTGTCCATCGTCGCCGGCAGTTCCGCCGAACGCAGCGCTTCACGTACGAGCAACTCGCGCGCGCTGCGATCGTCTTCACGCAATCGATACGCCTCCCAGGCCGCAAACGCCGCGGCTGGTGCGAGGAAGAACGCGAGCAATGCAATCGAGAGCCGCGACCGGTACGAGCGACGCCAGCGGGAACGCTGCCAGCGCAGCCAGCGCCACAATCCGCCATCCGCCATCGCGCTGGCCGCCCACACGAGCAGGACCACCGCAACATCCAGCAAGACCAACAACGCGCCGCGCGGCAACAGGGCGTCAAGTCCGCGCAACTCCACCTCCACGTGCGCACGTCGCGGCTGTGCCGCAGTCCCGACACGCGCGTCGCCGACCATGACAGCGCCGCGGCGTGCCCACACCACGTGTTCCGTCAGCGAATCCGGCACCCCCGCACGCGCGCTGGCCAGCGACAGCTGATACGGCGGCGCGCGATCGGGCGTTGCCGCGAGTCCCGTCAGGCGAGCGAACGGATCGGGTGGCAACAGCCAGGTGCGTGGTGGCACCGCCACGGTGGCCACGGTATCCGAGCCCCACGGAATCGCGGCGACCGAAATGGTGAACGGACCATCCGATGCGGCCACCACACTCGACGCGCCCGTGCCGCGCACCTGCTCCGCGAGTTCACGCTGCACACCGAGTTCGTCGGTGATCGTCGTCAGCGTGACCGAGGTGATCGGTTGCGGCGAGTCTGCTGTCCAGAGCGCCAGTCGAGCCGGATATCCCGCCTGCGCGAGGTCCGATGCCGCAAAGGTTTCAAGAAGTCGCGCGCGCTGCGGAACCGATCGTTCGCGCGAGAGCGCATCGGCGTATGCGGACAGCAGCAGATACGCACTCGAATCGGGCGCCGTGAGCGCGGGCACATCGGCCTCGGCCAGCTGCATGCGCGTTCGCGTGGTCGCACCCCACGTCAGCGTGACCGCGCCGCAACCGGCAACGAACGCCACGGCCGTTACGAGTCCGCGTCCGCGTCGCACAAACGCCAGACAGGCAATCGCGAAAATCCACACCAGCGGATACCACGCCGGCCAGACGCCGGGCGCCTGCCACAGCACCGGCGCCGTAACCGCGGCGGCGGCGGCGATCACTGGACCGATCGCCGAAGGCAGTCCGCGTCCCTGCCGAATCACCACCTGACCCGCACTCGCGCCCGCAATCAGGATGCCCGCCGCTGCCATGGCAATCGCCAGCTGCCACGCCACCCAGAGTCCGACACTCGGTCCACTAGGCGGAAAAGCGATACCGCGTGCAAGATCACGCAGCGCAAACGGTCCGAGCACCGCAATGCCAACCACAAGCGCCATCGCCAATCGACGCGACTCGGCGAGACGTGTGCTGCGAAGTACACGAAACAGCGCCAGCAGTGCGAGCAGCGCCGACAGCGTCACGGCCGCGATGGTCGCCGTGAGCGGACCGGCGATCGGCGAGAAATAGTTGGCCGCATTGAACAGCGGCGAAACGTTCGAGAGCGAACCAATCGGGATGAACGCCAACGTCAACAACAGCACGCCCACCACCGCCAGTCGCTCGCGCAGTCGCGCAGGGCGTCGCCATCCTACAACCAGAATGAAGAGCGCAGCAACCGCCAGCGGAACGGACGTGCGCACTCTCGCCCGCTGCAAGCCGGTCAGGCGCGCCTCGTCGATGGAACGCGGAGCAGCACCGACCACCAGCACGGGTAGGCCGTCGGTGCCCGTGAACACCGCGCGCCGCGTCGGATCGTTCGGATCGGCGGGATAGAGTGCCGACGGACGGTCGAGCCGGATCGACAGGGCGATCTCGGGCGTAACAACAGCTGGCACGAGCGCCCGCGCGAAGCGATTGGCCGGCGCCGCGGCCGTGAGCAGCACCGTCGCGACCGCGGTTCGCTGCCCCTGCTGCGCCCGCGCGACCAGCGCACTGTGGAAGGCCGTCTGAACGAACCCCAGGCCATCCCCGCCCGGCGTAAGCGCGACACGCGATTGTCCCGCCCGGGAAACCAGTGTCGCGCCCTCGTACAACACGAGGCCGGTCTCCGCGCCGCGCACATCGGGCGCAACGGCCACACCTGAACTGAGGGCCGCTGCGGCCGCCTGCTGCGTCGCCGTCCGCGCTTCTTCGATCGCCAGGGCAACGCGCGCCACGTCGCGATTCCGGGCGGCCAGCGCCCACATCTCACCCGCCTTCTCGAGATCACGTGTCGCTCGCGTTTCCGCCACCGCGACACCGAGCGCTATCGCGAGCGCGCACACGGCCGAGACCGCCGCCCATCGCGGTGCGCGCAACGTGCGGCTGGAGACGATCGCTGCGAGCAGCGCCACTCCCGCCACCGTGAGCGAGATCAGGTCTTCCGTGCTCTGCCAGCGCGCCAAGGCGAGCAGCGACAGCAGCGCCGAGCCGGTCCAGAACGCGGGCCAGCGGGGGCGGATCGTCGGTGTCGTCGGAGCGGGAGTCGCCAAGCGTCGGGAGGCGGAGTAGGCGGGCGGGGGCACAGCCTGAACTGCCGCAACATAGCAGCGGGATGTCAGCCACCGAGAGAGCGTGAACGAGACGACCGGGGCCACGTGCCAAAGCCGACTTATAGTTGGCGACTACAGTTGGCCACTACATTGCGACCATGTCCCGTCTCACCCTGTTCGCACTCGTGCCACTGCTCGGCGTCGTGTCAACGCTGCTCACGGCCTCGCCGGGTGCGGCGCGTGCCCGCTCGACACCGCCCGATCGCGAGGATGTGGGCACATTCACGCTGCTGCGCGAAGGTGCGCGCGTGGGGCGCGAACAGTTCAGCCTTCGGCACATCGGCTCGCCTGAGGGCGTCGAGTTCGAGCTCCGGGCCGAGTCCGCCATCGGCGACCGGCGCCTCGCCACGCGACTCGAGACAGACTCCGCCGGCACGCCACTGCGATATTCGGCAGAAGTCCGGTCGGGCACTGAGGTGGTGCTCAAACTTGGCGGGCAGCGCATTCGCGGACGCTTTGCCACACTGGCGCGCACGGACCGAGGCGAGGCCGCACGGGAGTATCTGCTGCCGCCGGGCAGCGTGGTGCTCGAAATCGAGGCCTTTCACCAGGCGTCACTGCTCATGCACCGACGCGATGGCCGCACCGACTTTCGCGTGATGGCGCTCGCGCCCATGGAGAATCGGGAGCGGGAAATCCGCGTCACGCGCGAATCGGAGTCCGATTCGGTGACCGTGGCCGGCATCTGGTTGGACGCCTCGCGATGGGTTATCGACGATTCGAGCAATCGGCGTGTCCTATGGACGGACCGCGACGGCCGTCTCCTCAGGGTGACGGTGCCAGCGCTCGGACTCGAAGCGATACGCGACGACGTTCCGCGCTGAGCGCGCGCATCCGAAATCTCGCGAGACGGCTGAAACCCTCCCGGGACGACCGCCGTACGACTGCATGTTCCACTCATTCATCCCAGACATCACATGCGTACACTGTTGCTCGTGCTCGCGTGCCTCGGCACGGTTCCCGCCCTCGCGGCGCAAGAAACGATCACTCCCTCGCAGGGGCCCACGCTCACGCTGGAGCAGGCGCTGGCCACCGCCCGACAGAACAACCCGGGCTTCCGCATCGCCCAGAACGCCCAGCGCACGGCTGATGCACAGGTACGCAACGCCTACGGATCGTTTCTGCCAAACGTGAACTCCTCGTTCGGCACGTCCTTTCGCGAAGGTCGCCAGCAGTTCTTCGGTGGTCAGGGCTTCGGTTCCACAAACGATCAGTTGAGCACCGACGGAAGCATCAGCGCGAGTCTCAGTTTCTCCATGGTCGCGGTCAATCAGTTGCGCGCCCAGAAGGCCAGCGCAGAGGCGGTTGAAGCCGACATCAGCGCGGCCGACCAGAACCTTCGGCAGCAGGTGACCGCGCAGTTCATCGCCGCCCGGCAGGCCGAGGCGCGCGCTGTGTTGCAGGATACGCTGCTTGCGACCACGGGGGCACAGCTCCAACTGGCCCGCGCCCGTCTCGCGGTTGGCTCCGGTACGCAGCTCGACGTGCAGCGCGCGGAGGTCGCCAACGGCCGGCAGCGAGTGGCGGCGCTCAACGCGCAGAACCAGGCCCAGATCGAGATGCTGCGCCTCTATCAGCTTATGGGCGTCGAACCGTCCATCGGCACGCGCCTTGTTGGCGCGCTCGACGTGACGCTGCCCGACATCGCCGTCACCGACCTGCTGGATCAGGCTCGCCGCGCCAACCCCGTGATCGACGCGGCTCGCCTTCGTGAAGAGCAGACGCGGCGTGGCGTGTCGGCAGCGCGCAGTCAGTACCTGCCGTCCATCAGCCTGAGCACGAGCTATTCCGGATTCGCGCAGCGCTTCACGAATACCAACCAGCTCATCGAGCAGGGCCAGGCGGGCGCCTTGTCGGCGCAGGCGAGCTGCATTCGTACGGAAGAGGTCCGCGCGGCCGCGGGACTGCCCAACAATCTCGCGCAGTGCGGACAGATCGTCTGGACGCCGGCAGCCGAGCAACGGATTCGTGATGATCAGGGGCGGTATCCGTTCGGCTTCACACGCAATCCCTACGGCGTCAGCGCGTCGGTTCAACTGCCGCTCTTCAACGGCTTCCAGCGCGAATCGAATGTCGAAACGGCGGTCGTGCAGCGCCGCAACGCGGAAAACAATCTGCGCCAGGAAGAGCTGCGCGTCTCCACCGAGGTCACGTCCGCCTACCTTACGCTCACGGCCACCAGGCAGGCTGTTGATCTGCAGGAACAGAACTCCCGCACCGCGCGTAGCGCGTTGCTGCTGGCCGAAGAGCGGTACCGCGCCGGCGCGATTAATCTCGTGGAGTTGATGCAGGCCCGCACCGATTTCGAGAGTGCGGAGAACGATCGCATCAATGCGATCTACGATTTTCAGCGCGCGTTCGCGCAGCTCGAGGCGGCCGTCGGTCGTCCTCTTCGGTAACCCAGGAACCTCTTTATGACCAAAGGCGTCAAGATCGGGATCGCAGTTGTCGTGGTGGCCGCCCTCGGCGGATTGGCCTACGTGGGCGCAAAGCGCAGTGGGCCCGATGCCACGGAAGTGCGCATCGAAGCGGTCGAAGCGCGAGATCTCGTTTCGTCGGTGACGGCGAGCGGCAAGATCGAACCGCGCACTCGCGTCGATGTCAGCGCCGATGTGACGGGCCGCATCGTGCGCCTGGCCGTCAAGGAAGGTGACATCGTGGAGCGCGGCCAGTTTCTCCTGCAGATCGATCCGGAACAGCCGGCGGCAGCGGTCCAGCGTGCAGCAGCGGCGCTCGCCTCGGCGCGGGCGCAGGAAGCGCAGGCGCGGGCCAACAGCATTCAGGCCACGCGCAACTTCGATCGCCTGCAGCAGATCAAGTCCACCACGCCCGACCTCATCTCTGTCGAAGAGGTCGAGCAGGCCAAGACGCAGCAGGAAGTAAGTGCCGCGCAACTCGAGGCGGCGCGGTTTGCCGTGGAGCAGTCACAAGCCACGCTGCGTGACGCCAACCAGTCGCTCAGCCGGACGCGCATCATGGCGCCCATGAGCGGCAAGATCACGCGACTGCGCGTGCAGGAAGGCGAGACGGCCATCATGGGCACACTCAATCGCGATGCGGGCACACTGCTCACCATCGCCGACATGAGCGTGCTGGAAACCACTGTTCGCGTCGACGAGACGGACGTCTCGCGCATCAAGATCGGGGACTCCGCCGTGGTGCAGATCGACGCCTTCATGGACACCACGTTCTACGGCCGCGTTGTTGAAATCTCGAATAGTTCGGTGTCGGCGACAGCGGGCACCGCAGCCAGCGCGGATCAGGCGGTGGATTTCGAAGTGCGCATCGAGCTCCTCAATCCGCCCGTCGACACGCGGCCGGACTTCTCGGCCACGGCCAAGATCATCACGGACACGCGGAAGTCGGTGCTCTCGATTCCGATCATCGCGCTGACCGTGCGTGAGAACGAAGCGCTCAAGACCGAAGACTCGGCGCTCTCGGTCGGACGGGGTGGCACCCCCGTGAAGCAGATCGGTCGCACCGATGTGGAGGGAGTCTTCGTGGTGGGCACGGACAACAAAGTCACGTTTCGGCCCGTAAAAGTGGGGATAGCCGGCGAGCGCCATTTTGAGGTGCTCTCGGGCATTTCGGCCGGCGAGAACATCGTCTCCGGAACGTACCAGGCCATTCGAGACCTTATGGATGGCGCGCTGGTGCGCACCGCACCCACCCCCACAGTCGCGAATGCGAAGGGCAAGACGTGACCGATACCATCGACGACATTGGCATCAGCACGACGGGCGAACGACGCGCCGTCGTCGCGACTCCCGGCACCACGCCGGAGCAGGATTGGGTCATCGTGGCTCGCGGACTCAAGCGCGAATATGACATGGGCGGCGAAATCGTGCGCGCGCTGCAGGGCGTCGATCTCGCCATTCGCAAGAACGAATACGTCGCCATCATGGGACCGTCCGGCTCGGGCAAGTCCACGCTCATGAACCTCATCGGCTGCCTCGATTCACCGAATGGCGGCGAGTACTGGCTCAACGGCATGCTCGTCTCCGCCATGAGCGACGACCAGCTCGCGCGCGTTCGCAACAGGGAAATCGGCTTCGTCTTCCAGACGTTCAACCTGCTCCCGCGCGCCACCGCACTGCAGAACGTCGAACTGCCGCTCGTGTACGCCGGCATTCCGGCGGATGAGCGCAAGCGTCGCGCCACCGCAGCGCTCGATTCCGTGCAGCTCGGTCCGCGTTTGCATCACCGTCCGAACGAACTTTCCGGCGGTCAGCGCCAGCGTGTCGCCATTGCGCGCGCGCTCGTCAACCGTCCGTCCATCCTGCTGGCCGACGAACCCACGGGTAACCTCGACTCCACAACGTCGCAGGAAATCATGCGCGTGTTCGAGGAGCTGTCGAGTCAGGGACAGACCGTGGTGATGGTCACGCACGAACCGGACATCGCCGCGCACGCGCGGCGTGTCGTCGTGCTCCGTGACGGTCTCGTCGAGAGCGATGAGCGTCGTGCACGTTTCGTGGACCGCGTCGGCATCCAGCACTCGACCACCAAAGTCGCGCACGACTGATTCGCCTGAGCAATTCGCATTCCTGATCGTTCACTCGGGCGGGCCCTTGCGTCCGTCCCTCTGCCCCGCTCGCTGTGAACCCGCTTGAAGCCGTCCGACTCGCGCTCGACACGATCCGCACACAGAAGCTCAAGAGCGCCTTTACGCTCATGGGCGTGTGCATCGGTGTCATGTTCCTCATCGCCGTCGTCTCCATCGTCAACGGCATGGGGGTGTACCTCAAGGACGATCTGGTCGGCAAGCTGATCGCGATCAACAGCTTCGAGCTGCGTCATCGCCCGAACATCAACATGGGCGACACCGACGAAGCCACGTGGCGTGAATACCAGCGTCGCCAGCGACTGCGCGATCACGAAGTGCCGGCCGTCGTGGACGTATTGCCCCAGGGCACACGCTACGCCGTGATCGCCGACAACAACCTCACGATGTCGTCGCAGTACGGTGGCGGGCCGCGCCGAGTACAGGTCGTTGGCGTCGAAGGACAGTACTTCGAAATCAAGTCGCTCGAAGTCACCGAAGGACGCCTCTTCTCGCCGCAGGAATACGTGCTCGGATCGCCGGTGGTCGTGATCGGTCCCGACGTCGTGGAGCGGCTGTTCCCCAATCTCAACCCGATCGATCGCGAAGTGCGCATCAACGGGCTGCCGTACCGGGTGATCGGCGTGACGGAGTCACAAGGCAGCGCCTTCGGCATCTCGTTCGACAACGTGGCCTACGTCCCGCTGCAGGCGCCAGCGCGGCGCTACTTCAACGCGTCACCGTCCATGATCGACGCGGTCATGATTCAGTCGCCCTCCGAGGCGGAGCTCACCGAGACCATGGAGCGCGTGCGACAGGTCATGCGCGTGCAGCATCAGCTTCGGCCCGGACAGAAGGACGATTTCGCGCTGCAGACCGCTGACAGTGCGCTCGAGTTCTGGAACAAGCTGCAGGGATACCTGGTGCTCGCCGGTGTCGCGCTGCCGGCGTTCGGACTTGTTGTCGGTGCCATTGTCATCATGAACATCATGTTGGTCGCGGTCGCGGAACGCACCTCCGAAATCGGATTGCGCAAAGCGCTCGGCGCGCGCCGACGTGATGTGCTCGCGCAGTTCCTGGTCGAAGCATCCACACTCGGCGCAGTCGGTGCCGCGTGCGGTGTCGCGCTTGGCGTGCTGCTCGCGATCATCATGCGCACGGTCACCCCGCTGCCCACCGTAGTCGCACCCTGGAGCGTTGTTGTGGGCGTGCTGGTGGGTGCCGGCGTGGGCATCATCTCCGGCGTGTACCCCGCCAGTCGCGCCTCGCGGCTCGATCCCATCACCGCGTTGCGGCAGGAATAGCACATGTTCTCCACGATTGCCGAAGGCGTGGTCATCGCCATCAGCTCCATCAGCGCCAACCGCGTGCGCGCGGCGCTCACCATCATGGGTGTCGCCATCGGCGTGTTCGTCGTGGTGCTCATCGCCGCGGCCGTGCACGGCATCAACATGAGCGTGGCGAAGGAGTTCGAATCGGCCGGACCAACCACCTTCTTCGTCAGCCGCTATCCCATCTCGTTCGAA
>JBBQNT010000010.1:0-34547 GCA_038330215.1 Gemmatimonadales bacterium
CAACATGAAGAACTTGTGGATCACGTGCGGCTGTCCGAGCGATCCCAGTCCGAACACGAAGTAGAACGACAGCGCGGCAAGCGGCGTCAACTTGCCCCACGGCGCCAGCAGCCCTGGATCGGTCGCGAGCAACGTGCGCGAGATGCCACTGAAGCCACCGCCCGCTTCGAGCGCGTACCAGAATACGGCGCCCGAAGCGAAGGCCATGAGCGAGCCCTGAAACACAACGTTGTAAATGCCCGCGAGGATGCCGCCGGATACGGAGTAGCCCAGCACGATCAGCGTACCGATCCAGATCGACAGCGTGAGTCCCGGCGCGAAGATCGCATCGATCACCAAACCCAGCGCGAGGATGTTGGTGGCCATGTAGCCAATGACCGCGATGATGATCGCCACTGCCGACAAACCCTGCGCAGCGCGCGAGTCGTAGCGCGCTCCGATGGCATCGGGAATGGTCATCATCTCCCGCACTTCGGCGAGCAGGCGCAGGCGTTTGGCCATGACCCAGGCGCCCATGGAGTTGGTGAGCGCCGCCGGCAGCACGATGAAGACCGCGCCGAGACCAACCGTGTAGACAAGTCCGGGACCGCCAATGAACGCGAAACCCGACAAGGTGGCCGCCATCGCGGCGATCGCCAGCGTGAAGAGACCGATGCCCTGCCCTGCCACGAAGAAATCCGCGGCTGATCGTGTGCGTCGTGCCGCCCACGTCCCGATGATCGCAACCACCACGAAGTACGCGATCGCCACGCCGCCGATGATCGGTTGCGAGAGTGGCGGCAGCGCCTCCGCCTGGAGCATCATGAGGTGCGCGACGGTCATCAGTGATGCCCTCCACCCGTCGGCTTCGCGCCAGGAAGCCGGGCCGCGCGAATGCGCGTGAGGTCGTCATCGGTGAGCGTGAGCGCGTCGAACGTGAGCGCGTACACCACCGGCAGCATGAACAACGGCAGCAGTCCCACGCCGTAGAGAATCACGGCCGCGCGCGGAGGCAAACCCAACCAAAGCGGCGTCGTCACGTCTTCTGCCGGAAGCCAGAGCCCGAGCGCGAAGCCGCCGGCCACGAGCAGGAAGACCAGCACGAACGGCCAACGCAACGGACCGATGCCGCGACCGGCGCGTACCGCGCCGAGTATCATCATCGCAAACATCGTGATGGGCATGGTTACTGCCATGAGCCAGGGCCCGAGACGCGCGATCGCGGGCGGAAAGAATGCGCTTGCGTAGGCCAGCGCGATGCCCAGCACGCCGATCACGAGGGCACGAAGCGCCAGATCGCGCGTGGATGCGGGTGTTCTCATGGGATCTGCTCGCCGGACATCGCCAGAGATCGAGTGGCGTAGAGTGGATCAATCAGGTGCCGGTAGCGTTCCACCAGTGCCGCGCGCCTGATCTTGTGGGTGGGTGTGAAGGCACCGTTCTCGACACTCCACACATCTGTCGTCACGACGTACTCGCGAATGTGTTCGGGACGAGAGCGCATGCTGTTCACAAGCGCCACGTGATCCACAAGCGCGCGTCGGACGGATGAACCGTTCGCGGCGGCCGCTTGATCGCTGTCGGCCGCCGCCGTGTGCGTGAAATCTTCGAGGGCCGCGTGATCGAGTTGCAGGATCGCCGAAAGAAACGGTCGTCCTTCACCAACGCAGACGGCGGCGCTGATCAGGGGCGAGAAGGCGAGTGCTGCTTCAATGGGCAGCGGCGCGATCTTCCGGCCGTTGGAGAGCGCGATGAGCTCCTTGATCCGGCCGGTAATGCGGAGCATGCCGTCCGGGTCCTGCTCGGCGATATCGCCCGTGCGCAGCCACTCGCCGTCGGGCGTGAAGGCCTCGCTCGTCGCATCAGGCCTTGCATGGTAGCCGGAGAACGTGAGCGCGCTCCGTCGGACAAGCAGTTCGCCGTCGTCCGCAATGCGCACCGACGTGCCGGGCATCGGCAGGCCGACAGCGTCGAGCCGGTACGCCGTCGGACGGTTCATGGCGATGCAGAGATGTTCGGTCTGCCCATACGCGCCCAGTACTGTCAGACCGGCATCGTGCAGTTGCTCCGCAACCGCCGGCGTCAACGTCGCACCGCCCGATGTGGCAAGGCGGCACTTGCTTCCGACCATGCTCTCAACCACTGAGCGCGCCGCTTCGGCACTGGGGGCCATGTGCGCACGCGCCGCGATTTTCTCGAATAGTCGCGGAAGGCCGCCGAAGACGGTCGGGGTGAAGAGTCGGCATGCCGTCCACACATCGTTCGGTGACTCCACCAGCACGGCGCGCATGCCCACCGCTATGCGCACATACAGGCCGAACACGCGCTCGGCGGCGTGGCAGAACGGCAGGAATGAGACACCCGTGTCGAGTTCGGTGAGCGCGAGCGTCGTCGCGATGCTCTCGGCCGACGCCGAGAGATAGCGATGCGTGATGCGTGCACCCTTCGGCTCACCCGTCGAGCCCGACGTATAGATCAACAGGGCGATGTCCTCGGAGTTGATCTGGCTGATGCGTTCGGACAGCTCGAGCGCGGCATCGCTTGTACGGTCAGACTCGCGTTTGATAGCCGTCGTGTCATTCATGACGTCACGCGGCGTCAGCACCTGCACGGACCACGGCAAGCCTTCTGCGGCGTGACTGATCATGGCCGCGCGCTCCTCCGTGTCGACAAACGCCATGCACGCGATGCAATCACGCAACTGCGCGGCTAGCTGCGCCACCGCACTGGTGGGGTACGCGCCCACACTCACGCCGCGCGCCAGCAATACCGCGATATCGGCGATTGGCCAGATCGGATGGTTGTCGGCGAAGATCAGCACGCACGCGCCGGGCTGCAGTCCCATCGCAATCAGTTGCTGCGCGAGCTGCCGCGATCGCGCGGCCCATGCCCCCCAGGTGACCTGTTGATCCAATACCACAGCACCGCGCGGGAGCACGTCGTAGGCCACGTCGTCCGGCTGCTGCGCTGCGCGTGCGAGGAAACGGTGCACCAGCGTCTCGCTCGGCCGCGCCTCACTAGCGAGGTGTTCGCTCATGCGTCGCCTCCCGCACGTGTCGCTTGCTGCGAGCCAACCGGTGACCGCCAGCGTAACGCGAGCGATCCCATGGCCAGTCCCGCACCGGAGCCTGTGAGCAGCACCAGATCACCATCCTGCAGCCGGCCCGAGGTCACCGCGTCGTCAAGTGCCATCGGCAGGCACGCAGAGCCGGTGTAGCCCCACTTGTGCATGACCGTATGTGCACGATCCATGGGCTGCGCCAGCGACTGCATCACCGTCGTGATCGTGGAGCGATTGACTTGCGTCCAGAGCCACAGCGACACGTCGTCCGGTGTGGCCCCAGCGCGCGCGAGCACCGAGCGCGCGATGCGCGGCCAGCCCTCCTCGTTCACCGACGCGGGATACTTGCGAATGAACCGCAGGTGATTGCGCGTGCCAGCGCGTAGCACTGCTTCATCGATCGGTTCCGCAGCGCCGCCGGCAAACACACCCATGTCGCACGCCAGGCGACCATCGGCGTAGAGTGCGCTCGACAACACGCCGTACTTCACATCCGGCGCTCCGGCGTATGCGCCGCGTGCATCAGACACGCTCTCGCTGGCGACACGCTCGAGCACCACCGCTCCCGCTCCGTCCGCAAAGATCGTCACTGTCTTCTTTTCCGACTGATCGAGCCATCGCGACATCGCATAGGCGCCAATCACGAGAATGCGCGAGTAGCGCTCATCGGCGCGCAGGTACTTCCACGCCACATCGAGCGCCGTGACAAATCCCGCACACCCGGCGTTGACATCGAACGTGCCGGCGTTGACGCAACCGAGTGTGCCCTGCACAACGGAACTCGTGGCCGGCGAGATGAACTCGGGGGTATCTGTTGCCACGATCAGCAAATCGATCGCTGACGGGTCGACGCCCGCGGAATCCATCGCGCGACGTCCAGCAGTCTCGGCCAGACTCGCCGTGCTTTCGCCGGCTGCGCACCAGCGGCGCTCGTGAATGCCGAGCGTACCAGAAACGAACGGATGAATATCCTCGCCCAGACTCGCGCTCAGTTCCGCGTTGGTCACCACACGCGACGGTACCGCGTGTCCCGTCCCCGTGATGACTGCGGCAGCGGACGGCGTTCCAGGGAGCGGCGTATTCATGACGGCAACACCGGTGTCGCGCCCGGCGCATATGCGGACGATCCGCGTGACACCAGACGCACGGGCAGCGGTCTGGACAGCGCGGAGCGCGCGGCCCGAGTCTGCGAGTCCGGCGGATCTTCCGGATGCTCGATGTACGACAGCAGCAATCGCGCCGCACGGGCACCGAGTTCACGCGCCGGAATGGACACCGTGGTCAACTCGGGTGTGATGAAGCGCGACATTTCGATGTCGTCACAACCAACGACCGAAACGTCGGAAGGGAGCGCTACACCCTGAGTGAGGCACTGCTTCACCGCGCCGATGGCGAGAAGGTCGTTCGCGCAAAACACGGCCGTCGGGCGGGGCGTCTGTGACAGCAGCGAGCGCATGGCGGCCTGACCTCCGCGCACGGTCGCGGCCGAGCGGCGCCAGCGCTCGCTGGGCACCGCAACACCAGCGGCGCGCAACGTCTCCACGAAGCCGCGTTCGCGCATACGAAAGGCGTGCACATCCGACGAGGGACCGATGAACGCCACCGTACGATGCCCCAGCGCAAGCAGGTGGTCGGCGGCCACGCGTCCGGCCTGACGCGCATCCGTGCTCACGCCCGGCCAGCGATCGCTCGGTTCGTCGATCAAGACCACGTTCACGCCACGCAGCGCGTCATCCGGAAGAGCGGCCGCGCCAACCGCGTCGAGCAGCACCCCGTCGATTTGCCGCGCCCTCAGCGTATCGAGGTGTGAAGCGACCGGTCGGGCCGACTGGTCGCACAGCAGCACGGCGTAGCCGGCCGAGGATGCCACCCGCTCAGCACCCGCGACCACGTCGAGCACGAACGGATTCCGCAGGTCCGGCACCACAATCCCCAGCGCGAATGAGCGACCCCGGGCGAGCGATCTGGCCACGACGTTTGGCCGATAGCCAAGCTCTTCCGCGGCCGCCAGCACGCGCTCGCGCGTGGCCGTCGCGACCCGTGCCCGCGGATGCTTGCCGAGCACGAGCGACGCCGTGGGCTGTGAGACGCCAGCGCGCGCAGCGACATCGCGAATGGTGACCCGGCTCGAGCCTGGATTTCGGGGCGGCGGAGAGACGTCTGACATGAGATTGGGCGGGACCGGAAGACATCGGCGTGCTGCCAATACGCATTGGCACTCCAGTTTTGTCAAGTGTCCGCTCCCTCAGGCCGCTCCCATGAGCCAGCTTTCCCCTCATGGTCGACGCCCCCAAACCGCCTGCCGATCCGTTCAGCCGAGCTCGCCCCGCCCGCACCGGACGGCACTTGGCGTGGGCTCTATCGCGCGCGTCCATGGTCGCAGCGGTGGTAGCCATCACCGCCGCCGCTGCGATCCTGTCACCGATCGGGACGCGCCGCGTGGCGCGCGAGACGGCCGAACGTGAGATCGACGCGCTGCTGGCGCCCGACGAACTTGTGCTGGCCCGGGCGTATGCGTCCCAGCGGCGAGCATCCGACTTGTGGCGCCAGTCGCACGGGTTGCTCGTCGCCACCAACCGGCGCGTGCTGTACCTCGGCTCGCCGCCCATTACGCTGCTGCGCCCGGATGAAGGCGGACCGCAGGAACTCTATCTCGAGGCGTGGAGTCTTGACGCGACCTTCACCATGGTCGCCGACAAGTCGTCGAATCCCAAACGCATCGCGTTGCGCACACCCACGCGCACCATCAACTGGCGTGTCGACGATGATCAGTTCGCCGCCGCGGACTCCGTGCGACTGCTCGCCGAGCGAGCGCGCCGACAGCAGAGCGAGGAGGCGGAACGCCTCGGTCAGACTGGCACGTTAACGCCCACTCCGGACCGCTACACTACGCATGTGGTGCGGTTTGGAGAGACGCTGACCTCGATCGCGCGCACGTACCGGACCTCGATCGAGATCGTACGTCAGCTCAATCGGCTGCCGAACGACTATCTGCGGGCTGGCCAGCGGCTGCGCGTACCCGACGTTCGGGTAGACAGCATTCCATGGGCCGATAGCGTCGGGACGGCGGACGTCTCGCCGCCGCCCTTGGGTCCTCCGCCCGCGCCGTAACGGCCCCTACTGTCCCAGCACCAACGCAAAGATCAGCGGCGCGACGATCGATGCATCGGACTCGATGATGTACTTCGGTGTGTCGACGCCCAGCTTGCCCCACGTGATCTTTTCGTTCGGCACCGCGCCGGAGTACGAGCCGTAACTGGTGGTGCTGTCCGAGATTTGGCAGAAGTAGCCCCAGAGCGGCACGCTGGTGCGATGCAGGTCCTGATGCAGCATTGGCACGACGCAGATCGGAAAGTCCCCCGCAATGCCGCCACCGATCTGGAAGAATCCGACGGTCGTGTCCTTGGTGACCTCCGTGTACCACTCGGCGAGGTGCATCATGTACTCGATGCCGGTGCGCACGGTGTGCACGTTCTTTACGCTGCCATCGATCACGTGCGACGCGAAGATGTTGCCGAGTGTTGCGTCCTCCCAGCCAGGCACATAGATGGGCAGGTTCGCTTGCGCCGCCGCGAGCAGCCACGAGTTCTTCGGGTCGATCTGGTAATGCTGCTCCAGCGCGCCGCTGAGCAGAATGCGATACATGAACTCGTGCGGGAAGTACCGCTCACCGGCCGCATCGGCGTCCTGCCACTCCTTGAGAATCGCCGCTTCAATGCGACGAATCGCTTCTTCCTCGGGAATGCATGTGTCGGTGACGCGATTGAGGTGACGCGCGAGCAACGCCTCCTCGTCCTGCGGCGTGAGATCCCGATAGTTCGGCACGCGCACGTAGTGATCGTGCGCGACGAGGTTGAACACATCTTCCTCGAGGTTCGCACCCGTGCAGGTGATGGCGTGTACCTTGCCCTGCCGGATCATCTCGGCGAGTGAGAGACCGAGCTCTGCACTGCTCATCGCGCCGGCCAGCGTCACCATCATCTTGCCACCGTCGTCGATGTGGCGCGTATAGGCATCGGCCGCATCGATGAGCGCGGCGGCATTGAAATGGCGGAAGTGGTGCCGCAGAAACGCCGACACCGGCGCGGTTGTGTGCTGAGCCATGATTCGGACGAGAGAGAAGGCGAAGTCGCGACCACGCAACGCGCGTGATGCTCGCACCGCATGCACCGGCGAACACGTGCCGATGCACGCGCCGATGCACGCGCACAATCTAGCGTGACGACTCGTCCGGTGTGCCCTGCTCGCGCGCCCGTGCTGCAGCTGACACCGACGAACTGCGCAGCGCAAGCCAGCTCGCGCCGCCTGCCAGGGCGATCGCGACAACTCCCTGACCGTACACCATCGCGGCGAACGCCAGCGCCATGCACACGAGTGCGAGCGCGCGCATGCGCTGTCCGCTTCGAAAGGAGTCGGCGAGCGACGGCGAACTGCGCTCCCGGGCGGCGCGCCCTCCTGCGTGCTCGCTGTCTCCGACGCGAGGTACAGTCCTGGGTTGTCCGTGTGCCGCCGCGTGCAGCTGCGCCGACACCGTCGTATCCATGGGCGGAATCGTGTCGCCTGTCGGTGGCGTGGGAGCCAGTGGATGCGCGTGATGCTGCGTGACGGGATCCCGCACAGGGTATGGCGTCTCCGGCGGGGGCTGCGACGAGAACGGTGATGCTGGCGCCCAGCGCGTGGTGGAGGACGGTGACGCACCCGCCGACGTGGCGACCAGCTGCGCCTCCTGTCTTGACGACGACTGTTGAAGCAAGGACAGTCCGACGCGAATCTGGGTCAGCAGCAGGTCGCGCGCACGGATGGCTTCACGAGGGGGCCCCTCACTTTCGACGGCCGGCGCGCGATCACCCCACTCTTCGCGCGCTCCCTCCACGAGAAACCGGATGGCGGTCGCGACCACGTCACCCTCCGCACTCGAGACGCGCGGCAGCGCGAGGTCGGCGGCACGCAGATCGCCGCGCCAGAGCGCACTGAGTGCCACGGTACGCGCCTCACGGTGCGGTGCCGGCGGCGGCTGGACGGCACCAGGTTCAGGCATCACGCGCCAACTACCGTGCGGATCTGTACGGGCGTCGAACGACCGGCCGACCGGCGGCGTATCGTGCCGAGGATGCACGACCGCCAACAGCGACGCGAGCACGCTGCGGACAGCCGGGACCTGATCGGGTCTCGCCACCTGGTCCAGCGTGCCGCCCGTCGCCAGCGACTGCAGGAGGGTGCGCACGGCGATACGGATCTGGTGCGGCGTTCCATTCACCAGCTCCGCGCCGACCCTGCGGAGGTCTGATTCCATCGGTGCCAGTACGGCAGATGGCACGGCGGATGACACGACCGGTGACGTGGCGACACTCGCCGCCGACGGGACTGACGCCTGGGAGGTCGGACCAGACAGCGTCATCTCTGGAGCCTGCAGATCCTCAGGCTTCACTTCCCAACGCATGTCCGCAACCGCACGGGAAGCGTCAGCATTGGCCGCGGCAATCGACTGCCGCGCCCACCCGAGCAGCGCCGATTGGCCCTGTCCGGCGGGAATTTCGCTGATCTGCCGCAAAGCCCCGCTGCGGTCACCGGCTCGCGCCGTGAGCACTGCGCGCCACGCCATCAACACAGGCTCCGCCGGGCGCCGCGCTTCCGCTGCGAGCAGCGATTCGCGCGCGCCCGCCGTGTCGCCAAGCGCACTGCGCACGACCGATTGCAGGAACAGAAGCGCCACCGATCCGCCGCGCGGCACGAGCGACTGCTGGAGCACCCGTTCGGCTTCTCCGGGCAGGCCGAGTACCGTGAGCGCGGCCGATCGCAGGTACCAGCCGCTCTCGGTGCGCATGGCGCCTTCCCAGGCGTCGTCAAGCGCCGCGAGCGCGTCACCGGCGTCGCCGCGCACCAGGGATGCGCGCGCCCGCTCGAGCACGGTGGCCAGCGCTACCGCCGACGGGCGTTCACGCGTGACCAGCGCGTCTGCGCCTCCGCCAAGCAGCGCCGCCAGGTCGATGCCCGCGCGCCCCGCATCTGACAACGGGCCCGAGGTTGCATCCGCCGCAGGTGAGACCGGGCGAACTGCCGGCACCACAGCCACCGACGACGCGGAAGCGCTCGCGTGCGGGCCCCCGCCGAGTAGGCCAGCAGCGGGCGGACGCAGCGCCGGATCAGTCGGTCGCACATGCATGGGCATCAGTCTCGACCGCCGATAAGCCGTTCTTGAGCGGGCGCCGAAGGCGACAGGTCGCCAGGTGCCGCTCGCGGATCGTTACGCGAGTGCTTCGACCAGCGCGTCCTGGATGGACATCGGGCTGAAATAGTCGTGATCGGCGAGCTGCCGGTACGCCCGTCCGTCGGTGTCCAGGATCAATCGCCGGCGTGTGGCATGGTGTTCATACAATCGCAGTTCACCGACATCGTCGGGGCCGTTCACGAAGCCGACGAACCAGAAGGCGTTCGCGGCGTCGCGCGCAAGTTCGCCGTACTCGCGCATGAGCGCGCGTTCGAGTGGAATCCAGTCGGGTGTTGGAAAAACCATGTGTCGTGATCAAGGGGGATGTTGCTGGAGGGACGCCCACCCTCGCCCTCGGTCACGGACTCGTCACGCCTGGGGCACACGCGTTTCGCTGCGGCGTGCAGAAGGCGATTGTGCCACGGTCAACACACGCTCTACCACGTCGGTGCGTGCGCGTGCCGGCACATGTTGCTGCACGAACAGCCGTGCTTCGTCGAGTGACTCACGCGCCTCCGGAAGGAATCCGGCGAGGAACTGCCACACGTGCGGCACATTCGGCCAGCTGCGACACACGACTTCGACGCCGGCGTCCCGCGCGCGCTCGGCAAAGCGCAACGTATCGTCGCGCAGCAGTTCGTCGCGCCCCACGTGCAGACACAACGGCGGCAACGTCTGCAGCGCCGCATACAGCGGGGACACACCGGGATCAGTGCGCGGCGTACTGCCGGCATAGAGCGCCGCTGCCGCGCGCAACTGCGACGGCACGAACATCGCGCACCGTTCCGCGTTCAGCTCGAGCGATTCACCGCGGCACGCGAGGTCCGTCCATGGACTGAACGCAACGATTGCCGCCGGCATCGGGAGGCCCGCGTCGGAACAGGCGAGCGCTGCGGACAGCGCCAGTCCGCCACCCGCCGAATCTCCGACAAAAGCGACGTTCACCGGATCGACGCCCAGTGTCTCCAACATCCATCGCCATGTGGCGAGCACATCGTTCCGACCGGCGGGATATGGATGTTCTGGCGCCAGCCGATAATCAGGGACCACCGCGATCGCGTTCCACTCGCGCGCCAGTCGCGCGGCGAGCGGTCGATGCGTGGACGGAGAACAGGCGATGTAGCCGCCGCCATGAACGTACAGCAGCAAGCGCTCGGGCGTATCCGTTTCTTTGGTACGATGCGGCCAGAGCAATTCCAGCTGGTGTGTGCGCAGCGCTACATCCCGGCGTTCCACCGGCAGTGTAATTACGCGTCGCATCCACAGCGGGCGACCGATGCGCGCTCTGGCCCAGTCGACATCCAGCGGACGGGCGGCATGTCGCTTGAAGCGCCATCGAATGGCGAGGTCGGCCACGCGCAGGCGCCAATGAACGGACTCGACTGAAGCGATGTCATCCGGTGCGCGCGTTGTCTCGACCATCGGCACTCACGAATCGGGTGAAAGCGAAAAGCGTGTCGGGGAATGTCCGCTGGCGTCGCTGTGCTGTTCATTGAATCATACTCTGACGCACGGCGCGGGTGCCGCAACGGGACCAGACTGTCCTGCAGGAGGTCGCCATGAGTCTGGTCACAGGAGCGGCGGGCATCATCGGCCGCCATGTCGCGCACGAGTTAGGCAACGCCGGCGCCGACACGCGCGCGCTGGTGCCATTGGTCGCCGCAGTGGCGACCGAGCAGTTCAACCGGGCGCAGATCGTTTCCGGTGAGATCGTCCACCACGACGTGCTTACGCGCGCCCTGCACGATGTGCGTGCACTGGTGGTTCTGTCTCCGGCGCACCCCACCGCTCGCGCTCGACGACACACACACGCAGACCACACTCGAGGTGACCGGACCGGCGGCGATCACACCGCGTGAGTGCGCGCGCATGCTGGGCGCTCACATGGGTCAGCCGGTGGAGTACGTGGGGTGCACGCCAGCCGACTTTTCCGCTTCCGTACGCTACACGCGCCCCCTGTCTAAAGCGTGCAAGCGGGTGCGCGTTCCGAAGTTCAGGCCGCGCCGACCTGACGCTCCACGCGATCGCGGTAGTGACGACTGAGGCGCAAGCGAGCGCCGTTCTCGAGAATGACCACGTAGTCGCCCGAGAACCATTGCTGCATTTCGCGCACGCGATTCAGGTTGACGATCGTGGACCGATGAATGCGCGCGAAGACTCGCGGGTCGAGCGTTTCCTCGATGTGGCTGATACGCTCGCGGATGGTGTGCGCGGTACTGCCAACGTGGAGGCGCACATAGTTGCGATCCGCCTCGATCCAGTCGATATCCCCAACCTTCACGAAGAACATGCGGCCGTCGTGCTTGACGAGGATGCGACTGGCATACTGCGGCGGAGCGGCACCGTTGCCGCCGTTCGTTGCGCTGTGCATGCCGCCACTGGCGCCAACATTCGCGCTGCCGTTCGCGCTGCCGTTCGCACTGCCGTTCGCACTGCCGTTCGTTCCTCCATGCTCGGACGAGCCGCCCAGTCCACTCGACGATCCCACCGTCGGCGCGTACTCACCGGACGCGGCCGGTGAGCCATCGGCCACGCGTCTGACGGTATCGAGCAACTGGCCGAGGCGGTTGACCGCCACCGATTCATGATGCGCGCGGCGCGCCCGGTCGAAGGCCGTCCGGAATCGATCGGCGTCTACCGGCTTGAGCACGTAGTCGACCGCGTGCACGTCGAAGGCGCGAAGAGCATGCTCGTCGTACGCGGTCACGAAGAGCACCTTGGGAGCGGGGCCGTCCCCCAACTGGTTGAGCACGCCGAAGCCGTCGAGCTCGGGCATTTGCACATCGAGACACACGACGTCCGGCCGCTGCGCACGAATTGCGGCCACCGCCTCCACGCCGTTCTCGCATTCCCCGATCACCTCGGCGTCGGGCTCCGACTGCACGAGACGCCGGATGCGCTGGCGCGACAACGATTCATCATCGACAATGAGCACTCGCACTTTCGACATGCGTCCTCCGAATGGACTTGGTCTGTTCAAGGGCTGCTGCTCGTCCCCTACGCAACGGGTGACAGCGGGTTTCTCCGTCCAGCCCCGCCCTGCGCGTTTCGTCCCCATGGCGAATCTTTCGTGCTCGCCGACAGCGCTTGATCGCGCTAATCTGCGCTCTTGGACACCGGCCAGCCTTTCCGCGTTGCCTCGATTCTCCGTCGCCCCTCCGTGACCACCTCTCCGCTCAAAACCGACCGAACGCCTCCGGGTGGGATACCGTCAGCGCTGCGCGCCACCGGCAAGCACAAGACCAGGTCTACCATTACCATTGCCGACGAGGGCAGTCGACTCCGTCGCTTCACGCGCGTGCTCTTCGCCGTGGTGTGGATCGTTCCTGGCATCATTGCCGGCGCTGCGGTATGGGTGAGCTCGCGTAACTCCACGGTTTCGGTTTCGCTCATCACCGCGCTCACGTGGCAGCTCTCAAGCTGGATGCTGTGGGCGGTGTGGTCACAGGGCATCCTGTCGCTCGTGGACCGCGTGCCACTCGCCACCGGTCGATTCGGTGCATGGCTGTCGGTGCACCTGGCAACCTCGCTGCTGGTGATGACGGTGAGCGCGCTCGTGATTGCATGGCTCGATTGGCAGTTCATGCCGTGGCGTGGCGTGCCGGTGCCGCGCTCGGAAGCAATCACTCGCGGCGCGGTACAGCATCTCGATTTTCAGTTCATCATCTACTGGGCCATTCTCGGCGCCGCATACACGGCGGAGTTTCTGCGCCGCTATCGCGAGCGTGATCGCGCGGCGACGGAGCTCGAACAGCGCTTGTCGCGGCAGCAGCTTGAAGCGCTGCGCATGCAGCTCAATCCGCATTTTCTCTTCAACGCGCTCAACTCCGTCACCGAGTTGATGGAGCAGGACGTGCGCGCGGCGCAGCGAGCCCTCACTTCAGTGAGCGATCTGCTGCGGCGATCGCTTCAACTTGCCGCGTCGCCCACGATTCCGTTGTGGCGCGAGATCGAGCTGGTGGAGTTGTACCTGCAGGTAGCGCGCGTGCGATACGGTGACGGACTGTCGATCGACATCGAAGTGGACCCGGCCGCGGTCGACCTCGAAGTGCCAAGCTTCGTCTTGCAGCCGCTCGTGGAGAACGCGCTCAAGCACGGTCTCTGGCCCGGTCGCAATGGCCAATCGGTGCTGGTGAGTGCGCGCCGGCTCGGGCCCATGCTCGAGTTGATCGTGCAGGACAACGGACGCGGCCTCGATGGCAGCATCACCGACAGCGGTCGCTTTCTGGCTGCAACGCCGAGTGTGGACGGACTCGGCATTGGTCTCACGAACACGCGCACGCGACTCGCCATGCTGTACGGCGACCGCTACGCGTTCCGCATGACCAACTCAGCGGGCGGTGGTTGCACGGTGGAGATTCGGCTGCCGGTGCACGGCTGAGACATTCGCTACGGTCGCCGTGGCAGCGATCGCGCTACTCCCGCCAGCTTCCATCGTTGCCGGGGGCGCCGAGGGGCATCGATACGAAGTCGTCGGCGCCAGCACCGAACCGGGAAGTACGGACGCGCCGGATCAGGTCAGATCCAGCGTCGCACGCGCTGTCGGTAGTGGATGTACTCGTCGCCAAACAGGCGTGTGAGATATCGTTCTTCCCGCGCGATCACGCCCCAGTGCAACAGGGCCACCGTGAGCGGAAGCAGCAGAAGTCCCCACGCATTCGTCGCAGCCCAGGCGTACGCGAGCTGCAGACCGAGGAACGCGACGTAGATGGGATTGCGCGAGATCGCGAAGGCGCCTGTGGTAACGATGGAACGCGTCGGCTTCCACGGTTCAACCGGGGTGCGCGCGCGGCGCATCGCGAGAATCGCCGATGCCGCGAGCGCGAGCGAGGCGAACACGAGCGCACCGGTCACGACCCAGCGCCACGATGAAGGGCCCGAGTTGAACGGCAGCGGATGCCACCGGCGAAGCAGTTCCGCCAATAGAATGGCAGGCAGGACCAGCAGCGGTGGCGGCGCGATCACGCCGGCCGTGTTGCGACGGTTGCCAGGTTCGGCGGTTGGTGCTGCGGAAGGCTCTGGCATGCGAGGGGTATGGACGTCAGCGGTGTGCGATGATCCCGCGTGTCGGGTGTTCCCGTACAGTACCGACGACGCGCGCCGACTGCCACGCGACACCGGCTGGCGCAGATTGCCTGAACAGCAGCAGTGAGCCGCTGTGTCCCTCCTCAATGCTCCCGAGGCCCCGCCATGATCCGCACCCTGCTCGTGCCCCTCGACGGCTCCCGGTTCGCTGAACGGGCGCTGTCCGTCGCTGTCCCGCTGGCGCTGCAGCACTCCGCCACGATGGTGCTGACAACCGCCTTGGCGCTCCCGCCGCTCCAGCACCCCGTCGTGGGCGTACTGCCCGGTGAAGCGCCGACTGGCAGCCAAGTGCGCGATGAACTGCGAGCACAACTCGAGCGTGTGGCACGGCGCGTCGCGACGAAACATCGCGTCACCACCGCAACGCAGTTCCGCGAGGGGCCGATCGTGGACGAGCTCGAACTCGGCGTGCGTGAAGCGAACGCCGACCTCGTGGTGATGGCCAGTCATGGCCGCAGCGGCGTAAGCCGGTTGTGGCTGGGCAGCGTGACGGACGCACTGCTGCGGCGCTCGTCGGTGCCCGTGCTGGTGACGCGCAGCGCGCGGCCGTGGACGCTGACGTCGGCGGACGAGCCCATCTTCCCGCGTGTGCTCGTTGCGCTCGACGGTTCACCGCATGCAGAGCGCGCGCTTGCCGATGCCCTGCGACTGATCGGCGACTTCACCTGCCACGTCGTGCTCGCGAGCGTGCATGATGCGCCTCCCGCACCCGTTTCGCCGGCGTGGGCGGAGGAAGCGGCACATGAGCTTCGCGAGCGTTACCTGAAGCCCCTCGCCGAGCGGTATGCGAAGCCGTCGCTCAAGTTCTCGTCACGTGTCGTAGTCCACGCCGATCCCGCGCGCGCGCTGTTGGCGATGGCCAAGGAAGAGAACGCGTTCCTGATGTCAGTGGCGACGCACGGACGTACGGGCGTTCGTCGCACCGTGCTCGGCAGCGTGGCCGACAAGGTCATTCGGGGGGCGAGCGTGCCGGTGCTCGTCCGTCCGGCACAGGAGTAGCCGGCGCGCTGATCGCCCGGTTGTTTATCGGGCGTCAAGGACGTTCAGGACGTTATCGCTCAGCGATCGCGGCTGAGCGCGTGCACGTCAATGCCCTTGACCTTGAGCCGTTCGGCCAGGTTGGTCTTGTCCACCGCCTTCGTGTAGGCCTCGAGCGGATCGACTTCTCCCGCGTTGATGAGGTCCATGAGCGCGTCGTTGAGCATGACCATGCCGAGCCGCTTGTTGGTCTGCATGATCGACGAGATCTGCACCGTTTTGCCTTCGCGAATCAGGTTGGAGATCGCCGGGTTCACGATCATGACCTCGCGCGCCGCCACGCGTCCGCCGCTGTTGCGCTTGAGCAGGGTTTGCGAGACGACACCCTTGAGTGACTCAGCAAGCATGACCCGGATCTGCTCCTGGCGGTCGGCGGGAAACTGATCGATGATGCGATCGATCGTGCCCGCTGCCGTGGCCGTGTGCAGTGTGCCGAAGACGAGATGTCCCGTCTCCGCCGTCTCGATCGCGATGGCGACGGTCTCCAGGTCGCGCAGCTCGCCAACCAGCACCACATCGGGATCTTCGCGCAGCGCCGCACGCAGCGCGCTCTTGAAGCTGTGCGTGTGCACGCCAACCTGACGCTGCGTGATCAGGCACTTCTTGTTCTGGTGCACGAACTCGATCGGATCCTCGATGGTGATGATGTGATCGTTGCGCGTGCGATTGATCAGGTCGATCAGGGCGCACATTGTCGTCGACTTGCCCGAGCCGGTGGGGCCGGTCACGAGCACCAGTCCCTTGCTCAGGTAGCAGAGCTGGCGCACCTCGGGGCTGATGGCCATGTCGTCGACCGTGACCGTGTCGGACGAAATCGTGCGAAAGACCGCGGCGGTGCCCTTCCGGTCCTTGAGCACGTTGGCGCGGAAACGTGACACGCCCTCGATCTCGTGCGCGAAGTCGGTGTCCGAGTGGTCGGCGAACTCGGACTCGTTGCGCGCGGGCATGGCGGCGGTCACCATGGCGGTCAGGTACGCGTCGGTGAGCTGCGGTTCGCCCTCCATGCGCCCCAGGTCGCCGCGATTCCGGAGCACTGGCGGTTCGCCGACCCGCAGGTGCAGGTCGGCCGCGCCGGCCTGCACCTGCTTGCGCAGCAGGCGCTCGAGGTCGAGCAACGCCGCCTCACGCGACGGATACGGACCCCACCCGCGATCCGTCGCGCGGCGCGCTGGAGTCGGTGATGGCAGCTGGCCGGACGCGAGGTCGGCGAGCGCGTCGATGACGGGTGAGTCTGACGTCATGCGGGCCTCGTCGTCGCCACCTGCCGCGGGCGCGATCGCGGTGGCGGCGGCGGTCGGCGTCGCCGGGCGATCTGTGGCGCGTCGGGCGAGCACCACTTCGAGACGATTCGGTGCAGCGGACGGTTCGAGCACGTCCACCTCCACCCGGCGTCCGTCGGAGAGAACGACCTCCGTAGGCCACGCCTGCGGCGCCGTATCGCCCGCCGCACGCTGGTCGAGCATGCGTACGATCTGGTCACGGCCCAGCACGTCGCGGCTCACCTGCACGAGCGTATCGCCCTTGCGCAGACGCACCGGTTCTCCTTCGCGGAGCAGCACATCGTCCATGCCGCGATCATGCAGCACGTGGAGGATGGTTTCGAGCGTGGCAGAAAGTCGTGTCATCAGGTCCCATCGTGGAGGTCACACGGGGGACGCCGTGGAGCGGCCCGGCGTCACACTCCGGGCGCGTTTTTGGCACGACCGTCACGAGAGCTGCACTTGGGCATAGGCGACGCGGCCTGGTGCGCACGTTGTGACGGTGCGTGCCGGTGGCAGACCACGGCTGGCGACGGCCGTGGTCGCAGAACGCGGCGCGAGAAAAACGGCCGCATCGTCATGATGACGACACGGCCGGATTTCTGATGTCGGGAGTGGGCCTGGGAGGAGTTGAACCTCCGACCTCACGCTTATCAGGCGTGCGCTCTAACCACCTGAGCTACAGGCCCGTCAACCTGTCCCACACGCACGACCTGACGGCGATGCGATCCGGGACAGACCTACAAGCCTAAGCATCCACTGCCCCGCCGTCAACGCTGGTGCAACGCTGGTGCAACGCTGGTGCAACCCGCGTGCGCAGCGGGGTGGCATGCTCAGTCTTCGTCGACCGGACGGCCGGGACGGTCGTCTTCGTCGTCGTCCTCGTCGTACTCGTCGTCGAGGTCGACGAGCATGTCGTCGTCGTCCTCGTCGTCATCATCATCATCGTCAGCATCGTCGTCGTCGTCGTCGTCGTCGTCGTCGAGATCATCATCGAGATCATCGTCGTCATCGAGATCATCATCGTCGTCGAAGTCGACATCGTCGGCATCATCGGGCGGCGCGTCGTCGTCATCGTCCGCCGACGCAAGCCCAACGGCACGACCGGCTACGAGCGGGTCGGCCAGGCGCGACGCGTTGCGATCTTCATCCAACGCATCCCACGACCACGACCCGAACAGCTCCTGCATGAGCGGAATCTCCAGAAGAGTGACGAAAAAATGGCGGTCCATGACACGCCGGAAGGGGGAGTATCGACTGGTGAAGGGCGGGCCGCAACTGGGTGCGGCGAAATGATCCCGGGTCGGTGCAAATGGGCCCGCGTCGATGGCGCACCGACGTGACGCGCTGTGCCTGACGCGCTGTGCCTCGCGTTGTACCTGGCGCGCCGTCAGCCTAGCGGCGTCCGCGTAGCGGCGTCAACGTTGCGGCGTCCGCCCAGCGGTCGGGTACGGTACATCCCCGGGTGCACCGCCGAACGGCCAATCTCCCGCACCGCGCGCGAACGCGGGACGCTCCTGCCCGTTGATGTACGCAGCAACATCCATCGCGTCCTGGGGGTCCACGCCGGGACGGTCGTACGGCATGTTGGCGGCAATAAACGCCGCGGCCGTGCGCACACGTCCCATGCCGGCACCGATGCTGTAGGACCGCTCGCCCCACACGGCGGGCGCGAGTGGGGTGCCCTCCCCAGCGACTCCGTGGCAGCGCGCGCAGGTGGCGGAATACACCGAGTCGCCACGCACCGCGTTCGCCGCCCGCAAGCGCACTGGCGGGGCTCCCTGCCCCGCAATGCGGCGCCCAGCGGGCACGCCATACGAGAGGAATGTGAAATACGCGACGATATCCCGCATGGCAGGATCGTCGCTCGGCAGCGCTCGGCCCGCCAGGCTGCGCTCGAGGCAATCGTTCACGCGGTCCTCGATCTGATTGATCTTGGCGTTTCGCGTACGGTATTGCGGGAAGCGCGCCATCACGCCGACCCACGGCAGCGCATTGGCACGGCGACCGTCGTCGAGATGGCAGCTCGTGCAGCGCAGGTCGTTGCCGACAAATTCCGGCAGGCTGTCGCGCGTGGCCGTGAGAATCGCATGGCCTCGGCGAATGCTGGCGTGCAGCCCAGTGATGGGCAGCGTATCCGCGCGCGGCACATGTTTGGGCCACGGTACGGGCGACGCATCAGCTCCGGAACGGCCGCCGCGCCCGCTTGGGCAGACGCTGGGTCGGACGCTGGGGCAGACGCTGGGGTGGACGCTGATGCCCGCGCCGCAGAACCGGGCTCCGGCGGCGCGTCGGGCGCTGAGCAAGCGCCCAGCGTCATCAGCGCAGCCAATGCCGCCGAGCCCGTCCGCACGCGCCGGATCATAGCGCCGGTCGCTATGCGCGCTCGCGCTTGGCGTCACGGTTGGTGCGCTTGCGATCGCTGGCCAACAGCGTGCGCTTGCGCAGCCGAATGCTCTGCGGCGTGATCTCGATGAGCTCGTCTTCCTCGATGTATTCGAGCGCCGACTCCAGCGTGAGCTGGCGGGGCGGCTCGAGGATCATCGCTTCGTCAGACGACTTGCTGCGCATGTTCGTGAGCTTCTTTTCCTTGGTGGGATTCACGTCCATATCGCCGGGACGCGCGTTCTCGCCAATGATCATGCCCTCGTACACCGCGGCGCCCGGATCGACGAACAGCACCGAACGCTCAGCCAGGCTCCACAGCGCAAACGCAACCGTCACGCCGTGCTCCATGGAGACGAGCGTGCCGCGCATGCGGCCGGCCAACGGGCCTGCCCATTCGCCGTACTCGAGGAACCGGTGATGCATGAGGCCGGTGCCGCGCGTATCGGTGAGGAACTCCGAGCGATAACCGAATAGTCCGCGCGCCGGAATCTTGTATTGCAGGCGCACGAGCCCCTGCCCGGGATTTCGCATCTCGATCATTTCCGCCTTGCGCGGACCAAGCTTTTCGAACACCACGCCCATGTACTCTTCCGGCACGTCGATGGAGAGTTCTTCGTACGGCTCGAGCCGCTGTCCGTTCTCTCCAATGCGTGTGATCACCTTGGGACGCGACACCTGGAACTCGAAGCCCTCGCGCCGCATCGTTTCCATGAGGATCGACAAGTGCAGTTCGCCGCGTCCGGATACGGTCCACGTGTCAGTGGCGCCGGTCTCCTCCACGCGAAGCGCGACGTTGCGCTCGAGCTCCTTGAAGAGGCGCTCGCGCAGCTGACGCGACGTGACGAACTTGCCTTCCTTGCCCGCGAAGGGCGAGTTGTTCACGAGGAAGTCCACCGAGATGGTGGGCTCCTCGACCGTGATGCCTTCCAGACGGTCGGGGTGTGCGGGATCGGTGACCGTGTCACCGATATCCACATTGTCGAGTCCGGCCAGACACACAATTTCACCGGCAACCGCCTTGTCGGTTTCCACGCGCTCGAGTCCCGAAAACCCGAACAGCTTCGTGACGCGCGCCTGCTCCGGCTTCTTGGCGGAGTCCATCGAGTTGAGCAGCACCTGCTCACCCACCTTGACGGTGCCGCGCTCGATGCGCCCGATCGCGATACGGCCCACAAACGCGTTGTAGTCGATCGTGGACACGAGCATCTGGAACGGTGCGGCTGCGTCGCTTGGCGGCGGCGGCACAATGCGCACGATCGTTTCGAACAGCGGCGTAAGATCCTGCAGCGGCTGGTCGAGTTCCATGGTGGCCGTGCCATCGCGACCGGACCCGTACACCGTGACAAAATCGAGCTGCTGATCGTTGGCCTCGAGCTCGATGAAGAGCGAGAGCACTTCGTCATGCACCCGATGCGGATCGGCGCCGGGGCGGTCGATCTTGTTGATCATGACGATGGGCGTGCGGCCGAGTTCGAGCGCCTTGCGGAGCACGAATCGCGTCTGCGGCATTGGGCCGTCGAACGCATCCACAACAAGCAGCACGGCGTCGACCATGCGCAGGATGCGCTCGACCTCGCCCCCGAAGTCGGCGTGGCCGGGGGTGTCGACGATGTTGATTTTCGTCTCGCGCCACACGACCGAGGTGTTCTTGGCCAGGATGGTGATCCCCCGCTCCTTTTCGAGCGGGTTGGAGTCCATGACTCGTTCCTCGACAATCTGATTGTCTCGGAAGGCTCCGGCCTGGCGGAGCATCTTGTCGACGAGGGTGGTCTTCCCGTGGTCGACGTGGGCGACGATGGCGATATTGCGAATTTCCATAGCCTTCAAAGATAAGTCGGCCGAGTGCGCCCGGGCAGTGGGGGGTTGGTCACGGAATATTCGTGCTTGCCCATTTCACAGGAATTCCGTACGCTGGAGATTCACTCGTCTCCCGGAGGTCCGATGCACGAGAAGGACAAGCATGTGGCCAGCACGCCCCGCTATCCAACCGGCCGAGGCTACGGCCACGACTACATGCGAGGTGGGGAAGTGTTCGGCGGGTACGGATACGCCGAGCGTCCTGACTATGAACGTCGCCGCGGCGACATGAGTACCGAACCCGTGGATCTCCCGCCCCCCAGTACTCAAGAATCGTAGCGTCCGCGTAGTCGGCGCCGGGCCCGAGCAGCCCGCCCGACCTTGATCACGCCCTCAGCCGCCCCGGAACGCGTTCGCGCGATTCGGGGCGGATGTTGATATCAGGGATTGGATTGACTCGGCGCGACCCGGCCAGCTGTCAGTCGACGGGACTGAGCAGCCCAACCGGCAGGAGCCGAGCCGCCGAACGCGCCGGCGCATGGTCGGAGGGCGGCTGACTGGGCCGGACGGGGTGAGGCCCAAAGGGGCGGGTGTTGCGGGACAACCGAAAGGGAACGAACCCCTGTTGGGCCCCGCCCCGTCCGGCCCCTCCATACTGGCGTGCCGCGCCCGACCCTCAGTTGGGCGGTTCGGCTCCCACCCGTTGGGCGCGGTTGCCGGGACACTGCAGCCCAACCGGTGGCAGCCGAACCGCCGAACGCGCCGCCGCATGGGTCGGACGCCTCCTGACTCGGCCGGACGGGTATTCAGGCGCCTGATCACCCGCGCCGTCTCGCCCGCGCAGCGCGCTTTCGCGCGTGGCCGGATTCACGCCGTACTCCGCCGCCGCGCGAGATCGGCGGCGAGCCGCACCGCCTGCCGGAAACTGCCCGGATCAGCGATGCCACGTCCAGCGATGTCAAGCGCGGTGCCGTGGTCCGGTGAGGTGCGCGGAAACGGCAAGCCAAGCGTGATATTGATGCCAGATCCGAAGGATGCGACCTTGATGGCCGTCATGCCGACATCGTGCACCGGCGTGAGCACTGCATCGAACTCGCCGCGCAGCGCGCGTACGAACACGGTATCTGCCGGCAGCGGTCCCACGAGGCCTGCGCGCCTTGCCGCCGGTGCGAGCACCGTGTCGTCTTCGCTGCCGAAACGTCCGTGGTCACCGGCGTGTGGATTGAGCGCGCAGAGCGCGAGTCGCGCGTGCTCGATGCCATAGAGATCGTGCAATCCGGCGCGCGTTCGTGCGGCGGTTGCAGCGATGAGATCTGCGGTCACCGCATCGGACACATCGCGCAGCGCGAGGTGCGTGGTCACCAGCACCACGCGAAGGCGATCGCTGGCGAGCATCATCGTGGTATCGCAGCCGGTGAGCGCGCCAAGCATCTCGGTATGGCCGGGATACGGATAGCCGCCGTCGGCGAGTGCACGCTTGTCGATGGGAGCGGTGACGATCCCGGCCACCGTACCTTCGAGTGCGAGCGCCACCGCGCGCTCGATGGCCCGTCCTGACAGGAGTCCGGCGAGTGCGCGGTCTGTCACTTCGTCTCCGGTGACCGTCCAGGCGCCCATCGACTCGTGCACCGGACATACCGTACCCGACGCACCGATGACGAACGGCTCGATGTCATCGCCACCGGTGAGCGATGACCACATGGACGGCTCGAGCACACCCGCCACCAGCTCGGGCCCGATGCCCCGCGGATCGCCAAGTGTGATGGCCAGCCGCTGCGTGCTCACGCGCGGACCCGCATCGCGTCGGCGCTCCCGTCAGGGGAGCCGAATCGAGACGTACGTTTCCTTGCGCATGGAATCGAGCAGGCGGCGAAGGCTATACGCTTCCTGCATGAGTGTGCGGAGGTCTCGACGTGCTTCTTCCATGGACTTCGGGCCGGCCGGCGTGACGCGCGACAGCTTGAGCACCACCCACTTCCTGGAACCCGACGCGGGATCGTCAATGGAGAATGGCCCGACGAGCGTGCCCTTGTCCGACGTGCCGATCGCCGTGCCGTAGGCTTCCGGCAGATCGGTGGTGCGCACTTCGGGAATGATCGCGTCTTCGTTGCGTTCATCGTGATAGCGCGTGCGCAGCGAGTCGAAACTCACACCGCGCTCCCACATGGCGCGCGCGGAATCTGCGACGGCCCGTGCGCGCGCTTCATCGGCCGAGTCCACCGCCGCACGAATGAGAATGTGCCGCGCCTTTACCTCGGCCGGCTGCACGCGGTCCACACGAATGAGGTGCCACCCGAAGCGGGACTCCACAGGCGGACTGACGACGCCCGGATTGATCATGAACATGACGCGGTCGAACTCGGGCACCATGACGCCGCGACGGTTCCACCCCAGGTCCCCGCCCTGCGGCGCCGACGGATCCTGCGAGAACTGGCGCGCCGCTTCCTCGAACTCCGTGGGCTTGTCACGCAGCGCGAGATACAGCGAGTCGACGAGTTTTCGGGCGCGAGCGCGTGACGAGTCGCCGGCCGCCGTGGGAACGACGATCTGCTGGAAGCCGATCATGGCAGCGCGTTCCTCAAGATTGCCGGCGTACCTGGCCAGTTCCTCGTTCACTTCCTTTTCGCTGACGTTCACCGTCACGTAGCGACCTTGGCGCCTCAGGCCGGCCATGTACTTTTCCTGCATTTGACGGCGACGCAGGTCTTCGAGCTGCCGCTCGCGGTACTCCTCGGGCGTGCCGAAGCCCGCTTCGACGAGCGCGTCGCGATAGCCCTGATCCGTGGGGAAGTTGGTGCGAATGCGCGAGATTTGCACATCGGCCATCGACTGGATTTCCGCCTCGTTCACCAGGATCGAAGTATCCGCCTTCGCGCGCTGCACGATGACTTCCATGTCGATGAGCTGCTGAAGCACTTCACGCATGAGGGCCGCGCGGCCGGCCGAATCGGGCGGGACCTGAATCTGCTGTGAGGCCAGCGCCGCCTCGATGTCGGACATGAGAATGGCCGTTGTGCCGACCACCGCCGCGATGCGATCGATGGGCAGCACACCGGTGGGTGTCATCTGGGAGCGCGCCTGCGTAGGCTCCTGCGTAGGCTCCTGCGCGCGCACCGTCGATGTCGGCGACACAAGCGCCAGCAGCGTGGCGGCCGCAAATGATACGGGCGCGACGCGGGAGCGCAGCATAGCGGCGGCCATGGAGCGCACGGCGAGCGGGCGCGCGATTGAACTCTCGAAGATGCGGAAGCTGATCATGACTCAAAGATACCCGTGAAGTTCGGCGCCGGGTCCGACCCGACGTCCGGAAACGCATCAGGGACCGCCAACCGTGGCGGTCCCTGACCTTAGTCACCCGCGAAGCCTAGTTGGATGGCGGCGGGGTCATGGCGGCCGAATCCGGCATCGGCATCGCCCCCGGCGGCGCCGGAGCGGCGCTGGAATCGGCTGACGCGCGCAGCGCCTTGGCCTTCTCGACCGCGCGCTCGATGCCGGCGTCGTTGAAGGCGAACTCGTACTTGTTCTGCAAGGCGCGCGAGACAGGGTACGCGACATCGGCAAACTGCACTTCGTTCTTTACAAGCTTGTCGAAGTACGCGCCGACGCGACCGCCGGCGAGCGCCTCGCGTTCGGATGGCGTGCTGGCGGAGTCTGACAGCGACCCGGGCTCGACACCCATCGTGGTCCAGGCCATGGTGAGGTTGTTCCGGAAGGCCAGGCGCAGATTGCTGAGTTCCGCGGTATCGATGGCGATCTTCGCGCTGTCGGCCTTCTTGAGCAACAGTTCGTTGCGCACGATGGTTTTGATGAAGCGTTCGGCGATGCTGTCCGGCGCGCTGATCAGCTGCGGACGAAGCTGAGCCTGCGGCGGATACGCGGAGATCCAATCGGAGAGACGCGACGCGGTGAGCTTGCCACCCGCGTAGTCCGCCACGGTCTTGTTGTCCGCGCGGAAACCAAGCGGATTGCGCGCGATATCCTTTGCAATTCCGGCGGCGTTGTCCACGAGCGTCACCTTGGACACCTGCTCCATGGAGGCGAGGTAGGTGCTCTCCGCCTCGACCAGGCGGCGCTGGTCGGCCATCTGCGCGACTTCGCCGCTCACTTCGCTGTACGGCTTGCGATAAATGACATGAAAGCCGAACGACGTGCGCACCACCGGCGAAATCTCACCCGGCTCGAGCGCCAGCACCGCCGTTTCGAAGTCGGGCACCATCGCGCCGCGCGGGAAGACGCCAAGGTCACCGCCGCGATCACCAGCGCCGGGTTCGTCGCTGCGCGCGGCGAGACGGACGAAGTTCGCCCGCGTTGCTTCCGCTCGAATGCCTTCTGCCTTGACGCGCGCCGCTTCAACGGCTTGCGGCGTGGCATCGGGCGGCACCTGCACAAGGATGTGTCGCGCTGCCATCATGTCACCGCGCGCGTAGCGCTGCTGCGCCGAAACCGAGGTGTCCGTGTTCCACGTGGTGGAGACCTGCTCGTAGAGCCGCTTGACGCGGCTGTTGTCGATGGCCGACCACAAGCCGCCATCCATTTCCGCTGCCGACGTGAGCGTGTCGCCACGCGCCGCGGCGAGGCCAGCGAGCTGATAGTTGACCCACAGCTCGGCCACGCTGCGCGCGACTTCCGTCTCGAGCGGCGCCTGCGACGTGCTCAGCACCTCGGCGAGCTCGTCGACCGTCAGTTCCTGCGAACCGACCTTGGCGGCGGTGTCGACACCGACTCCGTTGCCACACGCCGCAGCAAATGCAGCCGCCGCAAAAACCATCATGGCAGGCACACGATACAATTTCATGAACTGAACTCCGAAGATCGGGCGTTGGGCGGGAGTGTCCGCACAAAACAGACAACCGCCCGTAGTGAGGAAAGGAACTGCACGTTAAAACGGATTACACGGCCAGGGCGCGCAGCGCGCGCACCAGACCGTCGAGCATCTCCGCGCCCCCGAGCCGGGTGAGCTTGAGCGCGAGAGGATTCGTGCGCCGCACGTCCACCTGAAACTGCACGTCATGAAACGCGGCGGACAGTCCCTTCAGCCGCGGGACCGCATCGCCGCGAAAGTTAACACGGGCATCGGACCCTCGCACAAGCACCCCGTCCACTCCAAGCGCTGCACCAAGCACGCGCAAGAGGGTGCTCGCGAAGAGCGCCTCGGCCGGCATTGGCAGGGGGCCGAAGCGGTCACGGACTTCTTCGCGCAGGTCGTCGATGGCGACCGCGGTGCGACATCCGGTGAGGCGGCGATAGACATCCAGCTTGGCGTCCTGCGCGGGAATGAAATCGTCCGGCAAATAGGCGGGCTGATCGAGCGACACGTCCGCCGGCACGAACGGGCGTGCGCCATCTTCCTGCGAGAGCTGGCGCACCGTCTCGTCGAGCAGACGCAGGTACAGGTCGAATCCGACCGCGTGCACGAATCCCGACTGCTCGGCGCCGAGCAGGTTCCCCGCGCCGCGCAGTTCCATGTCCTTGAGTGCGATACGATATCCGGAGCCAAGTTCCGTGTGGTGCTCGAGCACCTGCAGCCGGCGTTCCGCATCGTCGTCGATCTGGTCGGGCGCGATGAGGTAGCAGTACGCGCGGCGGTGTGAACGTCCCACGCGACCGCGCAACTGGTACAGCTGCGCGAGACCAAAGTGGTCGGCGCGATTGACGAACATGGTGTTTGCATTCGGCACATCGAGCCCGCTCTCCACGATGAGCGTGGAAACGAGGATGTCGACCTCACCAGCCACGAAGCGCTTCATCACCGACTCGAGTTCGCGCTCCTTCATCTGTCCATGCCCGACAGCGATGCGCGCGCGTGGCACCAGACGCTGCAGATGATCCGCGATTGCGACGATCGTCTCGATGCGATTGTGCACGAAAAACACCTGCCCGCCGCGGTCGAGTTCACGCGAAATTCCTTCCTCGAGCAGGCCGTCGTCCCACGGCTCCACGAAGGTGAGCACCGGCGATCGGTCACGCGGGGGCGTCTGCATGAGCGTCATGTCGCGCAGGCCCGCCAATGACTGATGCAAGGTGCGCGGGATGGGTGTCGCAGTCAGCGTGAGTACATCCGTTTCGAGCTTGAGCTGCTTGAGTCGTTCCTTGTGCTTGACACCGAAGCGGTGTTCCTCGTCCACGACGATGAGGCCGAGGTTGGAGAACGACACATCGGGGCTCAGCAGGCGATGCGTGCCGATGACAATGTCGATCTTGCCGCTCGTGAGCTGATCGACGACGGCCGCTTGCTCCTTGGCCGTCTGGAAGCGCGACAAGACTTCGACTTTGACGGGAAAATCGGCGAGGCGATCGCTGAAGCTGCGTCCGTGCTGTTCGGCAAGAATGGTGGTCGGCACGAGCACCGCCACCTGCCGCCCGTTCTGCACCGCCTTGAATGCAGCACGAATCGCAATTTCCGTCTTGCCGTAGCCGACGTCGCCAACGAGCAGGCGGTCCATTGGGCGCTCGCCTTCCATATCCCGCTTGACGTCGTCGGTGGCCTTGCGCTGGTCGGGCGTGTCTTCAAAAAGAAACGAACTTTCGAGTTGCCGCTGCCACGCCCCATCGGGCGCGTTCGACGGACGAGCGGCCACCTTTCGGCGCGCATAGAGCTCGAGCAGTTCCTGCGTCATCTCGAAGATCGCAGCGCGCGTCTTTTCGCGTTGCTGCGCCCACTTTCTTCCACCGAGCCGGTGCAGCCTCGGCGGTGGCATGTCGCCGCCCAGATCGCTCGCGGAGCGATAGCGCTCGATCTGGTCGATGCGATACAGCGGTACGTTCAGGCGGTCGCCGCCCTCGTATTCGATGACCGCAGCTTCGATCGTCTGTTCGCGAAAGAACACGCGCTCAATGCCGCGATACAGGCCGATGCCGTGTTCGAGATGCACCACATAGTCGCCCGGCTTGAGCGCACCGATCGTATCCAGCGCGGCGCCCGTTCCGTATCGACGCGCGCGGCGCAATCGCCGATCACGACGAAAGATCTCGTGGTCGGTGAGGATACGCAGCTTGCCCGGCACGACGAAGCCGCCGTCGAGCACGCCAATCGTGAGCGCGGCGGGCGTGGGGCCGTCTTCGCCAAGCAGCTCGTCGAGACGTTCCGACTGACCCGCGTTGTCGCACAGGATGACCGTGGGCAAGCCGTCACGTACCAGGCGGCGCAACACCCGCAGGTCGCGCGAGATCGACTCCGGCGCGCTGATCGCAAAGCGAATGTCAGGCTCGAGCGCGTCAACATCGTGCGTGGCCACAGGCGTGTTTTCGTCATCGCGTGTGCGCCGTTCACCGCGTCGCACCAACGCGCCGGCCGCGGGCGCGAGCTTCACATTCGCGAAGCGTGAGAGCGCCGCACCGATCTCCTGCGGACTGCGAAACAGCGCCTCGCGTGGCGGCGCTTCTTCGCCGCGTCGACGCGCGAGATCGATGTGATGTGCGCTTTCGTCCCACGTGCGCTGCAGTTCCGGATGCACCGCGCTGCCGGCGGGCACCACCAGAATGGTGTCGGGACCGAACAACTCCACAAGCGACACGCGCTCGGTGCCCGCGTCACTCTCGCGTACGCGCCCGTCCACCGGCAGCACGAGCGCAAACTCGGCCGGACGCGTCGTGCGCTGCGTGTTCAGGTCGAAGTGGCGCAGCTCGATGACGTCATCGCCCCAGAACTCGAGACGCACCGGTTCGGCCATGCCGAAACCATAAATGTCGAAGATGCCGCCGCGCACAGAGAACTGCGCCACGTCCTCCACCATCGGCACGCGCTCGAAGCCGATCGAGTCCAGATGCGCCGCAAGCTCTTCCGGGCGACGCACATCACCCTTGCGCAGTTCGAGTCGCGCCTCGCGGAGGGCGGCCGGCAGCGCGGTACGTTCGAGCAGCGCGCGCGACGTGGTGAGCAGGATGCGGACAGCGCTCCGCCCCAGCCGCTCGAGCGTCTCGACGCGCTCGCCCGCGACCTCCGCATGCGGCTCGACTTCCCCAAATCCCTCGCGCGGCGGATACAGTGCCACCGGAATGTCGTCGACAAGCGTCTCGAGGTCCGCGAGCCAGCGTTCGGCATCGGAGAGCTGGTCGGTGACCACCACGAACGCTCGGTGCGACAGTTCGCGCGCCAGTGCGGCGACGAACACCGCGTCGGAGGAGCCGGACAGGCCGCCCACGCGGAGTGATCGTCCGGGCGACGGCAGTTGGGCGCGCACGTCGTGATACGCGGCTAATCCCGCCATCACGTCGATCAGTCGAGGCAGTCCCATGTTCAGCGACCGCGAGGTGCGCGCCGCGTGGTTGCGTTCACGCGTTGGCGGTCGCCGAAGTCGGTGCAGTGCGCGGTGCCAGCAGACCGCGCGCGACGAGTGCCTCGATCACGAGCGCACTGAGTGCTACCAGCACGAGCGGCCACGCGATCGGCCGACCACCCGTGCGATTGAACACCGCCTCGTTGATTTCGCCGGCGTCGTCGACCACCTGCACCGTGGTTCCGGTCACCCGCGACTGCCACACCGCTGCTCCCCACGCGTCCACCTCGGACTCTTCCAGTTCCGGATTCACGACCAGTGCGCCGAGTGTGCGCGCACCCCGGCGAACAAGGTAAACACCGGAGCGCGCCGGAACGGTCACTCGATTGCCGGTGAGCGGGGTCAGGCTACCGTCGGGCGACTGCAACTGATCGGCGCCCGATGGCACGGCGATGGTGTCGCGGGGCGCGGCTTCGATGAGCAGCCCTCCGCTACCGAGCCGCTGACCGAGCAAGTCGCGAAGCCACGGCACAAACGACGCCTGCAGCGGCGCCGACGTGGCCGACATGGTGAGCGGTGAGGCGAGCAGCACGTACCCCGGTCCGGCGACCATCCACGGCGTTCCGCCGGCAGCGAGCAGGACTTCGCCGCTGTCGGCGTCGGCGGCGCGTTCGGCCCGCGTGAGTCGATATCGCAAGTTGACGCGAGCGCCAGCGAGACTGGCATCGTTGCCGGCTGCATCGACGACGGGGACCGTGTCGCGAAGCGCCGCGCCGAAGCGCCACGGAATGCCAGCGCGCTCGAGTGAGCGGTTGGCCGAGACGAGTCCGAGCGCATCGTCTGGCGCGAGACGGAGCGCGGGGCCGGTGTGCGCGTCGGACGCGCTCAGGATGGCGACGCTTCCCGCTCGGCCAGCGGCGCGACGCAAGCGTCCGTCAGCCACGAGGGCATCGACTGCCGCGGAAACGAACGGGCCGGCGGATGCGGCGACATCCACGGCTGGCGGGGCACTGGCCAGCACGGCAAAGGCGCGGGTGTTGTCACCCGGATAGTCGTCGGCGTCGAGTTCCACTCGGCCGGCGAGCCAGCCCGTATCGGTGGCCTGCGCGGTGGCCTCGATGGCGAACGGCGCGGCGAACGCGGCGGAGGGCGCCGTGCCGCGAGCCACGGTGCGGTCGCCGATGATCACGCGCCACGCGGCCGAGTCGGCGGCGCTTATGGTTGCCGTGACACGACCGTTGGGCACCCACCGCGGCGGGTCAATCACTACCCGGTGCACAGCGCGATTGACTGGCAGCTCAACCGCCGGCGCGTGCACGAGCACAGGGATGTCGTTCGCGTCGATGAGCGCGTCTGACGCGACGCCGATTGACGAGTGCTGCCCGTCGGTGAGCACGAGCACGACCGGCTCTCGCGGTGCGCCCGCAGTGACCAAGGTGAGTGCACGCTGCACGGCGCCGCGCAGATCGCCGCGACCGCCGTCCACCTCGGCGTTGTCGATGGCCACGCGCAGTGTGCCGCCGTCACCCGCGACGACCTGGCCGCCGCTCGTGATCAGCCAGGCGCGGTCGTCCGGCGTGAGGGCCTGCGCGAGCTCGCGCGCATTGTCCTGCAGGCGAGAAAAAACCGTGCGACCGTCGACGACTGCGCCCGTGCTCATCGACTGGTCGAGCACGATGGCCACGGCAATGGGAGGATGTCCCGCGCCGCCAATGCGCGCGATCGGTTGGGCGACGGCGGCCACGAGAGCGAGCACGGCGAGCAGGCGCAGCAGCAGCAGCAATCGGTTGCGCACCGTGCGTTCCCGGCTGTGCTCGCGCTGGGTCTGCTGCAGGAACCGCAGCGCGGGGAACTCGACTCGCCGAGTGATGCGCCGCCGGAGCAGATGCACCAGAAGCGGCACGCCCGCGAGCGCAATCAGTCCGAGAAAAAACGGGGCGAGAAACGTCACGCGATCGGCATCCCACCGCGTCCGGCGGCGCGCACCAGCGCTCGCAGCGGCAGGCCATAGGGCTGATCCGTCATTGCCAACGCATACCGCGCGCCAACCTGCAGCACGCTCGTGCGCCAGTTCGCCAGCGCACGTTGCACGGTCTCCTGATATTCGGCGCGGATTTCCGACGGAGTGGCCGGCAGTGATGCGTCGGATTCGGGATCGGTGAAGAGTGCCTCGGCGCCGTCCGCGAAATCCCGTTCCACAGGATCGAGCACGTGCATGACCAGCACTTCGTGTCCTCGAGCTCGGATGGTGCGTAGTTGCTCGACCACGGGATCCGGGTCCACGAGCAGGTCGGACACCAGCATCACGAAGCCGGGTCGTCGCACCAGATGCACGGCCTGCGCGAGCGCGGGCACCAGATCACTGCCCACGCCGACGCCCGGCGAGGAAAGCGCCGCAGCCAGACGAAACCACTGGCCCGTGCGGGTGGTGGGCGGAATCACCGACCGAAGGCTGTCGTCGGCGCGTACGAGCCCCACGGCGTCACGCTGCCGGAGCATGAGCAGGGCGAGCGCGCCCAGCAACTGCTCCGCGTAGGCGAGCTTGGTGAGCCGCGCGGCGGCTCCCGTCCAGCGCATGGACGCGCTCACGTCGAGCACGAGCATCGCACGGGTGTTGGTTTCCTCCTCGAACTGCTTCACTACCCAGCGATCGGCGCGAGCGGCGATGCGCCAGTCCAGGTAGCGCAAGTCGTCGCCGGGCTGGTACGGGCGGTGCTCGGCGAACTCCACCGAGAAGCCCTTGCGGGGCGATCGATGCAGGCCGGTGAGAAAGCCGTCTACGACCCAGCGCGCCACCAGCTCGATGTTTCCGAGGGCGGCGAGGGCGGACGGGTCGAGCAGGTCAGCGCGGGAGGGAGGCACAGCCGGGAATAGTGGCCTCGCGGCGCGTCAGGACCAAGCGTGTGAAGTGGATCACATAGCCCGAGGGCGGGTATTGAGAGTAGGTTTCGACCATTCGTCGCCGCTGCGTCGATCAGCAGTCTCCTACCGCTGAGGACTCGCCCATGCACCTGTCCGACCTTACTGCTGCAGCCCGACGTGGTGTCAAAGTCGCCCTGGTCGCTGCCCTTGTCAGCCCGATGGTTCAGGCGGGAGCACAGGAGCTGCTTCCCCGCGTTGAAGTACGACAGGTCGGCGATCTTCGTTGGGCGTGGCAGAACGAAGCGCGTGTCAAGCTCGATCGCGACGCGTTTCTCGTGGTCGTGGAGCTCGGCGCTGACGGTCGCGTTCGTGTCGTGTACCCGGAGCGGCCCAGCCAGAGCGCGTATACAAGGTCGAACCGTCCGCTCTACACGCCGCTACCGAGTTCCGATGCGCTCTTCATTCGTTCGTCGTGGGTGAGGGTGCCCACCGTGATCGCGTTCGCGTCCGATGTGGCGCCGGACCTCTCGTCATTCTCCTCAGACGGGAAGTCGTGGGAGTTCGAATACAACGTCGCGGACAACGCCGGAGAACGCGAGGTGGTGAACGCCATCGCCGAGGTGCTGTACGGCAGTCTGGATATGCCGTTCTCCATCGCCACGGCGCGTTCGGCGCCGGTGCTTTCGGCGAGCGCGATCGGCGTGCTGGCTTCGTGCGGTTATGCACTCGGCGGCGACATCGCAAACGATTTCCGCAGCTTCCTGTGGGATGCGTACGGTCCGCTCGCGATCGGCAGTCGCCGCATGTTCTTTGGCGACTATGGCAGCGATTGGCATCGCAATCTGTTCCTCAGCACCTACATGCCCTTCCCGTTCTCGTCGTTCCAGCGCTCCATCGGTGGTGGATTGTGGAATCGCTATGGGGCGGGCTGCCCCGGGCTCAATCGTCAGGCACCGCTCTTCTTTGTCGCGAGCAATGCCGGGCGCATGCCCACGCCGCCCGACTCGGCGGGCACGGACACTACCGGCGTCACGCCGCCCAAGGATCAAGAGCGCTTGCCGCCCAAGGCAGTAGACGACGTGAAGTTGGTGCCAGCGTCGCCCGCTGCAATCGAGAAGCGCACGAACGCGGTGCGCGAAGCGGTGAGCAAAGTGGTCACGTCGTCGGGCGACGGCGTCGCCGAGCGATCGGCGCGCAGCGAGCTCGTGCAGCGAAGTCAGGTGGCGCAGGCGATCGCCATGATCAACGCGCGCAATGCGCTTGGAGTGGACGGTGGGAATGACGCCGCCAATTCTCGGCGCGGGCTGGTGCGACGTGCAGCATCCGGCGGCAGCGGGGGCTACGGCGGCAGTGGCACCGTCACCCGCGCCTCGGGCAGCGGCGCCGGCGGTGGGTCGACCGGCGTCGGCACCTCGTCTGGCAGCGCGGGCTCCTCGTCGGCTGGCTCCGGCGCGAGTTCGGGTGAAGGCCGTGGTTCGGAGGCGCGTGGTGGCGCGACGGGCGGCGGGCGTACCGGCACCGGACGGCCGTAATCACACGTACTGCACCGGTATAGCGGTCGGAGAAACATCGCTGCGCCGCAAGTCAGTCGGCCCCACCTGCTTGGATATGCGGGTGGGGCCGCTAGTTTTGTAAGGCTAGGCTAGTGCGCGGTGCGTCTGCCCGCGATTTGCGCCATCGGCGATGGAGTTGCGTCGTCGTTCCCCGTTTTCCAAGTGTCCGTGCAGCTCGATCGCATTCGCAACTTCTGTATCGTCGCCCACATCGACCACGGGAAGTCCACCCTGGCCGATCGCTTGATCGAACACACGGGCACGCTGCAGAAACGGGAGATGAAGGCGCAGATCCTCGACACGCTCGATCTCGAGCGTGAGCGTGGCATCACGATCAAGCTGAACGCCGTGCGCATGGCGTATGTGGCGGCCGACGGCACAACGTACGAGCTCAACCTCATCGACACGCCGGGCCACGTCGACTTCACGTACGAAGTCTCACGCTCGCTCGCGGCGTGCGAGGGCGCGATTCTGGTGGTGGACGCGTCGCAGGGCATTCAGGCGCAGACGCTGTCCAACCTGTTCCTCGCACTGGACGCCGGCCTCGAAATCATTCCGGTGCTCAACAAGATTGACCTGCCCGGTGCGGAGCCTGAGCGCCGGCGCAAGGAGATCGTGGAGCTGATCGGCTGTGCGCCCGAAGACGTGCTGTCGGTGAGCGCGAAGGAAGGCGTCGGCGTGCCGGAGCTGCTGGCTCGCGTGGTGGAGCGTGTGCCGCCGCCCAAGGGCGATCTCGACGGGCCGCTGCGCGCCCTCATCTTCGACTCGTACTACGACAAGTATCGCGGCGCCATCCCGTCCATTCGCGTGGTGGACGGCCTCATCAAGAAAGGCATGAAGATCACCTTCGGCGCCTCGGACAACGTGTACGAAGTGTCCGAGGTGGGTGCGCTTCAGCCGCGGCAGACGCCCGTTGCGACGCTTGGCGCGGGCGAGGTGGGCTACGTGATCGCTTCCGTGCGTTCCGTGCGTGAAACGCGCGCGGGCGATACGATTTTCGATGCGTCCAACCGCGCCGCCGAAGCGCTGCCGGGATATCGTGAAGTGCGCAGCTTCGTCTTCGCGGGCATCTTCCCCACCGACACGCAGGCGTACGAAACG
>JBBQNT010000011.1:0-34266 GCA_038330215.1 Gemmatimonadales bacterium
TCGTAGATGGCGTTGAAGGTGTGGAAGAACTCTTCCTGTGTGGATTCCTTGCCCTTGAGGAACTGCACGTCGTCCACGAGCAGCAGGTCGATCTCGCGGTAGCGGCGCCGGAAATCGTGCATCTGGCCGCCCTGAATGGCGGACACAAAATCGTTGGTGAACTGCTCGGTGCCCACAAACGCCAGCCGCAGTGTAGGGGTGCGGCGCAGCAGCTCATGGGCGATGGCCTGCATGAGGTGCGTCTTGCCGAGTCCCGTTTCGCCGTAGATGAAGAGCGGGTTGTAGACCACGCCGGGGGCCTGGGCGGCGGCCTGAGATGCGGCCGCGGCCACGTCGTTGGACTTGCCGATGACAAACTGCTCGAAGGTATAGCGCGGATTGAGTGGCGCTGATATGGCCGACTTCTGATGCGGTGGTGGCGCTAACGGAGCTGGTGGTTGCTGGACAAAGATATCGAGCTGGGCGCGCTTGGCCCGTTCCTCGGAGATGCGGAACTGGATGCGCACCGGGTGTCCGACGGCGACGGGCGCGAAGCTCGAAAGCAGTTCGCTGTGCTTGCTGTCGTTCCAGTCTGAAGAAAACTGGTCTGGAACAACTACCGTGAGCAGGCCGTCCTGAAAGGCCGTCGGTTCGGCGGGTTCGAGCCATGTCCGGAATGTCTGCTCCGGGAGGACCTGTCGGGCACGGGTGAGCAGGCGCTCCCAGATGTCGGACGGGGACAGGGACATGACGACGCGGCGGGGGTTCGGGGACGGGCAGGTGGCGGGGAGCGAAGCTAGCCCGACGAATGTGGATAAGTCAAATGCGTGACGCGCAAGATTTGGAAGCGGCCCCGGGACGCTTCACACGACACGTTCTTTCACTTGACGCAAGCCCAAGCGGCGACCTATCTTACAGATCTGTACCTGAGCTTTTTGTTTTTTCTGACTGGCATGCTGATGGGCGTCGCATTTCTGCGTGCGGCTCGTCGGCTTTTCATTCCGCACCTTCTGACAGACTCGAATCATGGGCAAGCCCACGTATCGCCCGCGCAACACCAAGCGTCTCCGCAAGCACGGCTTCCGCGCTCGTATGGCAGACAAGTGGGGTCGCGCGACCCTGAGCCGCCGCCGTCGCAAGGGACGCAAGCTGCTCACGGTCCAGTTGCCGTCCAAGTACGCAGGCGCCTGATTCCCGCCGGCTTCGGCGCGCGCACAAGGTTACGCGCGCACCGGAGCTCGAGCGGACACGCCGCGAAGGGAAGCGCGTGCGCACCGGCAGCTTCGAGGTGCGCGTCGCCGCTTCCCTTCATGCGTTTTCACGGGTTGGCCTCATCGTGCCAAAGCATCGACATTCCGCCGTCGAGCGCAACCGTGTCAAACGTCGCCTTCGGGAACTGTTGCGACTGGAGCTGATGCCTGTGTTGCGTACCCTGCCACTTCCGCTCGACGTGGTCGTGCGCGCCAGTGCGCTGGCGTATGAGTGCAGTTACGCCACACTCGCTGGCGAGATGCAGCGGGTCTCCCGCCGACTGGCACCGTTGGCTTCGGAAACACGGCTCGATGCGTCGCGTACGGACGATGTGCGCTGATCATCAGGTCGATGAAAGGCCCGCTGCGATCACCCCGACGGGGCTCGCGGCGGTGCCACGGTTCCTGCTCATACTCGGTGTGCGCTTGTATCAGGTAGCGCTTTCGCCGCTGCTTGGCGGTTCGTGCCGTTATTATCCGTCCTGCTCCGCGTACGCCATCGAGGCGCTCGAACGCCATGGTGCGGCCCGCGGCAGTTGGCTTGCCATCCGCCGGATTGGACGGTGTCATCCGTTCCGTCCCGGTGGATATGACCCCGTGCCCTGACAGCGGCAGGCGGGCGCGGCCGAACGGTCACGTCTGCTCCGCAGGTCAGCGTCGATTAGCTGCTCGCAGACAACTTCATGGAACCACGCCGTCTCGCGCTCGCCGTCGTCCTGATGGCCGCCGTTATTCTGATCACGCCGCTGATTTTTCCCACGGCGCCTGCCGTGCCGGCCAACGGAGTCGTGCCGGTAGACAGCGCAGCCGCCGCCATGTCCGGCGCGGCGGCGATCAATGACGACCTGACGCCCTCGGCCGCGCCAACGCAGGCCACGGGCGCCGAAGGCGTCATGGCCGGCGCGCCGACCACGATCATGCCAACGCCCGACAGCCTGCTGCCACAAGTGGCGCGCATCGACACGTCGGAGGTGGTCACGCCGCTCGCGACATACCGCGTGAGTTCACTTGGCGCCGCACTCATCTCGGCGGAAATGCAGCAGTACCGCGCGCTCGAGAGCGGTGGAAAAACGACCGAGCTGCCGGTGGAGCTCGCGCAGCGCGGTGATCGCCTGCTGGCGTGGCGCATGGTGTTTCCGGGCGGCGATACGCTCAATCTCACGCGCACTTCCTTTGCGCTCCAGCAGTCACAGGTGGAAGGTCGCACGCAGCTTCGCTATACGGCGCAGGTGGCGCAGCGCGCCATCGGCATCACGTACAGCTTCCTGCCCGACAGCTATCGCGTGAATATCGCCGCGACGGTGACGGGGCCCAACAGCGACGGCTATCTGCTGGTGGACCTGCCGTCCACCTTCCGCAGCTCGGAAGCGGACACCACGGAAGATCGAACGCACCTGGCCTACGCCTTCAAGCCGGAAGCGCGCAGTGCCGACCTGATCAAGTTTGGGTCGCTCGATCCCGGAGAACGGGAGATCCTGCAGGGTCCGTTCACGTGGGTGGTGGCCAAGACCAAGTACTTCCTCTTGGGCGTGCTCGCGCCGCCGGGTCAGCCCGGCTTTACCGAACTGAACGTGATCGGTGGCGCGCGCGATTCCAAGCAGGCTACGCGCGCGCAGGGTCACATCGTGGTGAACCTGCGCAACGGCGCCGCGGCGATGGAAGTGTATGCCGGTCCGCAGGAGTTCCGGCGCATGGTGGCCATGGGACGCGAGTTCGAAAGCTCGAACCCGTACGGTGGCTTCATGCAGAAGATCATCCAGCCATTCGCCACCATCGTCATGAAGACGCTGCTGTGGATGAAGGAGACGGCGGGGCTGTCGTACGGGTGGGTGCTGGTGATCTTCGGCGTGGCGGTTCGCCTGATCCTCTGGCCGATCAACCAGCGCGCCATGCGCACATCGCTGCAGATGCAGCAGATCCAGCCGGAGATTCAGGCCGCGCAGGCCAAGCACAAGGGCGATCCACAGAAGACGCAAGCCGAGATCATGAAGGTGTACGCGGAGCACGGCCTCAACCCGTTGAGTTCACTCACGGGCTGTTTGCCGATGTTCATTCCGCTGCCGGTGTTCTTTGCGCTGTTCTTCGTCTTCCAGAACACCATCGCGTTCCGCGGCGTGCCGTTCCTCTGGCTGCCGGACATCTCGCTCAAGGACCCGTACTACATCCTGCCGATCATTGTGGCGGCGACGGCGTTCCTGGTGTCGTGGATCGGACTGCGCAGCACGCCGGACAACGCGCAGGCGCGTCTGATGACGTACCTGATTCCCGGCATCATGCTGATCTTCTTCATCAACTTCGCGTCGGGCCTCAACCTGTATTACGCGGTGCAGAACATCGCCTCGCTGCCGCAGCAGTGGCTGATCTCGAAGGAGCGGCAGAAGATGATGAAGAAGCCGCGGGTGCAGACGCCCGCCGTGACAGCCGCGACGTCTGCGAAGGGCGGCAAGACGCGCAACGAGCCCAAGCGGCTGAGCTGATCCGTGCTGCCCGGCGCCGCGGATACAATCGTGGCGCTGGCGACGGCGCGCGGGCGGAGCGCGATCGCCGTGGTGCGCGTGAGCGGGCCGGACGCGGTTGCTGTGGTGATGCAGTGTGTGGCGGAGGGTGCGGCGGTCAACAGTGACGGATCCGCTGCGGTGAACGGTGACGGATCCGCTGCGGTACCGCTCGTGCCGCGACGAGCGTTGCTCCGGCGGCTGCAGCACCCGGTCTCGCACGAGGCGATCGATACGGCGCTGGTCACCTGGTTTCCGGCGCCGCACTCGTACACGGGTGACGATGTCGTCGAGATCAGCACCCACGGTGGACTCGCGGTGCCGGATGCCGTGCTGGGTGCGCTCATCGCTGCCGGTGCACGAGAGGCGCTGCCGGGCGAGTTCACGCGCCGCGCGCTGCTGGCGGGAAAGCTCGACCTGCTGCAGGCGGAAGCCATCGCCGACCTGATCGACGCGCGCTCGCAGGCGCTGCACCAGGTAGCGCTGCAACAACTCGATGGCGGATTGTCGCGTCGGCTGCAGCAGTTGCGAAGCGAGTGCCTGCAACTCGAGGCACTGCTTGCCTACGACATCGATTTTCCCGAAGAAGATGACGGACCGATCGATGCGACGCGCATCGCGCATGCGGTGGGCACGGTCATTGTCGCGCTCGACGAACTGCTGGCGACGGCGCCAGCGATGCCGCTGGTGCGCGAGGGCGCGATCGTGGTGCTCGCGGGCGCACCGAACGTGGGCAAGTCATCGCTGTTCAATGCGCTCATCGGTGAAGCGCGGGCGATCGTGTCGGAGATTCCGGGCACGACGCGCGATGCACTCGATGTGTTGCTGGACACGCCAGGTGTGCCAGTGCGGCTTGTGGACACCGCAGGGCTGCGTGAGTCTGATGACGTGCTCGAGCGCATGGGCATCGAGGTGAGTGCGCGGTGGTTGGAGCGGGCGCATGTCGTGGTGCTCTGTGGGGAGGATGAGGACGCGGTAGCGACTGTTGCGGAGGCGGTGCTGGCGGTGCGGGGGGGGGATGTGCCGGTGGTGCGGGTGCTCACCAAGCGGGATGAGGCGCGGGTGGAACGGCAACGGCAACTGCTTGACGCAGAGGACACGGAGGGAGGGGAGGTCGCGGGGGGGGGAATGACCGCGATGATTGCGACAAGTGCGGAGACTGGGGTGGGGTTGGGGGACGTGATGGGGGAGATTGGGAGATGCATTGCGGAGCGATATGGCTCGGTCGGGGCGGAGGTGCCTCGGCTATCGCGGGAGCGGCATCATGTGGCGGTGAGGACGGCGCGGGAGGAGCTGGCGGCGTTCCGGGAGGCGTGGGATGCGGGGCGCGGAGTGCCGGCGATTGTCGCGGCGGTGCATGTGCGTGCGGCGGTGGGCGCGCTGGACGAGCTGATTGGTGCGGTGTCGCTCGACGACGTACTGGATCGACTGTTTGCGGAGTTTTGCGTGGGGAAGTGAAGGGGAGCGCCGGAGGACTGTCTACGCCAATTGTGAGACGTGCTCGGGCAGCACGTACTGGCCGTCGGCGATGGCCGTGAGTTCATGCGCGGACGCACGCACGGCCCAGGCGAAACCGTGGGAGGCGATGGCGGGTTCGACGAGACGTGCGCCGAGGAAGTAGCCGGCGCGTTCGGGGATGATGGTGCGCTCGAGCGTGCGCGCTTCATCGCTCATGCCGCCTGACAGGTAGCGAAGTCGCAGGCCGAGTCCGGCGCGATCGAGGTCGAGGGTAATGGCGCGGGTGAGCAGCGGCTCGAGCTCACGGATGCGCGCGTACTGCTTGCGTGCGAAGCCGAAGTACTCCCACGCGGCGTGGCCGGGTGAGATGGCGCGTGAGACCTGCACGGCGAGTCCTTCGTTCACGAGCAGCTCGCGCAGTGATGCCTGCCGGCCGGTTTCCCAGTACGAGTAGTAACCACCCCCGTCTTCTACAAGCGCGCGCATCTCGCTGCGACTGGCGGGCGACGTATAGCGCACGGTGTGTGCAAGTTCGTGGGCGAGCCAGAGCGGCAGCAGTTCGGGATCGAGTCCCAGCCCCTGGGTGTCGGCGTTGGCGACCCCGGTGAAGTGCTCAAGGCACACGAAGGCGATGCCTCGTCCGTCCACCACGAGTTCACCCGCATTGGCAGCACCGACACCAACCATGACGACGACTTCCACATCGCTGTCGATGGCGAGCAGTTCACGCACGTGCGCCACGGTGCGTTCCACGAGCGCGAGCACGTCGGTGTGCGCGAGCAGTGCGAGCAGGTCGGTGCGGTCGGCAAGCACCGTGGCGCGCACGACGTCATCGAAGTGCGGGCCCGAGGGGTCGAGTACGTAGTTGTCCCAGTATGCCGTGAGCAGCGCCCGGTGCCGGTCGAAGTAGTCGCGATAGGCGACCATGCGATCGGGAGCTTGCAGTACGGCGAGGAAGTCTGGGAGGAGGTTGACGATCATCAACGCCCTGGCGCGGGAGAAACGGCGCGAGTGCGACTCGCCGAGTGGAGCGTGCCGAACACCGCCGGGGCGGCGGTGCAAGGCGACGCGAGAAGATAGCGCGGATACGCGATTGCAGGCAAGCGCGAAGAATTGTGCAGCATGTGCCGAGACTCATGGGCGTGAGCCGGTATGGTGCCGACTCCGGGTCTACTCACTGCCATGACGACACTCCAACACATCCACCTCACCTGTCCCGTCTGCCGCACGGGGTTTCGTTCGCAAGCGGTGTTGGCCACCAACGCGTTCGGCGGAAAGCGCACGGACTTCCACGAGCGCGCGGCTGGCATGCAGCCGCTTCCCTTCTTCGTGCATCTCTGCGCGACCTGCGGGTACGCGGGCGTGGACCGCGACTTCGACAGCGATGTCGACCTGTCCACGGAGACCCGTGAACGTGTGTGGTTCACCCTGCCAGCATCGCTGGCCAGCGAGGGGCCGTGTGGCTCGGTGAAGTACGAGCATGCGGCGCTGGTGGCCTCGTGGCAGGGGTGCGAGCCGCGCTATCTCGGTGACCTGTACCTGCGAGCCGCCTGGTGCTGCGTTGACGAGAAGGATCACGAGTCCGAACGATACTATCGACGCCATGCGGCGTGGCAGTTCGCCGAGTCGCTGCAGCATTTCGATGGTGTTGAACGCGCGGAGCGTGCGGTGATCACGTATCTCATCGGCGAACTGTGGCGGCGCATCGGTGACGAGGATCTGGCCAGCTCGTGGTTCGACCGGGTGCCGCTGGAGATCGTGGAGCCGTCGGCGCAGGAGTGGGTGCTTGACGTCACCCGTCAGCAGCGACTCACGCCGCGGGAGTGGTTTGGGTGAGGTCGCCTTGCGCCGAGTTGTCGCGCGCGTGATGATCGCGAGGTTGATCGTGAGGGCGTGATCGTGACGGCGTGATCGTGACGGTGTGATCGTGACGGCGTGATCGTGACGGCGTGATCGCGAGGGCGTAGCAGTCGGCTACCGCGTTCCGAACAAGCGGTCGCCGGCGTCACCCAGTCCGGGCAGGATATAACCTGATGCATTGAGCTCGCGGTCGAGCGCGGCAGCGAGCACGTCCACATCGGGGTGGGACTCGGCGAGACGGCGCACACCTTCGGGCGCGGCGACGAGGCAGAGCAGGCGAATGCGCTGCGCACCGGCGCGCTTGAGCGAGCTCACGGCCGCGGCCGCGCTGCCACCGGTGGCGAGCATCGGATCGAGCAGCAGGAAATCGCGCGCTTCGGCGTCGCCGGGCACCTTGAAGTAGTAGTCCACCGGCTCGAGCGTATCGTGATCGCGGTAGAGTCCGATATGTCCGACGCGTGCCGACGGAATGAGGCGCAGGATGCCCTCCACCATGCCGAGTCCGGCCCTCAGGATCGGCACGAGCACGAGCTTCTTGCCGGACACGGACCATCCCGTAGTGCTTTCCAGCGGCGTGTCCACCGGCACGGGTTCGACGGCAAGGTCACTCGTCGCCTCGTACGCCATGAGCATGGCGATCTCGTCTACCAGCTCCTTGAAGGTCTTGGTGGACGTCTCCCGGTCACGCAGCAGCGTCATCTTGTGCCGCACGAGCGGATGATCGACAACGGTGAGTGTGGGCAGGTCGGGGTGCGACACGGCGACAGACATGACAGTCGGGATTGGTGGGAGTGCGTGCGCGGTGCGACGAACGCCTTTGATGACGCCATTCATGACGCCGGTGACGACGCCATCGCGGACGCGGCGAAGCTAGCGGTGAACGGAGCGCCGCCGCTACCTTTGCCTGCCATGAAGGAATACCAAGCGGTAATCGTGCGCTTCGGCAAGCGCGTTCGCGAGGATGAAGACGCACTCACCGATCTGCTCAACGAGCGGAGCCGGTCGGGATGGACGCCGGCCCTGATGACACAGAACGAATCCCGCGTGACGGTGGTGTTCGCGCGTGAGGCCCCGAACGCCGACGCGTAGCGCGCTCTGGAGCGCCCTGCGCGCGTACGGTCGGAATGCGACTTCGTTCCAGTTGCTCGAGCGCGACTTCCGCGTGTGGCAAGACAGTGCAGCGCTGCATCCGCGCGCGGTCGTGGCGTACGTGGACACAGGTGCGGCGTGGGTGGCGGGCGGCGAACCGCTCGCACCGGAAGACGCGGTAAACGCCGTTGCGGAGCGATTTCTCGACGCCGCACGGGAGTCGCGCCGACGGGCCGCATTCTTCGCGACCGACGGACGACTGGTCTCGTCCCCTCGATTTCGCCGCCTGCTGCTCGGCGAGCAGCCTGTGTGGGATCCGACGGCATGGTCCGACACGGTGCAGCAATCGCGTACGTTGCGCGCACAGCTCCGTCGTGCGAGGGCCAAAGGCGTGGCAGTGCGACAGGTCGGGTCGTCGGAGATTGCCGAAGGCACGGCGCTTCATCGTTCGCTCGCCGCGCTGGTGTCCCGGTGGAAGGCGTCGCGCGCGATGGCTGAGATGGGATTTCTCGTCCGCGTGGAGCCGTTTCTCGACGCCGACGAACGACGATTGTTCATCGCTGAGCACGAGGGGCGCGTCGTGGGCGTGTTGTCGATGGCACCGGTGTACGCGAGACGCGGATGGTTGTTCGAAGACCTGCTGCGCGATGCGTCGGCGCCCAACGGCACCAGCGAACTGTTGGTGGACGCCGGCATGCGCGTCGTCGCGGACGATGGCTGCACCTGGGCCACGCTCGGGCTTGCGCCACTTGCCGGACCGGTTGCTCCGTGGCTCGCGCGTGTGAGTCGCTGGGCCACGCCGTTCTTCAACTTCCGCGGACTGCACGCGTTCAAGGCCAAGCTGCGTCCGCATTCGTGGGAGCCGATCTGGCTGGCCTATCCGGCGGGCACACAATCGTGGCGCGCACTGGCCGATGCACTGACGGCCTTCGCCAACGGCTCTCTGGGCGGATTCGGGCTGCGCACGCTCGTGCGCGGACCGCGTCCGGTGTTGCTGGCGATGACGGCGCTTCTCGTGCCGTGGACGATCTCACTGGCCGCGCTGGATACCACACGATGGTTCGCCGAACCGTGGATGCAGCGCGCGTGGGTCGGATTCGATTTGGCGCTGGTGCTCGGGCTCGTGTTGTTGCTGTGGAAATGGCGGGAGTGGCTGGGCGTGCTGCTGGCGTCGGCGGTGTCGGTCGATGCAACGGTCACGCTGGTGCAGGCGCTCACGTGGTATGTGCCGCGAGCGACGGGCGTCCTGGATTTGCTGCTGATCGGGGTGGTGGTGTCGGCGCCGATGCTGGCGGCGGTGGTGCTCTGGGGGACGGTGGGGCGGGAGCGGCAGCTGCGATCGGAACTGCTTTAAACGCGGAGTCGCGGAGGTCGCGGAGAGAATGCGGGGAGTGTGAGTTGCGTAGGTTGTGGGATGACCGGGCCCTACGACCGGAATCTGGGACTGGACCTCAGAAATCGTCGCGCGGCGGTACCGCTCGATGATGAATGCCCGACGGGAGCTCGATGGGGGCCTCGTGCGGCGCGCCGGCGGGAGGTGCGGCGGTGGCCGGTCGGTCGAGCAGCATGGCGCGCTCGACGACGCGTGTGAGGTGTGCGCGGGTGATCAGCCCCATCAGTCGGCCGCTTGGCACCTCGACCACGGGCAGTGCGGCCAGATCGCGCGCACCCATGCGGCGCATCACATCGTCGAGTGCGGTGTCGAGCGTGACTGCAGGTGTGGCGACCGCGAGATCGGCGACGATCAGCGTGGGCAGTGCATGCGGTTCGCGCGAGGCGGCGGCGAGCGCGCTCACAGGAAGGATGCCGGCGAGTTGTCCGCGTTCGTCCACTACGGGAAACATCGGCTGGCCCGAGAAGGCGACACGCGCGAGCACGGGTTCCAGCTGTTCGTGTTCGCGCACGACGAGTGGCGCCATGTCGCAGGCGTCGCGCACATGCAGCCGCGCGAGCACGTCGCGTTCACTCTCATTGTGCAGCACGATGCCGCGCCGCCTGAGCCAGCCGCTATACAGGTCGTCCTTTTCGAAACGCCGCGCAATTACCATCGAGAGTCCGGTCACCAGCAGCAACGGAGGCATGAGCGCGTAGTCGTCCGTCAACTCGAAGACCAGCAGCACGGCGGTGATCGGCGCGCCAGTCGCGGCGCCAACCACGCCGCCCATGGCGACGAAAGCCCAGGCCGCCGGAGTGATCTGCAGCGAGGGCAGCATCCAGGCGATGGCGCCGGCGAGTGAGGCGCCCGTGGCCGCGCCCACATAGATCGCCGGTGCGAACAGTCCGCCGGAGCCGCCGGTGCCGAGCGTGAGCGACGTGGCGACGATCTTGGCGAGCACGAGGCCGCCCACGATCCACCACGCGGTGCCGGAGAAGAGCTCGGCCGGAATGAGCATGTGTCCGGGGCCGAGCAGCAGTCCGCCGGAGAGATAGACGAGCAAACCTACGGCCCCGCCGCCTATCGCCGCACGTGCCGCGGGTGAGACTTTCCACTCCCGCGCCGCCTTGCCCACGCTGAAATACGTGCGCACGAACAGCACGGTGACGAGTCCGCACGCGATCCCGAGCAGCGGCGGCAGCGCGAGCAGTTCGAACCAGCCGCGCGAGGGGTGCAGCGCGGGGATAGGAAATGCAGGGTGAATACCGAACACGGCCTGCGACACGACCGCGGCCGTCACGCTGCTCACGACCACGGTTGGAAATGCCGCTACGTGCAGTCCGCCGAGCAGTTCCTCAAGCGCGAAAAAGGCGCCCGCGAGCGGCGCGTTGAAGGCGGCCGAGATGCCCGCCGCGGTGCCAGCGCTTACGAGCAAGCGGGTACGATCGCGCGAGAACCTGAAGACGCGCGAGAAGTACGCGCCGAGTCCGCCACCGACCACGGCGGCCGGCCCTTCGCTGCCGACCGACCCACCGGATCCAAGCGTCACGGCGCTGGCGAGAGAGCGGGCAGCGAGTGGCTTGACCTGCATGTGTCCGCCGTCCTGCGCGACTCGGCGCTTGAGATCGGGCACGTTGTAGCCTTCTTCACCGGGCGCGAAGCGTCGCATGATGGCAGCGGCGGCCATGAAGCCAGCGGCGGTGAGTATGGGTCGGTAGATCGGATTGCGCAGCGCTTCCACTTCGCGTCCGGGCAGCGTCACGAAGAGCCAGTACGACGCGTCGATGAGCTTGTAGAAGGCGACGATGCCGAGCGCGGCGCCAATACCGATCAGCACGGCGAAGACCAGCAGGATGGCGTTTTCGCTGACCGCTGTGGTGCCGAGCCAGTCCACGAAGTCATCCCAGCCGCTTTGCGCGCTGCGCCGCGGACCGAAGGTAACGCGCCGCGTCTGACGCCGCGCCTGTACCGCGACTGCGCGAATGGTGTACGCAGCACGTTGGCCCCATGAGCCGAGACGGCTCAGTCGATCGAGCAGACGCTCGATGAGGCCGGAGCGGTTGGGTGGCGTGCGTGACATGTCGCAATGTAGGTCGCCGTGCATCGCGCCGCGCCTGACTCCATGTTTCAACGCGGCGCCGCTTCCACCGTTCTTGCCGGAGATGATGATGAGTGCAGTTGCCGTGAACAGTTTCGCGCGATGGCGTGGTCTCGTGGCGTGGCTTGCCGTCACCTTCGTGGCGGCGACGCTCGGCGCGCTCGCGTCGATGAATGCCGCCGAGCGGTACACCGCGCTGACGCTGCCATCGTGGGCCCCGCCGCCGTGGCTGTTCGGTCCCGTGTGGACCGTGCTGTACGCGATGATGGGCGTTGCAGCGTGGCGCGTGTGGCTGGAGCACGGGTGGCAGGGAGCGAAGGGTGCACTCTCGCTCTACCTGTTTCAGCTTGTGATCAACGCGCTGTGGACGTGGCTCTTTTTCGGATGGGAGTTGCGCGGCTTGGCAACGGCCGAGGTGCTCCTGCTGCTTGGCATGGTGGCGGTGCTGCAAGTGCGGTTCGCGCGCCTGAATACGCTGGCCGGTCGCTTGCTGCTGCCGTACCTGGCGTGGGTGTCGTTCGCATCGCTCCTGAGTTTTTCCGTTTGGCGGCTCAATTTGACGAGGTAAGACATGCACATCGAGTTCTCGGGTGCCGCGCGCGAAGTCACCGGCTCCTGTCATATCCTGCACGTGAACGGTCGGCGCATTCTGCTCGACTGCGGGCTTTTCCAGGGTCGCCGGGCGGAGTCGCGCGAGAAGAACGCGAAGTTGCCGTTGCCAGTGGACCAGATCGATGCCGTGCTGCTCTCGCACGCGCATATCGACCATGCGGGCCGACTGCCGTTCCTGGTCGCGCAAGGCTATACCGGCAGCATCTGGACCACGAGCGCCACGCGTGATCTGTGTGCCGTGATGCTCGCCGATTCGGCCAACATCCAGACTCGTGACGCGGAATACCTGGAGCGCAAGGGTCGGCCATTCTCGCCGCCGCTGTATAACCTGGCCGACGCGATGCAGGCGGTGGACCAGATGATTGGCGTACCGTACAACCGCTGGCTGGACGTGCTGCCGGGCATTCGCGCGTGTTACACCGACGCGGGACACATCCTCGGCTCCGCCAGCATCATCATTGAGGCCACGGAGGGTTCCCACACGCATCGCGTGATCTTCTCCGGTGACATCGGCCGCGACGACCAGCCGATCATTCGCGATCCCGACCCACCGCACGGCGGTGCGGACAGCGTGCTCATCGAGTCCACCTACGGAAACCGTGATCACGAGAGTGTGGTGGGTGCGCGCGCGCACCTGGCACAGGTGATCCGTGAGACCGCGAAGCGCGGCGGACGCGTGCTCATTCCCGCGTTCGCGCTCGGGCGCACGCAGGAAGTCGTGTATGACCTGCACGCACTCTGGCGAGCGGGCGACATCCCGGAGATTCCGATCTTCGTGGACTCGCCGCTTGCGCTCGACGCCACGACCGTGTTCGCGATGCACTCGAACATCTTCGACCGCACCGAAGCGCTGGTACAGTCGGCGGCCAACCCCCTGGAGTTTCCGCTGGTGCGCTTCACGCGCAACGTGGAGGAGTCCAAGCAGCTCAATCACCGTCACGGGCCGATGATCATCGTGGCTGCGAGCGGCATGGCCGAGTCGGGACGCATCTTGCATCACCTTCAACACGGCGCGAACGATCCGCGCAACACCATTCTCATGGTGGGTTTTGCGGCCGAGCATACGCTGGCACGTCGCATCGTGGAGAAGCGGCCGTTCCTGCGCATCTTCGGCGACGAAGTGCCGTTGGCCGCGCAGGTGGAGATTCTCAATGGGTATTCGGCGCACGGCGATCGCACCGAGTTGCGCGCGTGGCTGGACGCGGTGCGAGCAGAGGGCGTGAAGGCGCGTCGGGAGATTCAGCGCGTGCATCTGGTGCACGGCGAGGCAGAGGCGCAGGATGCCTTCGCCGCGTCGCTGCGCGAAGGAGGCTATGAGGTGGACGCGCCGGCACCGGGCGATACGCGACCCGTGTAGCGGTTGGTCCGGTTCACCCCTGCGTCAAACGCTGCGTCGCAGGGGGTGACTAACTTTGACGCATGGTCCGCCTGCTTCGCCGCCTCAGCGCGCAACTGCTCGCGCTCGCCTTGTTTGGTTGGGTGTTCACCATCGCGCTCGTGTGGTGGTGGTCGCGGCGTGATGCAGCCTCAACGTCCGATGCACGCATGGCGGATGCGATCATCGTGCTCGGCGCGGCGCAATACGCCGGCCGGCCTTCGCCAGTGCTGCAGGCACGGTTGGATCATGCGCTCGGATTGTACGAACGCGGACTCGCGCCGTATGTGTTGCTTACCGGCGGTCGCGGTGACGGCGATACCCAGAGTGAAGCGGGCGCCGGGCGGCGCTATCTCGTGAAGCGCGGGGTACCGGATTCGATGATCCTGCACGAGGACGAAGGGCGCACCACGTACACGTCGATGCACAACGCCGCGGACCGGCTCGAGCGCGTAGACGGAAAGGTGGTGCTGCTGGTGAGCGATCCGTTCCACATGCTGCGCCTGTCGCTGCTGGCGCGATTGCACGGACTCGAACCGTTCGGCTCACCAACGCGCACGAGTCCGATCTCCCAGAATCTGTTCCTCGAGTTCGAATACGCCGTGCGGGAGTCGCTCGCCGTGCCCGCGGATTTCGTGCGCTACCTGTTGAACGGCACGCGATTTGGAAGCGACCGCTGACTGACCATACCGACCGTCGTCAGTCTACCGTCCCCCACCCCGCTTTTCCTGTCCGCGCGTGACGCGCCAATCGCCGGCGCGCGCGAGACGCCGGCGCCCCGTGTTGTCGATGGACCAGATGGCACTCGGCCAGTCATCATTGCCGTACTGCACAGTTTCCGCCGACGGCATGGACATGGCGCCGAATGCCGCTGAACCGAAGCTGGGGACCGTGAAGATTTCCGTGCTGTCGTAACGCACGAAGTAGCCGAGATCGGAAAGCGAACCCACGGAGAGCCGGCTGAGCGGCATGCCACCGGGCTGCGCGAAGCCAACCATGAGCTCACGGCGCAATACCGTGAGCCGCCAGTGCGAATCGCGCGTGCCACCGCCGCCGGTGTTCTCGAGCGGCACGGGAATGCCCGTGTACGTCGCGCCGCCGATGCTCGTGAACTGCTCGCGTGCCGCGGCGCCTTGATAATACGGATCGGGGCCGCCGCCATTGGCCACGAGGTCGCGCAGCCCCCAGGTGAAGCGCTGCAACCCGAGCACGTGTCCGATCTCGTGTGTCATCACGTCGTCGAGCGTTCCATTCGCATTGAGCGCGACGAGATCGGCGGTGTCGAGTTCGACGTAACCCACCACGGGGAGGCCAGACGACGTGCGGTAATAACACGGGCCGGCGCGACCGAGAATGCCGCGAGGACCGTCGATACTGTCAAAGTTGATGAAGATGCGCACGTTCGCGATCGTCTCGCTGATCGCGGGTACGCCCGGTCCGCATTCGTTCGCGTTCGCGACCACGGGCACGGGCGGCACTTCGCCGGCAATCACATTCTTCCAGCGCCGCACCGCCGTCTGAACGGCTTCCAGATTGCGAGCTGACGGCTCACCGTTCACGAACACCGTCTGGATATTGAACACCGACGGCACCGCCGTGGCGCGGTAGGTGAACGTCTCGCCCGGAAACTGCGGTGACGTTGCCACGAGTTGCTGTTCAGACTCGGTGCTCAGGATCCAGTCGCCGACGCGTGCGATGCCATCGGTGGGCGTGGTGATGCGCGTGCTGCCGATCACGCTGCCGGAGCCCGGAGTCGCGGCGAACGTAACGCTCACACCGGCGGCCGGATTGTCGTATTGATCGCGCGCGCGCACGGCGGGACGGTTCACCACGCCCACGCCGGGCACGCCAAGCTGCTGCGTGGGTGATGCGGCTTCGATGCGCACGGCGACATCAGGCTTCGGCGCGGCGCGAAAGAGCAGCAGCGACTGCAAGGTTTCCACCTGCGCGACCACGAAGTGCGACGCACTGGTGCTCGTGCCGATGCGCCAGCCGTCGAGCGAGACCACACCGCTCGCGTTGGTGGTGCGGGAGGTCGGGCCGATGATCTCACCCTGTCCCGCGCCGACATTGAACAGCACGGACACGTTGGACACGGGGTTCTCGAAGGCGTCCACCACCGTGAGCGATGGCGGCTGCGCGACGAGGGCACCGACGAGGGTGGCCTGCACTTCCGGCACGCGGCGCACCATGACCGCCGGTGGACCGGGTGCGACGGTGGCCATGAAGACGACGGGTGCGAGCCCACTGATCGTGGCGGTGAGTGTCTGCGGACCTGAACGCGTGCCGAGGCGCCATCCGCCCGACGACGCTCGGCCGTCGGCGTCGGTGCGAACGGTGTCATTGCCCACGGAGCCGCTGCCGACTGCGATTTGCCAGCGTACGAGCACGTCGGCGAGTCCGCGTCCGCCCTGATCGGAGACGCGAACCGTTGGCGGCGTGGGCACCGATGCGTTGGCCGAACCCATCACAGTGCTCGGTCCGTCACTCGTCACAGCGGTGGCCACGCGCGGCGCGGCGGAATCGCACGCGGCCAGCGAAGCAAGCAGAAACGAACATGCGCAGACGGCGCGCGAGAATCGAGTAGTCATGAGCGGTGCCACGGTTCAGGCAGTAACGTGAGGAACGTCCGAGAAATGCACGCGGCGGGGTTCCTCCGCACGTGACACGTACGCCAATTTAGAGCATGCAGATCCCTGTCGAGAGCTATCACCTCCCGAACGGTCTCCTGGTGGTACTCTCTGAGGATCACACGGCGCCGATCGTCGCAGTCAACCTGTGGTACCACGTGGGTTCGGCCAACGAACGCACGGGGCGCACCGGCTTTGCGCATCTGTTCGAGCACATGCTCTTCCAAGGCTCGGCGAACGTTGGCGCGAACGAACACTTCGAGTTCGTGCAGCGGGCTGGTGGTACACTCAATGGCTCCACTTGGCTCGACCGCACAAATTACTACGAAACCTTGCCGTCCAACCAACTCGCGCTGGCCCTGTGGCTGGAAGCGGATCGCATGGGCCGACTCCTGCCCGCGATGACGCAGCCCAAGCTGGACACGCAACGCGACGTGGTAAAGAACGAACGGCGGTGGAGTGTGGACAATCAGCCGTACGGCACGTGGTGGGAAAAGCTGCCGGCGCTCTGCTTTCCGCCGGGGCACCCGTTCCACCATTCGCTGATCGGCTCGATGGACGACCTCGACGCGGCCTCGCTGGAGGATATCGCCGAGTTCTTCCGTACGTATTACACCCCGGACAACGCCGTGTTGACCATCGCGGGCGATTTTCCGGCGGGTGAGGCGAAGCGGCTGGTGGAGGAATACTTCGGGCCCATCGCGCGCGGAGCGGGCCGACCGCCGCTGCCGGACATGTCGGTGCCCTACAGCTTTGGCGGTCCGGTCCGCGACGTCGTGCCGGACGCGTGCGCCCTGCCGCGCGTCTTCATTGCCTCGCGAATGCCGGTGCTTGGCAGTGACGCGTATTACGCCGGGAGCGTCTGCACGGCCATTCTTGGCTTGCGCACGGGCAGCCGCTTCGAGCGCTCATTGGTGCGCCAGCAGCGCGTGGCGTCGTCGGCGTCGTGTTTCACCTTCGACCTGGCCAAGGGCGCCGACCTTTTTGTGGCCGACGTCACTGCCCTGCCCGGTGTTTCGCCCGAGCGACTCGAGGCGGCCGTGCATGCAGAGCTCGATGTCATGCAGCGTCACGGCGTCTCGGATCACGAGGTGCAGCGCGCCGTTGCGCTCACGGAGACGCACTTCGTCACCAGCCTGCAGTCGGCTGCCGAGCGCGCTGATCAGCTGTCGCGATTTGCCACCTACTTTGGTGATCCGACGCTCGTGAACGCGCAGCCCGCCCGCTATCGCGCGGTGACCGCGGCGCAGGTGTCGGCGTTCGCGCGTGAGTATCTCGTGCGGGACAATCGGGCCACGCTGCTCTACGTGCCGGTGGAAGAAACAGCGGACGCGGATGACGTGATCGAGGTGGCCGCGTGAGCGCCCAGGCCGATCGCGCGGCGGCATTGCAGGGAGACACTGCGCCCGGACACGCTGCGGCGGAAAGCGCCACGTCGGGAAACATCGTGCCGGAAACCGTTGCCCCGCCGCGTCCCGGCGCGGGTGTGGTGCGTCCGTATCATTTTCCCTCCTTCCAGACGCGCATTCTGCCGAACGGACTGCGTGTGGTCGTCGCGCCGGTGCACTCGCACCCTGTCGTCACCGTGCTCGCGGTCGTCGATGCGGGTGCAACGCGGGATCCCGTGGGCAAGCATGGCCTGGCCGTGATGGCGGGACGCGCGCTCGCCGAAGGCACCGAGACCATGAGCGCGCTCGAGCTCGCGGAACGCGTTGAGACACTCGGCACTGTGCTCGACACCGGTGCCGACTGGGATTCGACCATCGTACAGCTCACGGCGCTGCGTGAGCGCGCGGGAGACGCGTTTGCGGTGCTCGCGGAAGTGCTGCGTCGTCCGTCGTTCCCGCCTGACGAGATGCAGCGGTTGGCCGAAGAACGTGTCTCCGACCTCACGCAGATTCGCGCCGAACCGCGCGGGCTCGCGGATGTGGCGCTCAACCGGCTGCTGTACGCGCCAACGTCGCGGTTTGCGAGGTTGGCCGGCGGCGACGAGCGCAGCATTCCCACGATTACGCGTGATGATGTGGTGCGTTTTCACGCCGAACATTTCGTGCCCAGTGCCACTGCGCTGCTGGTTGTAGGCGACTGTTCGGTGGACGAAGCGGTTGCGCTGGCCACGCAGCATCTCGGCGACTGGAGCGGCACGGCAGCGCCGGTGCCCGACCCCGATGCGTCGCGTCGCTTCTCGGATTGCCGGGTGCATATGGTGGCCAAGCAGGACGCGCAGCAGACGGAGCTTCGGCTCGGCCATGTCGCCGTGCCACGCGCGCACCCGGACTATTTCCCGCTGGTGGTGATGAACGCGATTCTGGGCGGCCTGTTCTCATCGCGGCTCAATCTCAACCTGCGCGAAAAGCACGGCTACACCTACGGCGCGCACAGCACGTTCGACTGGCGACGCGTGGCGAGTCCGTTCGAACTGTCGAGCGCGGTGCAGACGGACAAGTGCGCCGACGCCGTGCGTGAAGCGCTCTTTGAAGTCGCGCGCATGCGTGACGAGAAGGTGAGCGACGAGGAACTCTCGCTGGCCGTGAGCTATCTCGACGGAGTCTTCCCCATTCGCTTCGAGACAACGGCGGCCATTGCCAGCGGTCTCGCGAACGTGGAGATCTTCCGCCTGCCGTCCGACTATTTCGACACGTATCGCGAGCGGGTGCGCGCCGTGTCGGCTGACGATGTGTTGCGGGCGGCGCGCACACATCTCGATCCGTCGCGACTGCAGGTGGTGGTGGTGGGTCCGCCGGATGTATTGCAGCCCGCGCTCGAAGCGCTTGGCATTGGTCCTGTATCCGTTCACGCCCCGACCGACGAACTGTCGGCGGACGACTGACGTCCCTTTCTCAGAGTCTTTGTGTCATCTTCGGCATCACTTTCCGCCACACGCTCGGCTGCACCGTCTGCAAAACCCAAGCGCACACCGCCATTCGAGGTGCGCCGTTCCAGGATCCAGGGTCGCGGCGTCTTCGCCACTCGGCGCATTCGCTCCGGACAGGTGGTGACGGAGTACATCGGCGAACAACTGTCGCACGAAGAAGCGGACGCCCGGTATGACGACAGCAACGGCCGACACCATACGTTTCTGTTCGTGGTGAATGACGACATCGTGCTCGACGCGCGACGCCGCGGTAACGATGCGAAGTACATCAATCATTCGTGCGAGCCGAACTGTGAATCGGTCATCGACGATGATCGCGTGTGGATCCAGTCGATCAAGCCGATCGCATCAGGCCAGGAGCTGGTGTACGACTATCGCTTCGAATGGGATGATGCGTACGACGCAGACGATGTGCGCTACTACGCGTGCCGCTGCGGCAGCGCCAAGTGCCGAGGGACGATTCTTCGGGTGCCTGTGTATCTGCGACCGACGGTCAGGGAGTGGTTGGCGGGCAACGACGTGCGCAAGCCGCGCAAGCCGGTAAAGGGAGCGAAGAAGGCGGGGAAGAAGGCGGCGAAGAAGGCGGCGAAGAAGGCGGGGAAGAAGAAGGGGGGCCGGAAGGCCGCAAAGCAGACTGTGAAGAAGGCCACAAGAAGGTCCACCACACGCACCGCCGGACGGAGCACCGCGTGATTCGTGATCCGGGCAAGGACGTCGGTCAAGTGTCGAGCACGCGCATGTACACCGGCCGCGTCATCTCGCTCGATGTGGACGAGGTGCGCTTTCCCGATGGCTCGATCGGCGCGTTGGAGATGGTGCGGCATCCGGGTGCGAGCGCCGTCGTGCCGCTGCTGGGCGCCATCGACGACGCCGATCCGGAGCTCGTGCTGATCCGCCAGTACCGCTACGCGGCGGAGCAGTATCTGTACGAGATTCCCGCTGGCCGGCTGGACCCGGGTGAGTCGCCCGCCCAGTGCGCGTCGCGTGAGCTCCTGGAAGAGACGGGATATCGGGCCGCCAGGGTGACGAAACTGTTCACCATGTACACCACGCCCGGCTTCACAGACGAGAAGATCCACCTCTTCATGGCCACCGGACTGGTACCGGGCGAGCATGAGCGTGAGGCGGACGAGTTCCTGGAGCTCGTGCCAACGCGCCTGTCACGAGCCCTGTCGATGGTGGAACAGGGCGAAATTCAGGACGCCAAGACGGCATTGGCGCTTCTCTATACGGCAGGCTTTCGGCTGGGATAATGCCGTATTGTCCACTTTTTGAGACTCAATAAGAGGACATTTCAGAGCAGCCCGTATCATGTCATTTTGACCGATCGCATGTAACCCTAAGGTATATAATGGGTTGCGGTGTGACCTAAATCGCTGCAAACTCGGCACGGCACGTGCACTGTTATAAGGCAACAGCGGAACCGACAGCGGCTACTGCGGCGTATGTCTGAAGAGGGGATTCGGACAACGTCGATGCCTCGGAGCCCCGCCGTCAGTTTGCGACAAGCAACTGGCGACCCTTGAACAGGAGATCCACCATGGCACAAATCGCCCGTCAGACTTCCCCGCTCGTACATGGGGGCGTACGTGAACAGCTGCGCGCTCTGGATGATGCCGGAGTCGTGGGTGCGTTTCTGGGTGGAGAAGAGCGCGCATTTCAGGAGCTCGTCGATCGCTACCAGGGACGTCTGCTGAACTTTGTCTATCGCACCATCGGTGATCGGGACCGCGCCGAAGATCTGGTGCAGGAAGTGTTTATTCGCGTCTATCGCCACATCGGCCGCTTCGACCGGTCCAAGAAGTTCTCTACGTGGATCTACACCATTGCGTCGAATTTGGCCAAGAACGAGCTTCGGAACCGCTCGCGCAACCCGCTCGTGCTGTTCCAGGCCATCCGCGCCAGATTCGAGGACGAGGACCGTCCGCTGCAGTTCGAAGACACGCAGTACAAGCCGGACGACCTGTTCCGGAAGCGTCACCTGCGTGAGATGGTGGAGCGGTCGGTGGCCCAGTTGCCCACACACCACCGTGAGGTGTTCGTGCTGCGCGAGCTCGAGGGCAAGTCGTATGAGGAGATCGCCGACATTACCGGCGTAAACCTGGGCACGGTCAAGTCGCGCCTCAATCGCGCGCGCACGGCCTTCGCCGAGATCATCGAGCCGTTGGTTCGCTAGACGCAGTGGAAGCGGCGGCCGCGGTGGGGAGTGCGTAAAGTATCGCGGTCGAAAGGGAGACAGAAAACGAAGCCGGCATTTCCGATACAATCACTCGGAAATGCCGGTTTTCGTTTTGTTCCATTTGGCAGCCCCGGCGCTATTGGCTACACTGCGCAATCCAATCTACTCCCTTGGGGGGGAACCAAGGGAACGGATCGGTTCGCCTTGGGTATCGGAGTCAGACCTCTCACATGCGTCGCGAGTTCGCTCGCGTGCAAGGATTCTGCCCCGATGGACTGCCGGACTTTTCGCAATCATCACTTTGCGTATCTCGACGACACGTTGCCTGGCGATGTGATGTCGGAAGCACAGACGCACATCATGCTGTGCAACGCGTGCGCCGCCCACGACACGCTGGTGCGTCGCTCGCTGATGATGGTGCGCAACATGCCCGAGATCCAACCGTCCGATGCCTTCTCCGCCCGGCTTCAGGAACGGCTCGCACACTGCAAGCACGAAGGGCGGAGCGACGCTCTCATGTACGGAGATCCGTTCCTGCTGGCACGGGGCGAATCACGCACCTCGCGCATGTTGCGCGGTTCGCGCGCCTGGTTCACCGTCGCGGCGGCGATCACCGCGCTCGGCGCGATGACCATCGAAGCGGAACGCGGCGCTGACGAGGTGGTGCAGCTTGCCCCTGTGCTGGCCGCGGCTCCGGCCGTCGAACCCGAGTTGCCGCTCATGATTTCCCCGGAGCTCATGCAGGCGATGGCCACGGGAAACCCCATGTATTCCATGGCACTTCTGGTGGAGGAAGCGCCCGTGCATTTCCTCGCCACCAGCAACACTCTTGACTTCGACAACGTCGGCTCCTACGAGCGTTAGTCCGCGCGACACCGACAGTCGCGCCATACACATGCCCCTGTGACGAGCCTCGTCACGGGGGCATTAGTTTACGGGCATGCCGCGTCCCGCCTCGCGCTCCCGCTCAACTTTGTCCTCGTCCGCACGAACCGCGGCGCCACCGTCTGCCGATGGCTTCCGGACGCTGCGCGCGGCGGTCGAGACGAAGACGTTTGCGCCGGTCTACTACCTGCATGGTGACGACGACTTCCTGAAGGACGCCTCGCTGCAGGCGCTGCTCGACGCGGCGATCGATCCAGGCACGCGCGACTTCAACTGCGAGACGCGCGATGGTGCTGATCTGGATTCCGAAACGCTCGGCAGCCTGCTCGCCACGCCGCCGATGCTCGCCGAGCGACGCGCTGTGGTGGTGCGCGACGTGCACCTGCTCAAGAAGGCGGTGCGAGCCGAACTCGATCGCTATCTTGCGGCGCCTGCGGGCGATACGCTCGCTGTGCTCGTGGCGCCGGCAGGGCAGAAGGCCGATGCCGCATTGGTCACGAACAGTGAGGCGTGCGTCTTCGATCCGCTGCCGCCGGAACGCGTGCGCAAGTGGATTGCACATCACGCCACCACGGTGCTTGGCGTGACCATCACGAGCGAGGCGGCGATACTGCTGCAGCAATCGGTTGGCAACGACCTGCAGCAACTGTCGTCGGAACTCGACAAGTGCGCGAGCTACGCGCGCGGCGCCAGTACGAACGCAGGCGCGGGCGCACTGCCGACCGCGAGCACGGTGATCATCGATGCGCCGGTTGCGATCATCGACGACGAGACGGTGAGTGCCGTGGTAGGTGTGCGTCGAGGTGAAACGGTCACGGATTTGTTGGACGCGATCGCCATGCGCGATGTGCCAAGTTGTGTGTCGCTCGTGCCATTCGTGCTGTCACAGCCCAAGGTCACCGCCGTCACCATCGTGATGATGCTTGGCACGCAGACGTTGGCGCTCGCATGGGGACGAGCAAAGCGCGATGGCGGCTGGTCGACTGGGCAGCTCGCGCGTGAGTACATGGGGTATCTCAAGCTCACAGGCGGCATGGTCGGTCGTCCGTGGGGCGAAGCGACATCGGCGTGGACGCGTGCGGTGGAAAAGTGGCGTCCGGACGAGTTGCAGCGCGCACTGCGCCTGTTGCTCGACGCCGACGTGGCAATCAAGGACACCCGGGTTTCGAATGAGGAGCAGATCATGATGACATTGGTACTGGCACTCGCGCCGTCGGCGCGCGGACGGGCGGCGTGAGCGCAGCCGCCGCCCGGGGGGCGTTCCGCGCCCGAATGCTGAGCACGACTTCGTCGATGGGCGTGCAGGCGCTCGCGCTCGCAGTCGCGCTGGCGTTGACGCCGGTCGTGAGCGAGGCGCGTCTGTCGGCACAGTCCACGGTGAATCTCGACGAGGCGATCGGGCGCGCGCGCGCGATGGTGGAGAGTGGCAACGGGCGCGCCGGCCGGCTGATGCTGGATTCGCTCGTGCAGCAGGCGTCCACGAGCGCGCCCGCATTGGGTGAGCTGCTCTACTGGCGCGGACTGCTGGCCGAGTCGGGCGCAGATGCAGAACGTGATTGGCGGCGATTGCTGCTCGAAGTGCCGATGTCACTGCGTGCGGAAGACGCGATGCTGCGATTGGCGCAGCTCGAACTGTTGCGCGGCAAGCCGGTGGAATCGCGCGCGTTCCTGGAGACGATGGTACGCGACTATCCCGACCCGTCGAGTCAGGCGCGCGCGCACTACTGGCTGGCACGCGCGTGGTCCGATCAGAACGACACGCCGCGAGCGTGCGGAGCGCTGGAGGTCGTACTGCGCGACGCTCCGCAGAATGCAGTGGAGTTGCGTGCGCAGGCCGATGCGCTGCGCGGGCAGTGTCGTGGTGTGACGGCCATCTCGCCGCTGACGTCCGCGACGCGCACAGTTGCAGTGCCCGGCACAGTGGTGCAGGCGCCGGAGCCGGTTTCGTCGCCTCCCGCCACGCCCCCCGCTCGTACGTCCGCAGAACCTGCGTCAAGACAAAGCGCCTCCACCAGTCGCCCCGCGAACGCGCGATTCAGCGTGCAACTCGCTGCGTACCAACGCCGCGACCAGGCGGAATCGCTCGTGCGCACACTTGCCGGCCGCAACATCGAGGCGCGGGTGGACGGCAACGCTGCACCGTTCCGCGTGCGCACCGGCTACTACAGCACGCGCACGCAAGCGGTGAATCGGCTGGCCGAACTCAAGCGCGGCGGACACGATGGCTTCGTGGCGGAGCTCACGCCGTGAGCGGTACGAGCACTCCGCTCATGCAGCAGTACCGCGATATCAAGGGCCGGCATCAGGACGCTATACTGTTCTTCCGCATGGGCGACTTCTACGAGATGTTCTACGACGATGCGGAAATCGCGTCGCGCGCACTCGGACTGACGCTCACGTCACGCAACAATGGCGGCGCTGCTGAAGTCCCGCTGGCCGGTGTGCCGGTGAAAGCGGCCGCAGACTACCTGCGCAAGCTCGTGCAGCAGGGATTTCGCGTGGCGGTGTGCGAGCAGGTGGAAGATCCGAAGCTCGCCAAGGGTATTGTGCGCCGCGAAGTGGTGGAGACGATCACACCGGGTGCAGCGTTTGCCGATGACTTGCTCGATGGCAACCGCGCCAACTATGTGGTGTGTGTGCATGTCGCGCCGCAGTCCGACGGGAAGACAACCGCGCACGACGACGCGGTGCAGGTGGGCATCGCCGCGGCCGACCTGTCCACGGGTGAACTTCGGGTGACGCGCGTGCCTGCGTCCGACGCACCGGCGCACCTGGCGCGACTGTCGCCGCGTGAGCTGGTGCTCGCGCGCGGCGGCGAACTCGGTCCGCATGGTGGCGCGCTTACGCGGCTGCTGCGCACGCAGGAGAGTGTGCTGCGCACCGAGCGCGACGCGTGGGAGTTCGACGGCGCGCTGGCACACGAGGAGCTGCCGCGTCAGTTCAACATCGCGTCGCTCGAAGGTTTGGGCTTCGGCGTGGCCGATAGCGAAGCCGTTGGCGCACTCGGCGCGCTCGTGCGATACCTGCGCGAGCTGCAGCCGGGCGGACTGCCGCATCTGGCGCGTCCGGTCATGGAGCATGCCGGCGTCACGATGCCGCTCGACGAAATGACGCGCCGCAACCTCGAGCTTGTTGAATCACTGCGCGGTGGCACGGACGGCACGCTGCTCTCGGTGCTCGACGAAACGACCACGCCCATGGGTGCGCGGCTGCTCCGGCAATGGGTGCTGGCACCGCTCGTCGAGCGCACCGCGATCGAGCGCCGGCTCGAGGCGGTGGATGCGTTCGTGCAAGCGCCCATTTTACGAGCATCGCTGCGTGACGCACTCGATGGTGTGCGAGATATCGAACGACTGGCGAGCAAGGCCGCCGCATCGCGTGCCACACCGCGTGAACTGCGCGCGCTGGGCGACTCGCTCGCGCGATTGCCGAGTGTGCACCGCATCGCGTGCGATTTGCAGCGTGAACATGCAACCGCCGCACGCAGCTCGGGCGTGATCGATGATGTGCTCGACGCCTGGGATGACCTCGGTGCACTCGCCGATGAGCTGCAGCGACAGCTCGTGGAGCGTCCACCGCTGCAACTGGGCGACGAACCGACGATTGCCGTGGGCGTGGACAGCGTGCTCGATGAACTGCGCGGCATTCGCGACGGCGGGAAGGACGCCATCGCCACGATCCAGTCGCAGGAACGCGCCCGCACGGGCATTCAGTCGCTCAAGGTCGGCTATAATCGTGTGTTCGGCTACTACCTCGAGATCTCCCACGCCAACAAGCAACTGGTGCCCTCCGATTACCAGCGGCGGCAGACGCTCACCGGCGCTGAACGCTATGTGACACCGGCGCTCAAGGAATATGAGGAGAAGGTGCTTGGCGCTGCCGATCGCATCGAGTCGCGCGAGCGCGAGCTGTTCGAGTCGCTGCGTCAGCAGGCGGGAGCAGAGATCGTGCGGCTGCAAGCGGTGGCGCGTCGCATCGCCACGCTCGATGTGCTGGCAACGTTCGCGGAGGTTGCGCAGTCCGGGCAGTATGTGCGGCCCGTGTTGCACGACGGGTTCGATCTCGACATCGCGGCGGGCCGTCATGCGGTGGTCGAACGCATGATGCCGCGCGAGAAGTTCATCCCGAACGATCTCGTGCTTACCGGCGATGCGCGCCTGATGATTCTTACCGGACCGAACATGGCCGGCAAGAGCACAATCCTCCGGCAGATCGGCCTCATTCAACTGATGGCGCAGATCGGTGCGTTCGTGCCCGCGCGTGCGGCCACGCTGCCCGTCGCCGACCGGCTGTTCACCCGCGTTGGGGCGAGCGACAATCTCGTGCGCGGTCAGTCCACGTTCATGGTGGAAATGAGCGAGACGAGCGCGATCCTGCACACGGCGACGAAGCGTTCACTGGTGCTGCTCGACGAGATCGGACGCGGCACAGCCACGTATGATGGCGTGTCGATTGCGTGGAGCGTGAGCGAGCACCTGCACGATGCGATCGGATGCAAGACCGTGTTCGCTACGCACTATCACGAACTCACGCAGCTCGCCGAAGAACTCGATGCGGTGTGCAACTTCACCGTGGCGGTGCGCGAGGTCGGAGAGCAGGTGCTGTTCCTGCACCGTCTCGTTCCGGGTGGCGCGGATCGTTCGTACGGCATCGAGGTGGGACGACTCGCCGGTCTGCCCGCGTCGGTCATCGGGCGCGCGAAGGAAGTGCTCGCCCTGCTCGAGGGCGATGGCGCGCAGCTCGCGGCGCGACTGACTGCAGACGGATTGGCCACGCCTGCCGGCGCTCGCTCGCGCGCGCCACGCCTCAAGCGCGCGCCGCAGGAGCAACTCGGATTCTTCGGTGAGACAGTGCGTGTGGAAGTACGCAATGATCCGGCGGTGCAGGCGCTCGTGGACCGAGTGGCGGCCGTGGACCCCGATCGCCTGACGCCGATCGATGCGCTGCAACTGCTCGCCACGCTGCGTACACAGGCGCGCGGTCACAGCAAGGGGTCGCCACTGACGGCATCAGGCGCGCAGCAGACCATCGGCGCGCGGTCCGACGACTAGCGGCCGTGCCGCGTCGAGCCGTACCACGTGTGCAGGACCGGGAAACGCCGGCCGATGAACGCACCCCGGGCTGGAAGCCCACCCGAGCCGATCTCACCGCCGCCGCAAAACTGACCGTTCCCGATCTGCTGGCGCCAGGGCTCAAGGTGATCTTCTGCGGCATCAACCCCGGGCTTTACACGGCAGCGACGGGGCATCACTTCGCACGGCCCGGCAACCGGTTCTGGCCGGTTCTGCACTCCGCCGGCTTCACCCCGCGAGCGTTGGCGCCGTGGGAGCAGCATCTGCTGCTGCCGCTGCGGTTCGGCATTACCAACGTTGTGGCCCGGACAACGGCCACCGCCGCCGAGTTGAGCGACGAGGAGCTCAGGGCAGGCGGCGCGGCGCTCGCAGAAAAAGTGCAGCGGAACGCCCCGAATGTGCTGGCCGTGCTCGGACTCGGCGCCTATCGTTCGGCGTTCGGCGCGCCCAGGGCGGTGATTGGACCGCAGGAGCACCTGCTCGGTACCACGCAGGTGTGGGTGCTGCCGAATCCATCCGGTCTGAACGCCAACTACCAGCGTGACGCGCTGACGGCGCTGTTCGCCGAGCTGCGTGCATCGTTGTCCTGATTCGAGGTCCTGCCCCATGCCATCCGAAAAAGCGCACGAAGTCCATACTGCCGCGCTCACCGCCGCACACATCACAGCCCACAATGCTGAGTCCGTTCGTACATTGCGCACGTCGCTGTCGCGTCGCATGAGCACACTGACGCTGCTCACCGCGCTTGCGGCGTTCGCGGTGGCGTGCGGCACCGACGCGCCCGCAGCGGACGATCGCATGCGAAGCGACACACCGCTTACCGTTCGCCCGCGCACGCCCGTCTATCGAGCCGATATCGCGCGCTCGTACCCGCACGACACGGCGGCCTTCACGCAAGGACTGCTGTGGCTGGACGGTCACATGTACGAAAGCACCGGACAGGTCGGACGTTCGAACATCCGGCGTGTGAACCTGCAGACCGGCGCGGTGGAGCAGCAAATCGATCTGCCAGCGCCGCATTTCGGTGAAGGCATCGCGGTCCTCGGCGACAAGCTTTATCAGCTCACCTGGCAGTCGGGCAAGGCGTTCGTCTACGACAGGAATACGTTCAAGTTGCAGCGCGAGTTCACATACGAAGGTGAAGGATGGGGTCTCACCACGCTCGGCAATGAACTCATCATGAGCGACGGCTCGGCTACACTGCGTGTGCTCGATCCCGAGACGTTCGACGTACGCCGCCGTGTGACGGTGACCGAAAACGGCACGCCGGTGAAAGACCTGAACGAGCTCGAGATCGTGAAGGGCGAGCTGTGGGCGAACGTATGGACGAAGGATCGCATCGCGCGCATCGATCCCGTGAGCGGTGCGGTGCTCGGCTGGATCGACCTTGCCGGACTGTTGCCGCAAAACATGAAGACCGGTCGCGAGGACGTTCTCAACGGCATCGCGTACGACAGCGCGACCGATCGCATCTTCGTCACGGGCAAGTACTGGCCGCGACTCTTCGAGATTACGCTGCGCGTTCAGCGATAGCGCACGATCGCAAGCTGCACGTTGTCCGGCGGTGCCTGTCCGTTGAACGACACCGAGATGAGCGCGCTGCGGGCCGCCGGCACCGAGAACCGCAGGTAACCGCTGCCACCACCGGCGAGATTCACCCGGCGCACAAGATTTGAAGGCAGCGTGCGAGTGGCCAGCGGATACGAGCCGAGTGTCTGTCCGCCGATGGAGAGCGACGGCAGGATACTGCGGAAGTTCCAGGCGGGGACGGTGTAACGCGGGTCCAGGTTGTCCGCGAGATCGTCAGCAAAATTGGCCACTGCCCAGTCGCGAAGCCATGTCTGCAGTGCGCCCCCCGGAATTGCCGCTGTGAGATTGGCAATGCCAATGCCGGGTCCGCCGACGAGCTTGCGATAAAACGCCGCTTCGTTCTGAGGCTGTCGTCCGGCCGCGTAGCGCAGGAAATGCCAGGCCGCGCCGCGTGTGGAGAGCGAGTCGTTGGGCGCGTACGGCGACTGTGATTCCGGCGCGCGCAGGTAACCCACCCAGCGCGCGAAGTTCTGCGCGGCGTAGTTGGTGAAGATCTGTGCGGTGGCCGCGTTGGGCGCGATGTCGGCCAGGTCGAGATTCTCGCGCGAGCCGAAGCCTGCTATGCGCAGATAGAGCAGCTCTTCGGCAGTGTGCGCGAGTCCCTCATCCAGCCAGACCTCCTCGTTGGTCGTGGCGTTGGGCGTGATGTAGAGGCGCTGGCCCGCGTTGATCAGATGCTCGAGTTCATGCGCAAGCGTGGTGCGGTTGAGTCGCGTGACATCGTTCTTGCTGCGTGTGTTGCCGTTGACCTGTCCCGTTGGATCGGCCACGAGCAGGTACATCATTTCGCGCTCGTTGCTGTTCGAGCAACCTGGCACGCCGTCGCGCGTCCGCTTGGGATACAAATCGCGCGCAAAGAAGAACCCGCCCACGACAAAGGGCGCATTTGGCGGTGTGAGCTGGTTCACGGCGCGCGTGTAGAACAGGATGATGCGATTGAAGCCGCTCACGTTGGTGGGTTCGCCGAAATACTCGACGTCGAGCGGATATGTGAGCGTGTCGAACGTCGCCGCAATGGACTCGTATTCCGAATCCGTGTAGCCGCCGATCGGGTTGGCCGTATCAGCCACGATCACCGCTCGCTGCGACACGGCCACCACGCGTCCGGTGCGCGTGTTCGGCTGGCTGCACGCGGAGAGCGCCTGCGCATTGAGCGTGACGAACGAACCCACGGCCGGCGGATTGACCTGCGCGGCGGCGGCGTCTCCGCCGGCGACGTTGGCCGCTGATGGTGTACCGCGACCGAAGCGTTCGCGCGCCGTGCTGGTGTACGGCTCGAGCTCGCGGCGCTCGCGCAGGCGGAGTTGCCGTTCGAAACCGCCGTCGCGTGAGGCGGCCGGCGCGGACATGGAGACGCCGCCCGCAGGAGCGGACAGGCCGAATGCGTCCGCGACACTCGCCGCGGGCGGGGTGCCAACGCCTAGTGCCAGCGCATCCAGGCCATTGGTATTGCCATAGATCGGGCTGGCATTCATGAGCACCAGCGCGAACTGCGCGCCCGCGACTGTCGCACCCACGCAGCGCTCGGCGGAGCCACCGGTGTTGTTCAGAAAGATCACGTCTCCCACCGACGGCGTGGCTACATCACGCGTGCCGCAGAACGACGAGCCCGCGGGGCCAACTGCGATCGAGACCGTGTCGGAGATGGTGCCCGACGGCGCGCTGGTGGTGACAACCGCGCGTCCTGTACCCTGCGAAACCGCGGTGACCAAGCCATTCGCCACCGAAATGACGGACGGGTCCGCCGACGTCCAGGCGAGTGCGATCTGGTCAACGGTATTGCCGAACTGATCGCGAGCGGAGGCGGTCAGGCGGAGCGTGTCGCCCACGCCGAGCGTGAGCGAGCTGGGAGACGCGATCACTTGCGATACCGGTCCCGGGCGCACGACGGCCGTGAAGGTGGCAGGCGACACGCCGCTCACGTTGGCGGTCGCAACGGCGGTGCCTGTCTGTGAGCCGAGGGTCCACTGAGACTCGGCGCGTCCGTTGCTGTTGGTCTGGGCGCTGACCGGATCGAGCGTGCCGCCGCCGGGCGAGACGTTGAAGGTCACGCGTGCGTCCGGAAGCGGCCGACCGTTTTCATCGATGACCGTGACGGCGATGCGCACCGGCAGTTGTTGACCAGCGATACCTTGCTGCGAGTTGCCCGCTTCAATGCGGAGCGCGGCCGGAGCGGGCGGCGGTCCGGAGACTGACTCGCCGCCGCCGCAGGCGATCAGCGTGAGGAAGGCAACCGCGACGCCCGCGCGAGGGAATGGGCGCGCGGGGGCGCGGACGACGGGACGAAGCGATTCTGGCATAGCCGGCGACCGAGAAGGGACGGGTGTGGCGACTGGCGCCGCGATCACCGATGGGGCTCCGAACGGAGGTGCGAACGGGTCTGCCAACGGACCGAGCAACAAGCCTGCGAACGTCGAGCGGCTGGCAAAAGATAGTAACGCCGGGCACGGCGGGGCGCGTGTAGATTTCACCCTATGTACGCCGGAAGTGTTCCTGAGGATCGCAATCTGTCGCAGATCGCCGTTCGCCGTGCGCGGAGCCCCAGGCATCGCACGATGTCGCGATGGCTCCTGCCGACGTTGGCGGCGATGCTGATGGGCTGTGTCGGCGAACCCGCGCGATCCATCCGGCAGAGCGCGGAAGCGCTGATTCCAAGCGTCTCGCCGGAGTTGGTCCCTGTCATGTTGAACGAGACATCTCCGTTCTTCTATCCGCCCTCCGCGTGGGAACAGCGAATCCAGGGGAACGTGACGCTCCGGTTGCACGTGGACGCGAACGGTCGTCCCGTGCGGGATTCCACGGCGGTGGCGCGCACCTCCGGCGTGCCGTCGTTGGATTCCGCCGCCGTGAGCGGCGCGTCGAAGCTGCGGTTCCGGCCGGCGCGCCGTGACGGGGTCGCGATCGGCGTAAGCCTTCTTTTCCCCGTGCACTACCGCCATCCTGAAGGTCCGCCATTTCCCGGCGACAGCTTGCCCTTCCCGGGGCGCTGACTCCGTTCACACCGACGCTCCCCCCGCTTCATGGCGACGCTGAATACTCCCGAATCCCCCGCCGCGAGCAACACCGCGAGCAACGTGCGCAACCGTCGTCCGCACGATTCCGTGCTCGAGACCATCGGCTGGACGCCGCTTATTCGCCTGAGCCGCGTGACGCGGGGCATGCGGACGCCCGTGTACGGCAAGGCCGACTTTTTCAATCCCGGTGGCTCGGTCAAGGACCGCATTGGTCTGCCGATGATCGAATCGCTGGAGGCGTCCGGGCAGCTCCGGCCTGGTGGCACCATTATCGAGGCGACGAGCGGCAACACGGGCGTAGGACTGGCGCTGGCAGCGGCGATCAAGGGCTACAAGTGCATCTTCACCATGCCCGACAAGATGTCGCAGGAGAAGGTGCGCTTGATGAAGGCGTTTGGCGCCGAGGTGATCATCACGCCCACCGCCGTGCCGCCGGATCACCCACAGAATTATGTCCAGTGGGCCAAGCGACTGGTGCGGGAAACGCCGGGTGCGGTGTTGGCGGGGCAGTTTGAGAACCCGGCCAATCCGGCGGCGCACGAAGCCACAACCGGTCCGGAGCTATGGGAGCAGACGGAGGGGCGCATCACGCACTTTGTCGCGTCGGCCGGCACTGGTGGCACGGTGTCGGGGGTAGGGCGCTACCTCAAGGCGCAGAACCCGAACATCAAGATCATTGCGGCAGACCCGGCTGGCTCTGTGCTGGCTGAGTTATGGCGCACGCATGGCGAAGGCCATCCAACCGGTGCGCCGTACAAGGTGGAAGGTGTGGGGCAGGACTGCGTGCCGCAGACGCTGGACATGGATGTCGTAGACGAGTTCATCACCGTGGGGGACAAGGACGCCTTCGCCATGGCGCGCCGCCTCACGCGCGAGGAGGGCTTGTTCGTTGGCGGTTCGGCGGGGCTGATCGCGCACGCTGCGCTCACCGTTGCGCGCCGCCTGGATGATCCGGACGCGCTCGTGGTGACGTTCCTGTGCGACACGGGCGAGCGGTACCTGAGCAAGCTGTACAACGACGAGTGGATGCAGGAGAATCAGATGCTCGACGCGCCGAGCACCGCGCTGTCGGTGGTACTGGGACACAAGTCCGGGTCGGCGCCGGTGGTGGTGAGTGTGGGGCCGGGCATGAGTGTGCGGCAGGCGCTGGGGCTCATGGCGCTGCATGACGTGTCGCAGTTGCCCGTGATGGACGGCAGCGTGTGTGTAGGCAGCGTGGCGGAGAGTCAGCTCACGACGCGGTCGTTGTCGAATGCGAAGGTGTTGGATCAGACAGTGGCGGATGTGATGGACGGGCCGTTCCCGGTGGTTGATGCGGAGCAGCCGGTGGAGCAGGTGGCGAAGCTGTTGTCGAAGGCGAACCGCGCGGTGCTGGTGAAGAAGGATGGTGTGGTGCAGGGCATTGTCACGCGGTTTGATGTGCTGGAGTTCTTGATGGGGAAGTAGGGACGTCACACAGCAACGCGCCATCGGGCGCCCAGCACGCGGGAGTGACTCGATGGACGACGCGCTAAAGGCCAGACGCGGGCGCGTGATGGACGCATACCGCGCAGAGCAGAAGCAGCGATGGGCAGCGGAGGAGGCGGCGCGGCAGTCCCGTGCTGCACGCGACTTGCAAGGGCTGCAGGATCCCTCTCGCATCGCGAAGTTCATGGCGATCTGGGTGGCGGGTTCAATCGTCGCGCAACTTGTCGCCGGTCCCGTCACCACTGCGCTGAAGATCGTGCCGCTGCCGATTGTATTTGGGGCGCTGCTCGCACTCGTCGAGATGTCCCGGGCGTTCGTTCGCGATCATCGCTCGCTGCGCGAACGGTTGGCGCACCGGGTGGTGCCGGCGCTGATCATCTTTGTCATCGGCGCGGGCATTACCGTGCTGGCCGGGGACGCGATTCTGCTGCCGAGGTAGGCAGGGTTCAACTGCAGAGGCGTTGGCGCCGTAAGCGTACACCGTTGAGGTGCGTCGCGAAGGACGAACTTGGGCGCGAGCAGGCGGTGGAGCATGGGCTCACGCGAGGTGCGCGCTGCCGGGCATCAACCTGCCTGGGCCTCTGAGGTCCCACCTGCTCCGCCACCGACACCACGCGCCTTCAAGCTGGCCCGAGTCATGCCAACGCCTGCAGCCCGGACTGTTCAGGATCACGTGACGGCGCGCGCCTCCCACGCTGCTAAGGCGTCGAAAGTGTGATTCGCGCGCGAATCCAATCGGCCAACTCCAACTCCGACAAGGTGCCTTCCGCCAACATCACTATGGTCTGAACGACATCTGCATCCGTGGCCGTCAGCTCATGCCCATTCATGCCGACGAAGGTGATCATTGCGAGGAAAGCGGTGCGCTTGTTGCCATCGTTGAACGCACGGGCCCGCGCCAATCCGAAGGCGTATGCGGCGGCCAGCGCTGCGAGATCGATGTCAGGCTCGTAGTGCCATTTC
>JBBQNT010000012.1:0-33869 GCA_038330215.1 Gemmatimonadales bacterium
CCACCGTGACGCCGGAAGCAAACCGACTGAGCACGGCGCGAAAGAGCGAGGGTTCGACGGTGGAAACGATACTGTTGGTCATGGGCGAGCAGGAGGAACGAGCATGCGCCACAGCACGCCTGGGCGCAGCACCTCACGTGCAGGAACGAAATCGCCCGTCACGCCAATGAGCAAGTCGGCGAGCTCAGAGCGTCGCGACAGCACACGTGCGGCGTGGTTCATGAGCGCCGGAAACGCCACCGCAGTCCCGATCAGGCGCTCCACGCGCCACTTGCCGTTGAAGGTGCGTTGTCGTTCGGCTTCGTAGGCGCGCAGCGCGCTCAGTGCGCCGCGCGCCGTCGGGGCACGGAGCGACTGCTGGATGAACGGCGCGAGCAGCTCACCGCCGCGCAGTGCGGCGTAGATGCCCTCGCCGGTGAACGGATCGAAGAAGTCCGCCGCATCACCCACGAGCGCCGCGTCGGCCGCGTACGCGCGCCGGGCGTGCGAACCGAACGGCCCAGTGGCGCGCACCGGCGAAACGCGCGTCGCCCCAGCGAAGCGCTTGTGCAGGTGCGGATAGCGGGCCAGCCAGCGCAGCACGTACGCGTCGGGTGCGCCCTGCACGTCTTTGGCGAGCGAGGTGGGCACTACGAGGGCGACGTTCGTCACGCCATCGCCAACGTCGGCGAGGCCCATATAGCCATCGTGCTGCACATGCATCTCGCCGCGGGATCCGATCCCCTCGACGCCCCGCCAGTGCGCGACAAGTGCCAACCGTCTCGGCCATCGTCGTCGTCGTGCGAGACCCAACTGCCGGGCTACGACCGAGCGCAGGCCGTCGGCGCCGATGAGCATGGCGGTCTGTATCTGCTGCACCGCGCCGTCCACGCGCAGCGAGACCGAGTACCCGCGCGTGCTGCGCTCGACGGAATCGACGCGCACACCTTCGATGATTCGCGCGCCCAGGTCACGCGCCCGATTGAGCAGCAGTTCGTCCAACACTTCCCGCCGCAGCGCGAGACCGCGGTCCCGAAAGCCGCGGAAGCCGTGTTTGGCCACGAACGCGCCTTCGATCGCGTAGCCATTCGGTGCGCGCACGAACATGCCCGTCAACTGGGCAGCGCCGGCCGATTCCACGGCGTCGAGCACGCCCATCGCTTCGAGTACGCGCGAAGCTTCGGGACTCAGATATTCGGCGCAGGGCTTGGGTCGCGGAAAGTGCGCGCGGTCCACTACGGTGACATCGATCCCGCTCGCCGCAAGGAACGACGCGGTGGACGAGCCCGCGGGTCCGCCGCCAACGATCAGAACCTGCGTGGAAGCGGGAAGTGCCATGATCATCTGAAGAGGGGCAAACATCGGTCGAGCGGCCATGACATTGGCGAGCGTGCCGGGTCACGCTCGCTGAGCGTAAGCGGAAGCGCGCTACGCGGGGGTCGATTCCTGCGCAGCGAACATCTGCGCAACTCGCAGTCGGAGCCGGCGAGAGGCCAGTACGGGAAGCTGCGAACGTCGCACGGCGGAGAGAAATGTGCGAAGCGCCGATTCTGCCTCGAGACAGCGCGCGCAGGAGATGACGTGCGCCAACACCTCGCTCGCCTCGATCTCACTCACCTCGCCGTCAACGTAGGCGTCCAGGCTCCCGCGCGCCGTCAGACAGGCCGGGGGAGGGCCCTGGAACGCGTCAGTGAACTGGGACGGGGAAAGCGCAGCCATAGCACTCACTCGAAGTCTGAGGCAACCGGTCGGGGAGATCTCCGGACCGGCGGGCGCAGCAAATGCGTTTGCCGGACTCGGCCGGAAACCGGGGTCTACTGTTAACAACGACGTTGCGACCCGAATGTTCCAGCGATGGATGCGTGATGCGTGCCACACGCCGCTGTTCCGACTGCGAACCGGTCGCTAGCTTCGTGATGTGACGCACATGTACCCCGAAACATCACCACGACTCACACCACCGTCAGGGATGACGGTGCTGACGCTGACTGGTCCGGCCGTCGACGCGGCCGTACCGCTCGCGCTACTCGAGTCGGTTCGCGCGCTCGACCTGCCTGCCGCGGACCTCGACACCGAACTGGTGCACGAACTGCGCAACAAGCGGTTCGGACTCAGCGATACGGTGTACCACCAGATTCGTCGCTACCAGGAATCGGTGCGACGTCAGCAGCCGGTGCCGTACGATGAGGTGCTGGCACTGGCCCGGCTCGTGGGCCGTCGTCCCGATGCGGACATCGTGTTTCGCGAGGCCGGCCGCCGGGTTGCCCGCGCCGGACTCGAGACGCTGTCAGCCGCGTCACGACGCGCGGCGCGTTCATTGCCACGAGCCGTGGGACGCCCGCTCGCGCTCCGACATCTTCGCACGCTGGCGCGGCGGTTTCTCGGTGGCTCAATCGAGCGACAGGGCAGCACGTTGCTGCTCGATATTGCGTCGCCCGTGACGGCCGACGCAGCGCCGCACGCTGCCGGTTGCGGATTGTTCGAGGCTGCCCTGCGCGAACTGTTGCTCGGCCTGACCGGCGACGATCATGCGGTGCAGTCGGTGACGTGTCGCTCGCGAGGCGATGCGTCGTGCCAATGGCGAACCGACTGGCGGCGCTGACGTTCTTTCCTCACACCCCACGAGTTCATGCTGACACCCGCGCTGCTCCCCGCGCTGCAACGGCACCTGAAGGCGCAGGATATCGACGGATGGTTGCTGTTCGACTTTCGCGGCACGAACGCGATTGCGTCCGGTCTGCTTGGCTTCTCGGGCCTCGTGTCACGCCGGGTGTTCGCGTGGATTCCGCGCGAGGGCACGCCGATCGGTATTCAGCACGCCATCGAGCCCGGACCGTGGTCGAAGTGGCCGGATGAGTGGCCGCTCATCACCTACAGCGGCTGGCGCTCGCTCGAATCCGAACTGTCGGCGCTTGTCAGCGGTAAGCGCGTGGCGATGGAATACTCGCCAGGCGATGCCATCCCGTATCTCGACCGGATTCCGGCTGGCGTGCTGGAAATGGTGAGAGCTGCCGGTGCGACAGTCGTGAGCTCCGGGGAGCTTGTGAGCCAGGTCTATGCGATCTGGACGCCGGAACATCGCGCGTCGCATGAGCGCGCCGCGGAGCACATTCGCCGCATTGCGCTCGAGACAATGCACGAAGCCGGACAGCGCGCACGCACGTCGTCGCCGGCCACCGAGTACGAGCTGCAGCAACAGATTCTCGCACAGTTCAGCGCCGTGGGACTTGTCACCGATCATGGTCCCGATGTCGCTGCCTCCGAGAACGCCGCCAATCCGCACTATGAACCGCGCGAGAACGCGCCGCGTCTCGTGCGGGAAGGTGACACGTTGCTCATCGACCTGTGGGCGCACGAGCAGGGCGGCGTCTATGCCGACCAGACATGGATGGCGTCTGTCGGCCAGCCATCCGCGCTCGCGGTAACGGTATGGGACGCGATTCGCGACGCGCGCGATGCGGCGCTCACGCTGCTGCGCGAGCGGCTCTCGAGCGGCACACCGGTGCGCGGCGCCGAGGCCGACGATGCGGCGCGCGCCGTGATTGTTGATCGCGGCTTCGGACCGTACTTCACGCATCGCACCGGTCACTCCATCGACTCGCGAGAGCTGCACGGATCCGGTCCGCAGCTCGACAACCTCGAATCACGCGATGACCGTCTGCTCATTCCGGGCGTTGCCTTCTCGATCGAGCCGGGCATCTACATTCCCGGTGAGCTTGGCATGCGCACGGAAGTGAATGCGCTGGTGCTCGAAGACGGACTGCTGGTCACGCCGGGAGAGCTCCAGCACGACCTCATCGTGCTCTAGTGGTCGCGTCGACGACGCGTGCGCTGCGGAGTACGTTCCGCGGACGGTGGGGGGCGGTGGCTGGGCGGCTGAGCCGTACCATTGCGCTCATGTCAGTGCTTGGCGCCGCCACCAGCGCGTGTGGCAGCAGCGAGGTGGAGTCGCTGGCCGATCCGGAGCTGCGCACGCCACGGACATCGCTGCCAAGCACGCTCGCCAGCGCGACGGGCAACAGGCAGTATCGCGTGGACTCCGTCGCTGGTGCGTCGGGCCGTATATCGGGAGTGATCCGCTTCAACGGCGAGTGGCCGGAGTCGGAGTCGATGCGCGCCACGCACGATCTGCACGTGTGCGACGAGCGCACCGAGTTTCCGGTCGTGGGCGACAACGACGGTGTCGGCGACGCGCTCGTGTGGCTGGTGGGCGTGGAGCACGGGCCGGAAGACGAGTCGGCTCGGCGCGTATCGCTGGTGCTCGATGGCTGTGTGCTCTCGCCGCGGGTGCAGCGCGCGCCCGTTGGTGCAACACTGCTTGTGAGCAGTCAGGACAACATGGATGTGCGCCTGCGATTTGCTGATGTCGCGGCCGCTGACGATGCGCAGGCTCCGGGAGCGGACGCGGCGTCGGTCACGCCGCGCGCGCTGGTGGTGCTCGGCGACGCCGGCGCGCTCGTGCCTGTGTCGACCGTGCTCAATGCCCCCGGACTCGTGGCAGTCACCGATGACAAGCATCCATGGGTGAGCGCGTGGATTGCCGTTGCGCCGCATCCGTTCGTGGCGGTGTCCGATGGTGCGGGACGATTTGCTTTTGACGGCGTGCCCCCGGGCAGCTACACGCTCGTGGCCTGGCACGAGCGACTGGGCCGCGTCGCGATGCCCGTGGTCGTCGATGCCGGCGTCGAAACGCGGCTGACGGTGACGCTCGAAGCTCCCGAGTAATCCCGCATCGACGCTCTCGCCATCCGGCCCCGCAGGCCATATGGCCTTCAGTTGATTCACCCATGAAGCCAAGCCCTATGGCCGCATATGCGCGACACTGCAGCCAATGGCATTACGGCCGAGGGTGTCAGAGCGACGGCAGCTCGGCCAGAGAAGGCCGACCATCCTCGCTCATCACATCGGCGAACTGACGGTTGTACAACGCATGGTACAACCCCCCCAGCGACAACAGCGCCTCATGCGCACCCTCCTCCACCACGCGACCCTGATCCATCACGATCACACGATCCGCGCGCCGCACCGTACTCAGCCGGTGCGCGATGATGATCGTCGTGCGATGGTGCAGCAGCTCCGTGAGCGCGGCTTCCACCAACTGCTCACTCTCCGAGTCCAGGCTCGAGGTGGCTTCATCCAGCACCACCACCGCCGGGTTCTTGAGAAACACGCGCGCAATCGCAATGCGCTGCCGCTGCCCACCGGACAGCTTCACGCCTCGCTCGCCCACCGTCGTGGCCAGCCCATCCGGCAGTCGCTCGATGAACTCCCACGCATGCGCTGCTCTCGCCGCCGCTTCGACCTCAGCAGTCGTCGCGTCCGCGCGCGCGTAGGCGATGTTGTCGCGCACCGTGCCGCTGAACAGCGTCGGTTCCTGCGGCACGATGCCGATCGCGCCACGCAAGTCGCTGAGCGCGAGCGTGCGCACATCATGGCCGTCGAGTGTGATCACGCCATCGGTCACATCCCAGAAACGCGGAACCAGCGACGCGAGCGTGGTCTTGCCTGCGCCTGATCGGCCAACGAGGGCGACCACTTCGCCCGGCGCCACCGACAGCGTCACTGCTCGCAATACCTCCGGCTGCTCGGCACCATAACGAAACGAAATGTTGCGCATTTCCACCGCGCCGCGCACCGGACGCTCGAGCGCCACCGCATGCGCCGGCTCGGCGACCGAGGCCTCGGTATCGAGCAATTCGAACACACGTTGCGCGGCGCCGATCGCTTCCTGGAAGTTGCCGAACAACGACGCCAGCGCGCCCACCGCTGCGGCGACCGTGAGCGCGTAGAAGAGGAACGACACGAGCGCTCCCGGCGTGAGATTGCCGGCGAGCACCTGCGCGCCGCCCTGCCACAGCACCGCCACCACTGACGCGAACGCAACGAATCCAACGACGCCAAAGAACCCCGCGCGCAACTTCGCACGATGCACCGCGGCCGTCACCACGCCATCGAGCAGCGTACGAAACCGCTGCGCCTCGATCGGCTCGCGCGTAAAACTCTGCACCGTGCGTATCGATGCGAACGCCTCGTCGGCTGTGCCCATGGCCTCGGCGATGCGATCCTGCACGCCGGTGCTCGCCTTGCGCAGCGCGCGTCCGAACACGATCGCGGCCACGACGACGATCGGGACGACCACCAGCGTGGTGAGCGTGAGGCCGGGGTTTGTCACCGTGAGCATGATGATGCCGCCCACGAGAAACAGTACCTGTCGCGACAGCTCCGACACCCATGTACCGAGCAGCGACTGCAGCAGTGCGAGGTCCGATGAGAGCCTGCTCGTCAGCTCACCGGTGCGCCGCTCGGTAAAAAACGCAGGACTCAGGCGAATCAAATGCGCGAACGTATCTTCGCGAAGGCGTGCGACCACACGCTCGGTGGTTGAACTGAGCAAGTACACCTGCACGAAATTCATCAGGCCCTGCAGCGCGAAGATGCCGAGCAGTACGAGCGCGATGCGATCGAGCGCTCCGCGGTCCTTGAGCTCGAAGGCGGCGTCGAGCAGGTAGCCGATCACGAGCGGGAACACGAGTCCCGCCGCCGCTGCAACTACAAGGCAGATGAATGCGATGAACAGCTTCCCGCGATACGGTGCGAGACGCGGGATCAGTCGTCCGAGTTGTCGCGGCGAAACGCGTGTACGCTTTGCTTCCGTCACCGCGCCAGCGCCCGATCCACCGCCATGGCGACGAACAAGAGCGCGAGATAGAGCAGCGAATACTTGTACACCCACCACGCCGGACCACTCCACGGTGCGCCGGCATTCGCCGCGCGAATCATCTGCACGATACCACCGAACAGCAGCGCACCAAGTATGATCGCGCTTGCCAGATACAGCAGTCCGAACGCACCCACCCACCACGGCAACAGCGTGAGGAAGAACAGGATCACAGTATACCAGAGCATCTGGCGCATCGTCTCACGCTCACCCCACACCAGCGGTGCCATGGGGACGCCCGCGCGACCGTAGTCGTGCTGCTTCATGAGCGCGAGCGCCCAGAAGTGTGGCGGCGTCCAGTAGAACACGATAAGGAACAGCGTGATCGCGACCAGATCGAGCGAGCCCGTCACAGCCGCCCAGCCAACGAGCGGCGGAAACGCGCCGGCCGCGCCACCGATCACAATGTTCTGCGGCGATGAACGCTTGAGCCAGCGCGTGTAGATGAACACGTAGAAGTAGAATCCGGCGAGTGCGAGCGCAGCGGAGAGCACATTCACGTACCACGCCAGCATCCACGTGGCTGCAGCGGCGCACGCCACACCGAAGGCCAGCACCTGCTGCGGCGTCATGCGACCGCTCGGAATCGGTCGGAGGCGCGTTCGCGCCATCACGTCATCGATATCGCGGTCGAGGTACATGTTCACCGCATTGGCCCCGCCGGCCATGAGGTAGCCGCCCAGCATCACCAGCAGCACGGTCCAGATCGACGGCGAACCGGCCGCATACATCGGGGCGGCCGTAGTCACCAGCAGCAGCGAGATGATGCGCGGCTTGGTGAGCGCCACGAGATCGCGTCCGAGCGAGGGCGGGGCGGTCACCGGTGCGACGCGCGGTGCGCCGGGCGAAGGCACGGTGCTCACAAGCGAGGGGTGAGGGAGGACACGGCAACGCTGACAGACGCGCCGCCGCTGTCACGGCCGAACGCCGACGGATGCCGAAGCTGCCACGCCCACGCGAACACGAACGCCAGTCCGATCGCCGGTAGCACCACCCAGGCCATCTCGAGCGGACGCGAAGCAGGCCGCAGCCGACCAGCCGCGCGCCCGTCGGCCGCCGGACCGTCCACCGGAAGTGGGCCGGGAAAGAACACCGCCTTCAGGATGAACAGTTGCGCAACCGCACAGAGCGCAACGCCAGCCCAGAAAAGCAGGTCATGAACAGCAGCAGACATGGATATCAGGGCGCGGGAACGCCGCCTCGGTAACTGGCGCGACTACGGATCCACGACACGAGCAGCGCGTCGGGAAATCAACCTGCGAAACTTCGCCCCCGTGCGGGATGGCGGCAAGCGTAGTAGCTTCGCCCACCATGCCCACCTCCCCTCCCGTGGCGCCCGCCGCCCCTTCAAGAGAGCTGCCCCGCCAGCTCGGTCTGTTCTCTGCGATCGCCGTGCTCGTCGGCTCCACGATCGGATCCGGAATCTTCCGCTCGCCCGCCGGAATTGCCGATCGCCTGCCCGGACCCGCGCCAATGCTCATCGTCTGGGCGGTGGGCGGCCTCTTCGCGCTCTGCGGCGCCCTCACGCTGGCGGAGATCGCGGGCGCCCTGCCTCGCACTGGTGGCATTTACGCGTATATCCGCGAAGGGTGGGGCCGGCTACCGGCCTTTCTATTCGGCTGGACGGAACTGCTGCTGGTTCGAGCGGCCGCACTCGGCGCGATCTCGATCACGTTCGCCGAGTATTTCATGCGCGGCATCGGCTTCGATCCGGAGCTGGAGCCGTTTGCCACGTACGCACGATTTCTCGCCGCGGCCGCGCTGGCGCTGATGGCCACGATCAACATCGTGGGCCTGCGCTGGGGTTCGATGGTGCAGAACGTCACCACCATCGCCAAGTATGGCGGTTTGATGATCATCATTCTGCTCGCTTTTGCGCTCGGCTTGCCGAAGACGGGGGGACATTTCACGCCGGCGATACCGCCCGGCAGCTTCTCCGTCGGCGCGTTCGGCCTCGCCCTGGTTTCGGTGCTCTGGGCGTTCGACGGCTGGCAGGACCTGTCCAAAGTGGGCGGCGAGGTGAAGGACCCGCGGCGCAATCTGCCACGCGGCATCATCATCGGCACGCTGGCGGTGATCTTCATCTACCTGCTCGCGAACCTGGCGTACCTGTCCGTGCTGCCCATCGAGGAGATCCGCACGGCCCGCCTGGTGGCCGCCGATGTCGCCGAGCGGCTGGTGGGTCCCATCGGGGTGACGCTGGTCTCGCTGACCGTACTCGTGAGCACGTTCGGCTCCATCAACGGCTCCATGCTCACCGGTCCGCGCGTGTTCTTCGCCCTCGCTGACGACAAGCTCTTCTTCAACAAGGTGGCGTCGGTTCACCCGCGGTATCAGACACCATACATCGCGATCGGCCTCGCGGCCGCGCTGGGCATCGGTTTCGTGCTGCTCCGTTCATTTGAGCAGCTGGCGGACATTTTTGTGACGGCCTCGCTCGTGTTCTACATCCTCGGCGTGTCGGCCATCTTCCCGCTGCGTCGCCGTCCGGATTGGAATCCCTCGGTACGGGTGCCGCTCTATCCCATCGTGCCGCTGCTCTTCATCGCCGCGACAGTGTTCCTGCTGGTGAACGCCATCGTGGATCCCGGAGCCCGTCTGGGGACGTTGGCAGTGCTGGGGGTGATCGCGGCTGGCATTCCGGTCTACTACCTCACAGTCGGGAGGCGCGCCTGACGGTGTCGCGAAACCCCTCGCGGTAACCGCTCGTGACGCGCCGGTTACATGTGGTCGTTGGTTGAAATCTGCCCGGACCAGTAGCTTTGAAGCGCAGGAACGTCGCCGGGCCATGGGTAAGTCGACCTGTGCCCGGCTCTCGCAGGAATCCGAAATCTTTTTGGAGCATTCTCATGCATCGTATTGCACGTCGGTTTGCGGTCGCTGTCGTCACCGCGTTTGCCGCCGTTCTTGGAGTCATGCCGCTTGGCGCGCAGGTGACCACCGCGTCCATGCGTGGCGCAGTCACGGGCGAGAACGGCACGCCGCTCGAGGGCGCGCGCATTGAGGCCATTCACACGCCGTCCGGCAGTCGGTATGCCACTGTTACTCGCGCGGACGGACGATTCTTCTTGCCGGCCATGCGCGTGGGTGGTCCGTACGAAGTGATCGCTACGCGCATCGGATACGGACGCGTGACGCGTGAAGGGATTCAGCTCTCGCTCGGCGCCGCGACGGACGTCGACCTCAAGATGTCGCAGGTCACCACGACGATCGCCGGCGTCACCGTCACTGGTGAAGCGGGCATCATCAGCTCGGCGCGCACCGGTGCTGCTACGGCTGTGGCCAGCGAGCAGATCGAGCAGTTGCCGACGATCTCCCGCCGACTCAACGACTTCGTGCGTCTCACGCCGCAGGCCAGCGGCAACTCGTTCGCCGGTACCGATCCGCGACTGAACAACATCACGGTAGACGGTTCGTACTTCAACAACTCGTTCGGCCTGGCCCCAGTGCCTGGTGATCGAACGGGTGTGGCGCCGATCTCGCTTGACGCGATCGAACAGGTGCAGGTGAACATTGCACCGTTTGACGTGCGCCAGAGCAACTTCACGGGTGCGGCGGTAAACGCGGTGACCAAAAGCGGCACGAACGAGGTGAGAGGTTCGCTGTATTACCTCACGCGCAATCAGGACTTCGTGGGCACCCAGGCCGGTGCGAATCCATTCAATCCCGGCGTCACCGAGTTCAGCAACATTGGCGTGACGTTGGGCTTCCCGATCCTCAAGGACAAGCTGTTCTTCTTCGGCAGCTTCGAGGACGACGGCATCATCGAGCCGGCCACCAACTTCACCGCCAACACCGGTGGTCAGACGGTCGAAGGCACGATCACGCGCGTACAGAAGACCGACCTGGACCAGTTGAGCAGCTTCCTGCAGCAGAACTTCGGGTACGAGACCGGCCCCTACCAGGGTTACGATGCCGAAACGCCGTCACGCCGCTTCCTGGGCAAGCTCGACTTCAACCTGAACGAAAACAACAAGTTCAGCCTGCGCTACTCGGAGCTCGAATCGTCCGCCGATCAGTTGGCGTCCAACTCTTCGTCGCTTGGGTTCGGCGGTCGACGCACCAATACCAACGCGCTCAACTTCAAGAGCACCAACTACAGCATCCAGGAAAACCGCAGCTCCTTGGTCGGAGAGTGGAACTCCACCTTCGGCGGCAACAAGAGCAATCAGCTGATCCTGGGCTACGACAAGAGTGATGAGAGCCGCGCTACCACCGGCGGTTTCTTCCCGCTGGTGGACATCCTCGATGGCGGGGTGACGTACACGTCGTTCGGCTTCGAGCCATTCTCGCCCAGCAACGAACTTCGCTACAACAGTTTCCAGCTGCAGAACAACTTCACCATTTACGGTGACAGGCACGAGACGACGTTCGGCGTGAGCTTCGAGCGGTACGAGTCGCAGAATGTGTTTTTCCCGGGTTCGCAGAGTGCGTACGTGTACAACTCGCTCGCCGATTTCTACACCGATGCGAACGACTTCATCGCCAACCCGAACCGCACCACGTCGCCGGTCAGCCTGCGTCGCTTCCAGGTACGCTGGTCCAACATTCCCGGCCAGGACAAGCCGGTTCAGCCGCTCGAAGTGAACTACAGCGGCGTGTACGCGCAGGACAAGTGGCGCGCGCGGGACAACCTCAGCATCACCTACGGCCTGCGCATCGAGGTGCCGGTGTTCGGTGAGACCGGCTTCACCAACGCACTCGCTGACAACCTCACGTTCCGCGATGCCGACGGTAATGCGGTGCAGTATGAGACCGGCAAGCTGCCCGATGCGAATCCGCTCTTCTCGCCGCGAATTGGCTTCAACTGGGACGTGAACAACGATCGTCGAACGCAGGTACGCGGCGGAACCGGCGTGTTCACCGGGCGACCGGCGTATGTGTGGATTTCCAATCAGGTCGGCAATACGGGCGTGCTCACCGGCTTCGAGCAGCGTGACAATACCAACACGCGACCGTTCAATCCCGACCCGGATGCCTACAAGCCGCAGAACGTGACCGGCGCGCCGGCGTCGTCGTATGAACTGGCGCTCACCGAACCCGATTTCCGCTTCCCCCAGATCTGGCGCACCAACCTTGCCGTTGACCAGCAGCTCCCGTACGGTCTGGTTGGTACTGCGGAGTTTTTGTATAGCCGAGATGTGAACGGTATCAACTACATCAACGCCAACCTGTCGGAGCCGAGCACGAACTTCACGGGCGCCGATGACCGTCCGCGCTGGGCTGCCGGCAATCGCATCAACAGCAATGTCTCGAGTGCCGTGGTGCTGCAGAATCAGGCCGAAGGAACGGCATGGAATGCGTCTGCCTCACTCGAACGCGCCTTCTCCAACGGATTTTTCGCCAAGGCCGCCTACAGCTACGGCATGTCGCGCAACACCGTGGACGCCGGCTCGATCGCCTTCGGCTCGTGGAACAACAGCCAGCACGCCGGCAACCCGAACAGTCCGGGCGTGGGCATCTCGGGCAACGCTGTCGGCCACCGCTTTTTCGGCGCCCTGTCGTACAAGAAGCAATACTTCGGCTTTGGCGCGACGGGTGTGTCGCTGTTCTTCGAAGGCCGGAATGCCGGCAACTTTGGCTACACGTACTCGGGCGACCTGAACGGCGATGGCGGCTTTTCGAACGACCTGCTGTACATTCCGCGCAATGTCGAAGAGATGAACTTTGAGCAGTACACGCTGCCGGCGAACCAGGGCGGTACCACCTTCACCGTGGCGCAGCAGGAAGCAGCGTGGGAAGCGTACATCCAGCAGGACAAGTATCTCAGCGCGAACCGCGGCTCATACGTTGAGCGCGGTGCAATCTTCCTGCCACTCGTATACAACACGGACGTGAGCCTCACGCAGGAGCTCTTTACCAACGTGGCCGGCCAGAAGAACACGCTGCAGATCCGGTTGGACATCCTCAACTTTGCCAATCTGCTCAACAGCGACTGGGGCACCGGGTATCGTGTCGTGCAGACGCAGCCGCTCGTAGCCCGCGGCGCGGATGCGAGCGGTGCGGCGCGGCATCGCTTCCGTAATGTCGGGTCGGAACTGCTTGCGCCCAATTCGTTCGAGCGGACCGCCGGCCTGGGCGACGTCTGGCGCATGCAGCTTGGCTTCCGCTACATCTTCAACTGACGCAGTGAACTGACGCTGGCACCGGACCTCCCGCCCGGTCGCCAGCCGCTGTGCCAAACCGCCCTCTGCCCAGCCGGCAGGGGGCGGTTTTGTTCAGCACGCCTCCAGCCGCGCGACTTGCAGAATTCGGCGGTACCGCTTCGTTTGTAACGGACGTTACGTGCCCGTGACTGCGCCGCGCGCTTTTTTCGCCGTGCAGCACGTTTGCTTGCTGTGGTTAAGTCCTGCCCACTTCGGCGGCATCTCTCATGATCTGGCTCACTTCCCAACGAATGCCTGATTCCTTCACGCTCTTGCGCCCTTGGCGCCGGGACATGCGGCGCCTCAGCGCCCGCGCCCTGCCCGCCGTGGCCGCGCTCACCCTGTTCGCGCTCGGCGCCTGCGACGAGGCGGTCGCACCCGAGGGCGATTCGGCGGCGGTCGACGTGCGCGTCTACCTCGACCGGGACGCCTCCGGCACCTTCACCGCCGCCGACAGCGGCCTGGCCAACGTCGCGCTCACCCTGACGTCGACCGACGGCGCGGGGCTGGCCGCCGAGGCGACCTCCGACGCGCAGGGCGTCGCGACCTTCCCGGAGGTCGCTCCCGGAGCATACAGCCTCGCGCTGCCGGCCACGCCTCCCGCCGGGACCGTGCTCAGCACGTCGCTGGCTCCACGGGTTGTGGTGAGTGCGATCGGCCAGGTGCGGGCACCGGAGATCAGATACAGTTGGATTCCGGGCACCATCACGGGCCGGATTTTCCGTGATGATGATGCCTCGGGTGACTTTAGCCCAGGCGACACGCCCGGCGCCGGGCTCTACGCGGTGCTCTCGCAGGGGGGCATAACGCGCGACTCCGTGATTGCGGACAACGACGGCTTATACTCGTTCCGATTCCTGACGCCCGGCACGTATTCGCTGCGCCTCGAAAATCCGGGCAGCATCGACTTCCCCAATGGCGCCACGCGCTCCATTTCGGTGAACGCGGGCTCGAGCAACACCGTGACGTCCATCTTCACCGGCGCGCTGGTGATTCCGGTGGCCGAGGCACGTACGCGTCCGCTCAACTCTACCGTGGCGGTGGTGGGCAACGTCACGGTCGAGCCCGGACTCTTCACCTCCGGCAGCGGTGGCGTGAACTCCGAGATCTGGGTGCAGGACGCGACAGGTGGCATTGCCGCCTTCTCCGTGCCGAGTGCGGATAGCCTCACCGTTTCGCGCGGCGATCGGGTCGAGGTGTCCGGCGCACGCGGCGCCTTCAACGAGCAGGTGCAGATCAGTGTGTCGCGGTTCAATCGCCTCGGCACTGGGACCCAGCGCGCTCCGATTCCGCAGACGGCCGCGCAGGCCGACGCGCTCACACGTGACGGTCAGCTGGTGCGAGTCACCGGGCTCACGATCGTGTCGGTGCCGGGCGGTACTGGCGCCGCGTTCAACGTGATCGCCGAGGACGCGGCCAACGACACGCTGCAGATTCGCGTGGCATCGCTCGGCACGGGACTCTCTCGCGCCGATTTCGTGGTGGGTAACCGCTACGACGTGACCGGCGTGCTCACGCAGTTCCGCGGCACGGCGCAAATCAAGATTCGCGACCGGGACGACCTCGAGTTGGGCGCCGCGATCACGCCGATCGGCACGGTGCGTGCGAGCGCAATCAACGGCACGATCTACACCGTTGCCGGCCGCCTCACGGTGCCGCCGGCGGCATTCCCCTCAGGCTCCAACTCTGAAATCTGGGTCCAGGACGCGACTGGCGGCATCGCCGTGTTCTCCGTGCCAACTGCCGACACGCTCACCTTCCAGCTCGGCAATGCGGTCGAGGTAACCGGAGCGCGCGGCGCCTTCAACGACCAGCTGCAACTCTCCGCGCCCACCGTTGTGCGAACCGGTGCTGGCTCGCCGGTCACTGCGATCCCGCAAACGGGTATCGAGGTCAATGCCCGCACTCGCGAGGGACAGCTCATCGTGCTCGACGACTTCACCGTCACCAGCATCGGCGGTGGTACGGGTGCCGCGTTCAATGTGGACGGCACCGCCGACGGCGAGAACGTGCGCGTGCGCGTGAGCGGCGCCTTGCGCGGTATCAGCCGAGCCAACTTCACCGTCGGTTCCACTTACACCATCACGGGCATTCTGACGCAGTTCCGTGGTGCCGCGCAGATCAAGGTCCGCTTCGCGAGCGACATCACTCCATGATGCCTACCATGCCTATTCCATTTCGCGTGCGGCGATTGCTACCCGTATTCGTGGCACTCACATTCGGCGTCATCAGCAGCGCCTGCGTCGACGATCCGGAACCGCTCTCGCCCGTCTCGGAGACGGGTCGCGTCGCGGGTATCCTTTTCTTCGACCGCGACAACAACGACGTGTACACGCCAACCGCCGGCGACTCGGCCCTGTCCGGCGTCACGGTGCGATTGCTCGATCGCGGCACCAACAACGTGCTCGCGTCGGGCACCACAACCGCGGACGGCCGCTACGCGCTCGATGTGCCCGTCGGCACGCACGATCTCGATGTCGTGCGCAGCTCGGACATCATCGCCAGCCAGTTCGTCTGGTGCGGCGCGCGGCCCAGTGTGTATCGCAACGAGGAAACATTCGTGCCCACGCCGCTCAAGTTCGGCTGCGTGGTGCGTATCAATATGGCCAAGTCGAATCCGACTGGAACCACCGTCACGATTGCCGGCGTAGTCACCGCGCAGCCAGGCCGCTTCCGTAGTGACAATCTGTACCTGCAGGATCCGTCGGGCGGCATTCAGGTGTTCGGCGTCGCGGCATCGCTCGGCCTTCTCGAAGGAGACACGATCGAAGTCACCGGCGAGCTGGGGGCGTTCAACGATCAGTTGCAGATCACCTCACCTCGCGTCGGCGCAAACGTTCGACGCGGCGGCACGCTCGCAGCGCCTGTGGAGCTCACCACGGCGCAGGCCGCGGCGGCCACTACGCCGCTTTCGTCGAATGTCGGACGGCTGGTACGTGTGCGCGGTGTAACTGCAGGCACGTTTACCGGCAGCAATGCGCCGATCGACGATGGCTCAGGCTCGGCCGTTCTTCGCCTCGACGGCAATGCCAACACGAGCATCGGCACAAGCGCCTTTACCGCCGGCCGCTGTTATGACATCACCGGTATTCTCGGATTCTTCCGTGGCGCGACGCAGTTGCAGCCACGCAGCCTGCAGGACGTAACGGAGGTTTCGTGCTCGTAAATCTGGATCGCCCGCGCGTGATGACGCGCCTGGCTCATGCGTGTTCGCGTATTGTGCGCAGCGCTGCACTCGCCTTGTTTGCCATGGCGGTGCTGACACCGACGGTGCGTGCGCAGGAAACCACCGGCGCCATTCGTGGTCTGGTGACCGGAACCGACGCCGCACCCGTGGTGGGAGCCGTGGTCACGGCCACCAACGAGGCAACAGGCCTCGTGCGCAATGCGTCGGTGAACGATGACGGCACGTACGTCATTCGCCTGCTGCCATCCGGCACATATCGCGTGTCCGTCAGGCGCATCGGCAGTCAGCCGCAGGAGCGCACCGGCATTCGTGTCTCCGTCGGCAGTACGTCCACGGTCAACTTCTCACTCGCCGACGCAGCCACGACACTCGGTGTGGTGAGCATCACCGGTGCACCGCGCATCGACGTCGCCGACGGCGGTGTCAAGCAGAATGTGTCGCAGGAAGAAATCCAGAACCTGCCCACGCTCGGCCGCGACTTCACCGACTTCATCAACTTGTCGGGGCTGGTGAGCCCGACGCCGGAAGCGACCACGGGCGGACAGTTCTCCATCGCCGGTGCGCGTCCGTCGCAGACCAACGTGCAGCTTGACGGTGTAGACGCCAATAATACGTTCTTTGGCGAAAACCGCGGCGGTAGTCGCATTCCGTTCAACTTCTCCATTGAGTCGGTGAAGGAGTTCCAGATCATCACGAACGGGTTTGACGTCGAGTACGGCAACTATGCTGGCGGCATCATCAACATCATCTCGAAGGGCGGTACGAACACCTTCCGCGCAACGGGTTACGGGAACTACCGCGGGGAAGCGCTCACCGCCGAAAACTTCAACGGTACACCTGTGCGCAACTTCCAGGTGCAGCAGTTCGCCGTCCAGGCAGAAGGTCCGATCATTCGCGACAAGCTGTTCTGGCTCGTTTCGGTAGACGGACAGCGCCGACGCGAACCGTTTGTGCCGAATGGTCCCGGCAATTTGCTCAACCGCGCAACCGATCTCGAAGGGCGCGCGGCACAGTTTCCCGATTCCGCGGCGAACCTGCTGGCTCAGGCGCAGCGCGCGCGTACCACCGCCGATTCACTCGGCCGATTCTTCAGCATCCTCGAGAATCAGTACGGCGTGACCGGCGCCGAGGGTGCGTACGACGAGTTCGCGACGCGAAACGACGTCATCACGGCGTTCGCCCGTCTCGACTGGAACATCAACGACCGACATCGCCTGTCGCTGCGCAACAACTGGTCCGACTACGACAACGGCAACGAGACCTTTGGCGGCACGTTCATCGGCGGCTTGTCGCAGGCCGAGGCGTTCAGCAATCGCACGAACTCGCTGGTGGGTGAACTCACGAGCGCACTTGGCAACCGCGTGTCCAACGTCTTCCGCTTTCAGTACTCCACGGAGGACCGTCCACGCGTGGGCAACAATCTCAAGCCGCAGTTGCGCGTGAACAACGTCAGCACCGGCGAGGCGTTCGCGTGGGGCGGTAACAGCATCGCGTTCCGCAATCGCCTGATCGAGAACAAGGTGCAGCTCGTCAACAACACCACGATCGACCTTGGTGCGCACACCCTCAAGTTCGGCACGAACAACATCTTCGCGCACTACGAGAACGACTTCTGGAACCAGGGGTCGGGCTTCTACACGTTCGACAACCTCGAAGCACTCGAGAACTTCAAGCCGCTTCAGTACACGCGCAACGTGCGCTCCGACGGCCAGCCGCCGCGCGCGGTGTTCGATGTGCAGGAGTACTCGGTGTACGCGCAGGATCAGTGGCGCGTGACGCCGCGCCTGCTCGCCTCACTGGGTGTGCGCTACGACTACTCACGGTTTGGCGACGCGCCGGGACGCGTGGTCGACGCGGAGCGGGCGTTCGGTATCGAGACCGGTGTTGCACCGATCGACAAGAACAACGTCTCGCCGCGAGTTTCGCTCGCTTGGGATCGGAACGGCGACGCGAGCGTGGTCTATCGCGCGGGTGTGGGCCTGTTCTACGGCCGTCTGCCGGCGGTGCTCGGCTCGAACGTCGGTATCACGGACGTGCCGCTGCAGAATCTGGTGTGCAACGGCAGCGCAGCCGAGGGCGACGACAACGCGCCGCCGCCGGTGCAGAACTACCGCGACTGGGCCGCGAGCGGCGACGACAATCCGTTCAACTGCGCTGGCGCCGCTGGCATCGGTGGCATTCCGGAGTTCTCGTTCTGGACGCGCGGCTTCGAGATTCCCGAGACGTACCGCGCCAATCTTGGCTTCGAGCGGCAACTCGGCGATCGCACGCGTTTCTCGGCTGACTATCTGTATGCGCTGACGTCCAAGCTGTACACGGTGCGCAACACCAACCTGCGCGCGCCGCTGTTCGCACTGGCCAACGAGGGCGGCCGCCAGGTGTACGTACCGGTGGATCGCTTTGCCCCGAACGCCCCGGCAGGCAACGATCGCCTCATCAACACCGACTTCGGCAACATCTTCCGGAACTTCTACGATGGTCGTGCGGTGTCGCACGCGGCCACGTTCAACATGGACCACCGCCTCGGCGCCGAGTCATCGGTGCGCGCCTCGTACACGTACACGACGGCGTCCGACAACAGTTCCTTCTCCTGCTGCACGAGCTTTGCCGGCTGGAACGACACGCGCATCGGGGCCTCGGGGCCAAACGACATTGGTGGCGTTGGCGACACGGACAAGGGCTGGGGACCGTCCGAGTTCGTGCGCAACCACACCGTGATCGTTTCCGGGTTCACCACGCTGCCATTCGGCTTCCGCCTCAGCGGCATCTGGCGGCTGCAGAGCGGCACGCCGTGGGGCCCGGAGCAGGGCGGCGACCTGAATGGTGACGGCCTCTCGTTCAATGACCGTCCGTTCATCTTCGCGCCGGAAGTTTTTCCGGTGAACATTCCGACCAGCATCACCGGAGCGGCGGAGCAGGCGGCCTATGTGGCTGCGCAGCGTGACATCTACCGTGGTTACCTTGATGCAAACGAGTGCATCAGCGAGCACATTGGCTCGATCATTCCGCGCAACACCTGTCGCCAGCCATGGTTCAACCGCCTCGACCTGTCGCTGCGCAATCGCATTCCCACGCGCAGTGGGCAGTACGCGGAGCTCACGCTCGATTTCTTCAACGTGCTCAACGGCCTGAACAAGAACTGGGGCCGGTACGAGTCGGTCTCGACGAGCCGCCGCAACCTGATGGTGCCGGTATCGTACGACGCGAACAACGAGACGATCCGGTACAACCTCACGGACTTCTTTGGCGATAGGAGGCCGCTGGGTGCGAATCTGCTGCTGCAGTTCAGCATGCAGGTTGGCGTGAGGTACGTGTTCTGATCGGGCTGCGTCGCCTGCCACGCGTTCGCGCGGGGCAGGCGTTGGTGCGGGGCAGGCGTTGGCGCCCTGTTCCGCGTACGAGGCACCACGGTCGAATGGCCTGATGGACCAGGCCATAGGGCCGGATAGACGAATCTGAACTACCGCCTTATGGCTCCGAGCGTCAGTCAGATTCGTCCATGAGGCTGTCAGGCCTTGTCCGTCCGGCCATTCGACCTCTGCCTTCGTACGACGAACCGAGCCAAAAAGCCTGTCCAACGCCTCGTCGACAAAGCGAACGCCCCCGCCGCGATCACTCGCAGCGGGGGCGTATTTATTTCAGTACCCGTTCAGTTGAGCGGAAAGCTCGGTATCAGCGTCAGCAACTCCGGCCAGTCGATATACGGATTCCTGTTCCCCTGCGCTCGAAACACACCGTCGTTGCGCGCCCGCTCCCACGCATCCGGCGGATCCTCATTGGCCCACGCGATGATCAAATCCCGCTCGGCCGCGAAGTTGGCCAGGCTGTACCCGCTCGGCCGCTGCGTATTGTACCGCGTGTAGAAGTACAGCAGCGCGCGCGCCACATCACCGCGCTTGCTTGGCCGAGGCTCGAACACGAGCAGGCCACTGTTGCCATTGGCGTAGCCCAGCCGGCTCACATCGCCCGCCGTGGGCGGATTGCTGCTCGTCCACAGCACCGTTCCGCGCACAATTCCGAACGGATAGTTGAGCCGTTGCGAGTTGGCCGCTTCGTCACTCGAAAACAGGTGGTGCAGGTCGCTCAGCGATGGATCGTTCTCCGCACCGCGGCTGCGGGGCCACACGTGCTCCGTGTTGATGTTCGCCGCCGCCGCCGACGCGCGCGTGGTCACGCCGACTGCTTCACGGCCCGTGTAAACGTCCACGATCCACATGCGATCGCCGCGGTCGATGAACGCGTACAGCGAATCACGCGCGAAGGTGTAGCCCAGCACGCGCTGCCCACGAATGATCTCGTGCACCGAGTTCAGCAGCGCGGCGCCACAGCGGTTTCGCGCCGCGCTATAGTAACCACTGGCGATCGCGGGCGGCGTCGTGGTGCAGGTGTTGGGCGGCGGCTCGGGCGGACCGCTTGGCCCGCTGCCACCACTGCAGGCGGCGAGAAGCGCCAGCAGACCCATCGAGTAGGCGCGCCCGATTCGGCGCCAACCACTCGGCGAAGCACTGCGCGCGGCGGTGCTCGCCGAGTCGGGTATGCATCCAGTCATCACAAGCATTTGCCTTTCGCGCTCAGAACACGCGCAGGTTGATGTAACGGCGCGGGTTCGTCTTGACATCCAGCACCAGCGCGTCGAGGCGCAGCAGCAGCGAATCCACGCGCGCGTAGATCGTGGGGTCGTTGAGCAGGCGTCCAGCCGTGCCGTTGCCCGAATCGACCTTGGTCAGGATCGAGCCAAGCTGCGCACGCGTTTGCTCGAAGTCGGCCGAGAGTTGCGCGAGGTTTGCACTCGTGGTGCGGAATGCGCGCAGCGTGGAATCCACGACGGTGGAGTCGACGGCGGCGAGCGTGGAGCGCAGCTGCGCCTGCGTCTTCGTGAGCTCACGCGACTGGTCCGCCGCCACCGACGTCAGCTGTGCGATGAGCGCCGTCAGTTCTCCGGTCGCCTTGCGCAGTTCGGCGATGCCTCCGCCCGTCACAAACTCCGAGCGCACCGACGTGGCGATCGCCTCGACTTCTGCCGCGATGGAATCGGCCTTGGTCAGCACGTCGCCCGTGGTAGGCGTGCCCTCGCCTGTGGGAATCGTGTCGCCCTGTGCCAGGTACGTGGTGACGCGAAGCTGTGGGCTGAGCGCAATGAGCTGGTCGCCGAAGATGCCGTTGGGCTCGACCGCTGCGGTTGTGCCCTCGGGAATCTTGTATTCCTCGTTCACCGCCAGCGTGACGAGCAGCGTGCCGTCGGGAATCAGCTCCACCTTGCTGACAAATCCGATGTTGACGCCCGCGAGCAGCACCGGCTGTCCGTTCTTGAGGCCTGCGCCCCATGGGAAAAGCGCGTACATGGGATAGCCGCTCGTGAGTCCGCCCCGCGCGAGCCACACCGTGCCGGCGACGCCGACCACCACGGTGATGATGAGCATGAGCCCCACGAGCACTTCGTCACGACGTTTCATGCGACCGATCCATTGTCAAACCCTGGTGAAAACACAAAAGCCTCCCACGTGACACGCACCGTGCTCATGCACGGTGCTCACGCCTGGATGAACGGCGCGAACACAGCGGCCACGATGGCGTCGAGCGTGAGGATGGCCACGGAGGTGATGACCACGGCCGTTGCCGTTGCCTGTCCTACTCCCTCCGCCCCCGCCTTCGCGATGTACCCCTGATACGAACATACGAACGCGATCGCGCCGCCGAAGCAGAACGCCTTGATCAAACTGTACACCACCTGAAACGGCGCGAACGCAATGCGCAGGCCTTCCACAAAGTCGAGCGTGCGCACATCGGTGGCCAGAATCAGCGTCAGCCAGGCGCTCACGAGCGCCGCCGAGTTGGCGAGCATCGTCAGCGCTGGCAGCATCACCAGCGCCGCCAGCAGGCGCGGCAGCGTGAGGAAGGCGATCGGGTTGTACGCGAGCGTCTCGAGCGCGTCGATCTGCTCCGTGACGCGCATGGTGCCGATTTCGGCCGTCATGCGCGCGCCCACCCGACCGGTGAGGACGAGTGCCGTGAGCAGCGGGCCCAGCTCGAGCACGATGCTCTGGCGCGCGATCAGTCCGACGGCCGAGACCTGCACGCCGGGAAAGAGCTGGAAACGCGTCTGGAAGGCTGTCACGCCGCCCAGGAAGCCCGCGACGATGATCGTGAGCAGCACGGATTCCACGCCGATCACGCGCATCTGCCGCACGGTCTCGCGCGGCCACGTGTCGGTCTCCGAGGCTGCGCGGATGATGTCACGCAGGTAGTAGCCATATTCGCCGACACTGGTCAGCGTGCGGCGCACGCCGCGATGCATCGTGCGCCACGTTTCTTCGAGCATCAGGTCAGGTCCGCACGCGAGCGAGCAGCACGATGGCTACCGCGCCCACCAGAATGTTGGGAAACCAGGCGGCCAGTTCAGGCGAAACCAGCCCCGACTTGCCCACGGCTTTGGTGAGTTGAATCAGCACGAGAATGGTAACGGTGGTTCCCAGACTCACCGCAACGCCGAATGCGGTGCCGCCGCGCTTGGTGCTGGTCGCGAGCGGCGCGCCGAACATGGCAATCAGTACGCAGGTAGCGGGAATGGCGATCTTGAGCATGCGCTCCACGCGCAATCCGCGAACATCCGCACCCGCGCGCTCGAGGGTTGCGATGAACGCGGAGAGCTGCGCGAAGGTCATCTCTTCCGGTACCTTGTCGGACGCGCGAAGCTCGGTCGGGGTTTCGACCATCCGGCGATCGATCATGGAGTCGAACTGGATCATCACGTCCTGCTGTCGGTCTGGCAGCACGTGCATATGACCGTTTCGCAGTACCCAGCCGCGCTCGGGTGTGTATGCGCCGTTCGCCGCGGATACCACGGTGCTGGGTATGAGCGAATCGCCCCGCTGCTCCGTCTCCACCGTCTGCATGGTCGCTTCGGTGACGTTCAGGAACGTCGCCCGCACCACACGCCCCTGCTCCGCGCCGAACACGAAGTTGTAGCGCGTGGTATTCGACTCGTTGCACACGGCGGGGCCGGCCGAGGGCGCGCCGCCGCTTCGGCAGGTCTCGAGCAGCAACTCGTTGCGAATGGCGTTCGCGGGCGGTGACAGCTCACCGATCACGACACCCAGTCCGCCCGCAAAGAGCGCGAGCACAAAAATCGGCGCCACGAACCGGTGAAAGCTCATGCCCGACGCCTTGGCGGCCGTGATTTCGGCGTGACGCGTGAAGTTGCCCACGGAAAACACGGTGGCAAACAGCACCGACGCCGGCAGCACTTTGTACATCGTGTCCGGCAGGAAATACCAGTAGCTCAGCAGGATATCGAGCGCGGGCACCTGGCGTTCGGTGTACTTGCGCAGGTTGTCCACGAGATCGACCACGAAAACGAGGAACGGAAACCCGATGCTGGTGACCACGAAAATGCGCAGGAACTCCGTTGCCACATACCGGTCGAGGGGGCGCATCAGACGCCAGCGGCGCCTGGGCGCCGAATCGGCGGCGACGCTCATGCGCGCGCTCCGCTGGGCTCGGGTTTGCGGGCGCCGCGTGCCAGCGATCGTCGGTTTCGCCGGTTCGACCACCACTCCGCGATACCGCCGCCACGCGACGCATCGGCTGAGTTCTCCACGCGCCATAGCAGCACAAGGCCGACGAGTGTGAAGATCACGTTCGCCGCCCACATCGCGAGCACCGGGTCGAGGGTGCCCTTGTCCGCCAGCGTTTCGCCTGCCATGAGACAGACATAGTACGCACCGAACACCACCAGTGAGACACCAATCGTCACGCCCACGCCACCGCGCGGGAAACGCAGCGCAATCGGTGGACCAAACAGCACGAATACGAAGCACGCCATGGAGATGGCGAACTTCTTCTGCACTTCTACCGCATACTTGCTCATTTCGCGCAGTGCGAGCTCCAGCGATTCCTCGGACACGGCGAACATTGCCGCACCCATGGGATTGCCCGCGCTTCCGGTCGAATCAGGCATCATCGCGCCCTGCGCTGCCGCCGCCTGTGCCGCGGCCATGGCACTGTCGGGGTTGATCATGCCATCGGGTACCGCCAGGCCGTCGGGACGCTGTCCGGGCACGAGGCCCGGCGCGACCGATGGTAGCGGCGTGCCGCCGGGCGCGGGCCGGACAGTACCCATCACGCTGTCGCGGCGTGCGATCTCACGACGAATGCTGTCAAGCCGAGCGGCCTCGCGAATCGCATTGGCCTGCCGGATCGAATCCTGCCGAGCGCGCTCCTGCTGCGCACCATCCTGCGCGGGTGATGTCCACATCGCTTCGTCCACTTCCGCAGCTTCCGCTTCCTTGGGTGTGAACCACGAAGGAATCGTCTCGCAGTACAGCTTCGCCAGGCCGCCGTGCGCTGGGCGCGGACGCGGTACGCGCAGCACCGAATCCCCCTTGCTCGCCGCGGCCCGCAATTGCGCAATCCAGCGCTGTCGCCGGTTCTCGTAATCGTCGGCGCGCTTCTGGTATTCGACCTGCAACTCGCAGATGCTCTGCTCGCGCTCGCCCTTGAACTTGCCGTCCTCCGAGCTGGAGCTGAATCCGCGTGCGAAATCCTTTACGCGCAGCACCTGCTCGCGAAAGAATGTGCGCTGCAGCCGGCGCGCGTCTCCCTCAGGAAACTGCAACTGTTCGCCGTCGTACAGCACGAGTTGCATGTCCACGCTGTCGGGCGACATGGTGAACGTACCGCTGTCGGCGTATACGCTGCGCCGCTCGGCCGAGTTCTGCAGGTCGTAGATCTGCACTTCCCACATCTTGTTCGATGTGTCACTGATCCGGCCGGCCTTGAGGTAGAACGTGGGCGTCACGGGCGTGAGGACCTGTTCCCGGAGCGCCACGGTCGGCCTGACGCTCACGATGTCGCCCAGCAGCACGCTCAGGCGATGATTGGCGCGTGGCAGCACCTGGTCGTTGAAGCCCACCATCAGGAGCGACAGCACGGCCGCAATGAGTAGCACGGGCGCCATGAGTGTACGTACCCGGACGCCACTCGCCTTGAACGCCGTGATTTCGTGCTCGGACGACAACCGGCCGAAGGCGTGCAGCGTGGACACGAGCACCGCCATGGGCAGCGTCATCGCAATGGTGAACGGCAACGACAGCAGCAGGAACTCACCGATGACACTCCACGGCAGCCCTTTGCCCACCAGCTTGTCGAGCTGGCGGGCCACATACTGGAGCAGGAGCAACGACGTCAGTGCCGTCAGCGCGAACGCGAGCGGACCGATGTGCTCGCGCACGATATAGCGGGTGAGAATCCTCACGACATGGGGTCTGGCGTAACGAAGGCGGCGTGGCCGGACGACCCGCCGTCGCCGACAACCACGCGCTGGGCGTGCCAAGGTGCCTTGAGCCCCCGGGCGCGTCCCGTTCTATTCATCTAAATTCCCCCGGTATCCACTGCATTATCAAGGGACCTCGCCCGTCGCATTTCCTGACGCTTCCCCGGAGCGAGCCGTTTGTGCCGCGATCGCAGCGCTTCTACACCACTCACCCCCTCCTGTGCGATCGCTGATCCGGCGCTGGTGTGTGGCTTGCGGTGCAGTGCTCGTGACGGCGGCGATATCTGCGTTTCCGACCCTCGCGGCGCAGGAGCCGCCGCCCGTCGTGGTGGGCGCAGACACGGCGCCGCGTCGGCTGCCCCCGCTCGCGGCCCGCTTGCGCCTGTCGCTCGACTCGCTGAGCCTCCGGCCACCCGTGGGCCTGGCGCCACTGTCGGTCGCCGCTCGCCTTCGCACGCCGCCGGCGGTGGTGGCTGACGCGGCATCGGTCCGGCTGCGCGCGCAGGTCGAGGACGCGAGCAACGCGCAGTGGGTGAGAGTCGTACAGGCGGCGCTCACCGGCGCAGGCCCGCGTCTCGCCGCCGCTCCGGCGCCTGAACGCACCAATGCAGCCACGCTGTCCGCCGCGCCGGCCAATCCCGGCGACCTGTTCGCCGACATGGCCGACCTGAATGTGGACTTGAGCGCACGACTGGAAAGCAAGGTCGAACGCTCGCGCAACGAAGTCTGTACCGTCGCGCAGCGCGTGCAGTTTGGCTCGAGCTGCTTCGCGAACTATATCCCCGGTTTCGATTTCCAGGTCAACCTGCTTTCGCGCGGTGTCGTGGCCGACCGCGTATTCGTGGATGTGCAGTACGATTCGCAGAACCAGTTCGACGCATCGAATAACATCTCGCTCTCATATCGCGGGCGTCCCGACGACATCCTGCAGCGAGTGGACGTGGGCAACGTGAGCTTCCAGGCGCCAACGTCCCGGTTCCTCACGGCGGGCATCCCGTCCAACAACTACGGCGTGCAGTCCAGCGGACAGATCGGTCCGATGTTTTTCTCCACCATTGTCGCGCAGCAGCGCGGCAACGTGTCGCGGAACAACGTCTTCACCGTGGGTGACCGCGCCGTGCAGCAGGTCGATCGCGTGATCGCGGACATCCAGATCGAGTCGCGGCGCTTCTTCTTCACCATCGACCCGCGACAGCTCGGCGGCTTCCCGAATATCGATATCCTCAACCGCCAGTCGATGCAGCAGCTCGCATCGGCCTTGCCCGATTCCATCCGGCCCGCACGCGTTTACGTGTACCGCCAACTCATCGGCGCACAGAATCAGAATCCCCTCGGCCCGCAGTTCTCCGTGCGCGGCGCGCGCAATCCCGCGCGACAGATCTACGAAGTGCTGCGCGAGAACGTGGACTACTATCTCGATCCATCGCAGCTCTGGATCGCGCTGGTGCGTCCGCTCGGCCTCAACAACGAACGCCTCGTTGTTGCATATGACGTGAACATCGGCGGCATCCCAGGGCGCAATGTCTCCACCGGCGGCACACCGGACATCCAGTTCACGCCCGAGCCACAGTTCGCCAATCTGCTGTGGGAACCGGAACTGCAGCCCGCTGATTCCGCGTACTTCCTGCGCGAAATCAAGTCCGTCTATCGTCTTGGCGGCGACGAGGTGGATCGCAGCACGGTCGATCTCAAGATCGTGACCAATACGAGCGGCGATCAGGAGAAGCCGCCTGATCCGTCGCGCGGGCAGACGTATTTGCAGTTGTTTGGACTGGCTCAAGCAACCAACGGCGCGCAGTTCGATGTGGAGAATCGACTGTGGCCCCGACCAAACGATCCGAACGTGTCCGCGGCCGGTGGGGCAGGGCAGAAGCTCATTCGCGATTATTTCGTTGTCTTTCCGTCGCTGCAGCCGTTCGCGCGCGCCGGACTCGCGCGGCCAATGGCGAATCCTGCCAACGATACGCTCTACTCGTATCCCAACGAGTACCTGTATTCGGACCAGCGGCCGCAGTCCATTTTCCGATTGCTCGCGCGGTACGAAAGTGCATCGGACGGTGGCGAGAGCGGCATCACGCTCGGCACCACGCAGCTCCGACCGGGCAGCGAACGCGTCGAGCTCGACGGCTTGCTGCTCACGCGCGACCGTGACTACACGGTGAGCTACGAAACCGGTCGCATTCTCTTCAATCGTCCCGACACGCTGTTCACGCGTCCGCGAACGGTGAACGTGCGCTACGAAGAGAATCCGCTCTTCGCCGCAGCCGCCACACCGACGTCGATTCTCGGCTTTGCGTCGCGCTTTCCTGTCGACGCAGGACAGTTCACGCTCACCGCGATTTCGCAGGAACAGCGCTCGGTATCCAACCGGCCGGCGCTGGGCTATGAACCGGTCGGCTCGCTCGTGGCCGGAATCACCAGTGACCTCGCATGGGAGGCGCCGCAGCTCAGCCGTCTCGTGGCAGGACTCGGGCTTGGCGAGCGCTCAGCCGCATCGCGGGTCGCGCTACAAGGTGAGTTCGCCATGAGTCGTCCGCGACCCAACGCGGCGGGCCAGGCGTACATCGAAAGCTTCGAGAGTGACGCCGGTGTGCGTGTGCAGCTGAACGAAGGTGCGTGGTACTTTGGAAGCCGTCCGCAGGGGGGGGAGCGTATACCGGGATTCGGCACGAACCTCTTCACTTTGCCTCGCGCCACCACGCTCGCATGGCAAAACGCCGGCCTCACAAGACGCGGACAGTTCTCCGTCTATACCATCAACCAGATCGACCCGTCGACCCGTCTTACCTTCGGCGGTCTGCAGGCGCCCGAGCAGGTGCTCTTCATGACGCTCTATCCGCAGCGCGCGGGCGGTGGACTCTCGTTCGACCGCGCGACCGGCAAGCCACTGCTGCAGTGGACCACCGGCGAGACAGCGACGATGGCGCCTTCGGGACGTCGCTGGCGCAGTATGCGCACCGTGCTCAATCCCAGCGGCTCGGATCTCTCGCGCGTGGAGAACCTGGAGTTCTACGCACTCGTGTACACGGAGCCGGGCCGAGAGTCGCGCAACCCGTCGCTTGTCTTCGACTTTGGCGATATCAGCGAGAACAGCGTCGCGTATGTGCCCGACACGATGATCATCCGGCGCGACTCGGCGTCGTCGCGCATCGATACGCTATATCGTGGACGACGACTCGCAGGCTACGATCGCCTCGACTCCGAGCGCGATCCATTTTCGCGCGCGTTCAATGCGGCCACGAATGACCTCGGCCTGCCGAACAGCCGCGCCGATGTGATCGTACTGATCGACTCGACGCAGGCGAATCCGATGCCGGTGCTCACCACGGATGTGGCGTTGTGCAGCGCGACGTCATCGGTGCAGCTCGCGCTTGGTGACAGTCGCGCAAACTGCACGGTGCGCAACAATCGCCTTGATGAAGAAGACATCGACCTCGATGGGCAGCTCAACATCACGGATGCGTCCGCCGCAGAGTTGGAGCGGTTCAGGCGATTCGTCGTGGACCTGTCGGACAGGCGCACCTGGAACCGTATCGGCGGCTGCCAACGCAGCGCACCCATTGACGCTCCCGCCGATTCGATCGAGCAGTGCTGGGTGCAGGTACGACTCAACTGGCGCACGCCAACGGACTCGGTGGGTGTGCAGAATGATCGTCGCGTTCGCGCATTGCGGGTGTCGATGGTAAGCAATCCGGCACTGCCCGACAGCGCGTTCGTGAGCACCGCGCTCGCGCGCGTCAGCCTCGTTGGCGCACCGTGGCTCAAGCGTACGGAGCGGCCGATCTCGGGCATCGCCGGTGATTCGTCGAGCACGCTTTTCAGCGGCTACGTGATTGCGTCGGTGGTGGGTACGATCGATTCGAGTGCGAGCGTGCCGTACACGCCGCCGCCCGGTGTCGCTGAAGTACCGGAAGATCGCCAGACCGGATTGGAAACCAGCCGTATCCAGGTGAACGAACGCTCGTTGCGTCTGCTGGCGGGTGGTGCGCCCGGACAGCTCTTTCGCCCGTTCGACCGCGCCGAAGCGTTTCTGCGTTTCCCCGAGGGCCTCAAGAGCTTCATGGGCTATCGCACGCTGCGACTCTGGATGCGCGGACGGGGAAACGGATGGGGGCCTGATGGTGAACTGCACGGCTTTGTGAAGCTCGGCCGCGATGAACACAACTTCTACGCGTATCGCACGCCGGTGAACACGGGTGCGACGCAGAACGCGTGGGAGCCGGAAGTGCGCGTGGATCTCCGTCGCTTGCAATCGCTGCGGGCGCGACTCGAAACACTCTTCCTGCAGGGCGGTACGGACTCCATCGCCTGCAGCGGCGCGGACCTTGAACTCATCCGTCGCTCGGGCCTGCCGATCACGAGCACGGTGCGTCGTTTCGCCGTCTGCGAAGATGGCTATATCGTGTATACCACCGACCCTACCGTCACGCCGCCCAACCTTGCCGGCGTGCAGGAACTCGCGGTGGGCTTTGTGCGAGTCGATTCACTCGCGCGAAGTGCCACCGCCATCATGCCAAACGACACGCTCGAGCTGTGGATCAACGACATCCGGCTCACCGACGTCGTCGACGACATGGGCTTTGCCGGTGAACTCGGCATCACGATGAACGCCGGTGATTTCATGGATGTGCGCGCCGCAGTGCGCCGCCGCGATCCACACTTTCGCCAACTCGGCGAGGCGCCGAGTTTCCTCACCGAGAATGGATTCTCGGTGGGCACCACGCTGCACCTCGAGCACATGTTGCCGAAACGATTCGGTCTCATCGCGCCGCTGTCCATCGACTACAGCGGCAATGAGATTGACCAGCTTTTCGTCAATCGCACCGACATCCTGGCGCAGGGCATCGAAGGGTTGCGCAGTCCTCGCGCCGGTCGCGTGAACTACAGCCTGAGTGTACGCCGCGATCGCCGCATCGATGACACGTGGTACGCGCCGCTCGTGAATGGACTCGCGGTCAACGCAGCCTGGGGCAAGGGCAGCACGCAGAGCGCCTTTCAGTCCGGTCGTTCCAACACGTACCTGCTGAACGCATCGCTCGACCTCGCCGGCGCACCGCGTCTCTCACCGCTTCCGTCGTGGAGCACCAAGGTGCTCGATCTTTTTCCGCAGTCGTGGCGGAACTCGTCGTTCGCGCGCGCCATGCGCGAGACTCCGCTGCGCTGGAATCCCACGCAGTTCCGCGTTACGAGCGGCCTCTCCAGACAGGCGGCGCACACGACGTCGTTCCTCAAGCCGGCCGAAGCACGTGGAGACACAGGGCAGGCGGCGACGGCGCTCAACCATGTGTGGCAGAACACGGGCGTGCTGGAGTTTCGCCCTGTCGGCGCGTTCAGTGCCAGCATGAATGCGCGACAGTTGCTCGACCTGCGCGACTACGCGAGCGACGCTGACATCCTGCCTGACAGCATCGATCGCGCCGTGGCAGCGCAGGCCGAACGATTGCGACTGTTCGGCACCGACATCGGCCTCGAGCGTGAACGATCGCTCACCACCGCGTTCCGCCTTGCCCCAACCGTTCTGCCGTGGCTCAGGCCTCGCGCCGAGTTTGTCAGTGGATTCTCGTTGGCGAAGGATCCCAACGCCCGCGCACTGGTACGAGCGAGCGATTCGGCCGGCACGTTCAGGTTGCCCAAGCGTCTGGGCGCGACACAGCAACTCTCGAGCGGATTCACGCTCGACATCGCCCGTCTCACTGAGGGTCGCGTGGCGCCCGGCGGCCTGATGTCGTGGTGGCTGCGTCTCTTCCAGCCGATTGACGCCACCTGGCTGCGCACACTCGACTCCAACTACGACAACACCTTCATCATTCCCGGCACCGGCTATCAGTTCGGCTTTGGCGGCATCGATCTGTTCCGTGGCGTGGACGGCACATTCGCCACCGCTGCCGGTCGCTCACGGCGCACGATTGTCACGGGTGGACTCAACCTGCCACTCTCGCTGTCGCTCACCACACGCGCCGAAACTGGCCGCACCGAAACATGGACCCGTCGTGTGCGCGACGACTTTCAGGCGCTGATTACCAGCGATCAGGATGTGTATCCCGATGTCACCCTGCGCTGGAACTGGCGACCGTTGCGCGCCATCGGCCCGTTCACCGGCATCGGCGCGACTGCAGGCTACGCGCTCAACAAGCAGCGCCTCGATGTACGCAATGAACTCGGCGGTTTTGCCGACCGCAGCCGAGGACGCGCCGAACGTGTGCCAATCTCGGCGAGCATCACGTGGGACCTGTTCGGCCCGCTCACGACCTCAGCCTCACTCAGTCGCACCACGCGTGAAGACGAACGCCCCGGCTCCCTCACCAACAGCGTCTCGGAAGATGTGTCCTTCGGCCTGTCACGCACCTTCGCACTGCCCGAGCAGTGGAACCAGCGCAGCGGCCTGCGCACTCAAGTCACCTGGCAGCGCCAAAGTGCCCGCAGCGTCGTAACGAATGAATCGGTCACGTTGGGGACCCCCAGCTCAGCACTTTTCGAGGCCATCCTGGCCGACAACGGCCGCGAAGCCCTGAACATCAACGCCGATACTGATCTTTCGGACGCCCTGACCTTTTCGCTCTCCGGCACCCACGTGCTGACGTATGACCGAACCTTCAACCGCCGCTTCACGCAAACCACCTTCAGCGCCATTCTCCAGCTGAACTTCTTCGGCGGCGCCCTGCGTTAGTGCCCCGCACTGGCGGCCTCCCTCAGCCCCCCGTTGGGCCTTCCGGCCCAACCCCGTCCGGCCCCCAATTTTGATGTAGTCAAGAAGAATCGTTGGGCCCTTCGGCTCCCACCGCCTTGGGCCGCCGCCCCCCCCCCCGAAAGGAAACAACACCCCCCGCAACGTTCCGGTGACGCACAACCCCCGCCCACCCACAACATTGCCCCCATGCCCACCGCCGCCGAACGCCAGGCCATCGCCTTCCTCGCCGCCATCGCCGTACTCGGCGGTGGCGTCCGCGTGGTCCAGGCCCGCGCCTTCGACCGCGCCCTCGATACCGCCGCCTTGTCCGCGATCAACACCGCAGACGCAGAATCCGGCAGCGACGGACCCGCCGGGCGCGCCGCCGGTGCCGCCGCACTCGAGCGACAACTCGCCGCCGTCGAAACCGCACGCAACGCCAAGAAGTCCGCCAGTAAAAAGTCCGCGCTGCCGGATCAGCCAATAGACGTCGATATCGCAACTGCCGAACAACTCGACGCCCTCCCTCGCGTCGGCCCCGCACTCGCACAACGCATCGTCGCCAGTCGTGACTCCCTCGGTCCCTTCGGCTCGCTCGACGAACTGCAACGCGTCAAAGGCATCGGTCCCGCACTCGCCAAGACCATCGCCCCCCACGTGACGTTTTCCAGCGGGTTCCGTCCATTACACGGCAACCCCTCCTCCGGTCGGACGCGGTGATCCGCGCTCCTGGCCGGCGTCGTGCCGCCCGTTCCCATTCCTTGTCCGCTCCTTCGCTCGGATCGCGTCGCCCCATGATTGCACCCGCCGCAGCCAAACCGCTACCGGCCGCCGACAGACTCGGCGAACTTCTCATCCGCGAAGGGCTGCTCACCCGCGAGCAGCTCAGCAAGGCGCTGCAGGAGCAGACCGTCAGCGGCCACCGACTCGGCCTGACCCTCGTCAAGATGGGGATCGTTCCCGAAACGAGCGTCGTCAAGATCCTCGCGAGGCAGCATCGCATGCCCGCCGTGGATCTGGCACGGTTTGAAGTCGATCCAAAGCTGCTCAAGCTCATTCCCGCCGATCTCGCGTCCAAGCATACCGTCCTGCCGCTCAAGCGCGACGGACGACAGCTCACCGTGGCCATCGCCGATCCGACCAACCTCGGTGTCGTCGACGACCTCAAGTTCATCACGCGCTACGATATCGTGCCCGTGCTCGCCGGCGAGTATTCCATGCGCGCCGCCATCGAGAAGCACTACGAAAGCACCGATATCCAGATGCAGTCGCTGCTGCAGGATATCTCCGGTGACGATGCCGATGTCGAGCTGCTGGAATCGCAGGAAGCCGAAGCCGATGTCAGCGTGCTCGCGGCGCAGGTGGAAGAAGCACCCGTCGTCAAGCTCATCAACGCCATCCTCATCGATGCGGTGCAGAAGGGCGCCTCGGACATCCACTTCGAGTCGTTCGAACACGAACTGCGCGTGCGCTATCGCATCGATGGCGCGCTCCAGGAGATCATGAAGCCGCCCATGAAAATGAAGGCGGCCCTGATCTCTCGCTTCAAGATCATGTCGTCGCTCAACATCGCCGAACGTCGCGTGCCGCAGGACGGACGCATCAAGCTCAAGGTCGGCAAGAAAGTCATCGACTTCCGCGTGAGCACGCTGCCCACGCTCTTCGGCGAAAAGGTTGTGCTGCGAATCCTCGACAAGGGCAACCTCACGCTCGACCTCGAGACCTTCGGCATCGAACCGCGCGCCGAAGCAGAGTTCATGGAGGCGATCTCCAATCCGTACGGCATGGTACTCGTCACCGGCCCCACCGGATCGGGCAAGACCACCACGCTCTACTCGGCGCTGTCCAAGATCAATACGATCGACACCAACATCATGACCGCCGAAGATCCCGTCGAGTAC
>JBBQNT010000013.1:0-32569 GCA_038330215.1 Gemmatimonadales bacterium
TGCCAGGTTGGCGACATTCACGCACGCGACCAGCAGCACCAGACACACGGCGATCATGAGCAGCATGAGCGGCTGACGTGCTTCGGCGAACACTACATCGGTAAACGCTTCAACGTTGACACCACGGGCGTTGTTGGACGAGGGATATTCGCGTTCGAGATCGGCCGCGATGCGTTCCAGCTCGAGCCGCGCGTCGGAGAGTGTGGTGCCCGTTTGCAGTCGCCCCAGCACGAAGATCGGATGATTGTCGCGTGACGCTTCGGGATCGGGACGCAGCGGCATCCACACATCCAGGCGCGGGCGACCGCCGCGATCGGCGAAGCCACGCTGATAGTTCGCGGTGCGCAGTAGTTGCAGTGCGCCGAAGTCCGCACCGCGTGACGCCACGCCGATCACCTGCCACTCCACATCGTTCAGGCGCAGCGTTGCGCCGACCGCCGACGGGCTGCGATCAAAGTGCGATGTCCAGAGTTCGTCGCTGATCACCACACGTCGCGGGCCGTCGGCGCGTGCTTCGTCGTCGGTGAAGCCGCGGCCGAGCGTGAGCGGCACGTCGAGCGTTGTGAACCAGGCGTGTGTGACCTCGAGCGCGACGATGCGTTCCGGATCACCGGTGTTCACTTGCAGACTCGGTTCCAGTGGCGCGAAGGCCTCGAGTTGTTCGAAGGTGGTGCTACGCTGCTGGAAGTCGCGGAAGTCCGGAATGGACGTCGGCTCGTTCGCAGTGCCGGCATTGCGGTCAGCTTGCCAGACCACCGCGAGACGATCTGCGTTTCCGAACGGTGCCGGGTGCAGCAGCACGCGATTGACTACGCTGAACACCGTTGCGCTCGCACCGATACCGAGTGCGAGCGTCAGCACGGAGGCGATCGTGTACGCCGGGCTTCGCCGCAGTGATCGCAATGCGTAGCGCACATCGGCGACCGCGTGCTCGAGCAGTGGAATTCCGCGCTGCCTGTGCACAGACTCGGCGGCTTGTGTCACGCCGCCTGACTCCGCGAGTGCCGCGCGTCGTGCTTCGTCGGGTGACATACCGCGGCGTATGTTCTCCTCCGTCGCAAACTCCACGTGCGATGCGAGTTCTTCGCGCAGCTCGTCTTGGAAGTCACGGCTCGCGTTATCCGACGCGGCCGTTCCGCGCAGTCGCGTCAGCAGTTCGCGCAGCCGTCGTATCACGCGTCCTCCAGTGGTCGCAGAAACGCCGCGATCAGCTCGGCGGTGGCGTACCACTCCCGCGTCTCCCGCGCGAGCCGCCTGCGACCCGCGGGCGTGAGGCGGTAGTACTTGGCCCGCCGGTTGTTCTCGCTCGCGCGCCATTCGCTTGCCACATCGCCTTCCTGCTCCAGCTTGAGCAGCGCCGGGTAGAGCGTACCGTAGTTGAGCGTGAGGCGTTGCCCACTCGTCTCCTCGATGCGCCGCGCGATGCCGAAGCCGTGCAACGGCCCGAGGCCATCGAGGGTTTTGAGGACCATGAGGGCGAGTGTGCCCTGCGGGACTTGTTGTCGAGTGGCCACGGCTACGTCCGTCGTATGGGTTGCCAATATGAGTACGTGTTGGGTGGGGCGGGGGCAAGGTGGGTGGGACGAGACGCTACGACTTTTACGCTGACGACCGTGCGCGTGCCGGGGCGAGGAGCGAATGGCTTCTCGCGCAAACGCGTTGGCGCCTGACTACGTGCATCGGCGCGGATTGCCGCACTGGACGTGCTGGAGCCTAGTCGTTGTTCGTGGCCTCCCGCTGCGGACTGCTGCTTTCTGCAACTAAGGTTCCGCCTCCAAACGTGAGCTGGTCAGCTGACGGAAGCGCGATTCGTACACGAGCGCGTTCATCGCCAACGCTGCCGCTAGATGGAGGAGGATGCCGAACGTTGGCCCGCCATTCCCGTCCCCTCGTGCATAGGCCATCACGCTCTGCAGCATGATTCCCGCGATGTTCAGCAGACCAACGAGACCGGCGTCGCGCACACGCACCACGAGAGGCTTTCGGTGCCACTTTGAGCGCCGCGCGACCAGATACAGGCCACTGATCACGCCGAACGCCATACTGAGGAACATCATCGAACCCACCTCGGATTCGAGGGCACGTTCCGCGAATACGCGCCGCGGATTCTCGATATCATAGCCGACCGGATTGTTCCGTGAGATCGCGAGGACGACCCCCGCGCCAAACGCCACGACGGCCGTGGTCCCGCCAGCTATCAGTGCGACAATCGGTACGCGAAGCAAAGGCTGTGGAAGAAAGCGCATTCTGCTTTACCAATAGAAACAGTTCTGGATTCCTGGCGCGTACCCGATGGCATCAAACATCGCGGCCGTGGGCTGTATACCGGCCGTCTTCAGCATTCTGGAGACGAAACGATTTGAAGTCGCAAGCCAGTACACATCGCCATCATAGTCTCGACGGGCACGCTCCGCACCGCGCTGGTACGCCTCTGTAGCGCTCGCGCCAGCGGCTTTCATCCAGACTGCGGTGCTAGTAGATCGAGCGGTGGCCTTGTGTCTTGCTCGAATGTTCTCGTTCCATGCTTCAACAATGTGCCACGATCCGACCCAGATGCCCGGAGAGCTCTTCAGGCAACTTTCCGATCCTGCTCCCGAGCAAGTTATTTGATAACCCTCGACCTACGTATGAGCTTTTCGCAGAAGATTGCGGACAAGGTGCTGGTATCGTGTGGGCGACTGTGCGCTCTGTCATAGATACTGTGGACTTTGTTTCCCGCCACGAAGCGTGGACGGGGAAGGTCTATGCATTGCCGGCCGTCAAACAGTTTCTCGAGCAGTGCAAAGCGCGAGCACGTTGAGTGATGCGGGTTCTCTTGCGTGGTCGCGTGGCCGGCCACAGCTTGGTCGGACGCAGGCATGAGTTCCACCGCTCTTCAAGAGTGTGCAATGATCGACCGTCCAGAGTTCAAACGCGGTGTGTTGGCCGGCATGTGCCTGTTCATCGCGGCGAACGCGATGCACTGGTTCATCACGCCTCACCCGGACGCATCCACGGCGCGCCAGTTCGGCGTCGCAGCCCAGCTGGTGGTCTGCCTCGCGATCGTGTGGTGGCTCGGCCGACGTCGCAGCGTGGACAGCGTGGATAGCGCGGCCAACGATTCTGTGGTTCGTGGGCTGTCGCATCGTTGACGCTGGTCGGATAGCGCCTTGAACTCCTTAGCGCGTATGCGACGACCCTCCGCAGTGCAGCTGGTAGGCTGGCTCTTCTTTGCCCTCGGCGTGTGCGCGGCCGTCGCGATTGTCGTCGCGTTGCTCTTCGAGCGACGCATCAACATCAGCATTGAAGTATTGGGTCTCTGGATCGGCCCGGGCTTGCTCCGACACGAGGCCAGATATCGGGTCTGGGCGATGCGGCTGCTGATTCTCAACTTCTGCGTGGCTCCCTTCGCGGCAGCTGCCCAAATCCTGGCACCAAACCAGCCTCCAGTGACGGTCTTCGGCTTCGCGGCCGGAAGCGTTCCGCTCTCCGTCGCCTTCACTGCGCTTGCGCTGCTTGTCGGTGTCTCGGCGTGGCAGTACCGGGTATTGTCTCAATCCAACGTTCGCGCGCTCTTCACCGACGCAAGAACTGAGCATGCCGAGGCATCCGTCTGACCTGGCGTGGCCAACGCCGGGGCACTGCATCCCTCCCCTTCGATGATGCCTCTCCCGTCCACCCACTATCAGTGTGAGGGTTCGCCCATGCAGTGTGCGCGTTCCGCCGTCCTGCTTCTGTTGCTCGCCGTACCTGTGTTCAGCAGCGCGGCCCAGCAACCCGTCGGTCCCGTCTCGCTCGGCGTGTCGGCTGGACTGAGCACGCCGCAGGGCGCTGCTCGAAGCTTCTTTGATCGCGGCGCACAGTTAGGTGCGTTGGCCGATGTGAGAACGGCACTGCCCTGGCTGCTGGTGCGAGTGGACGGCTCCTGGCAATCGCTGGGGACAGGCCAGCAAACTGTTATCAGTCTCGACGATGGCGAGGTCGCCCAGGCGGACTACCGCAGCGGCATGATCTCGGGCGCGGTGAGCATCGGCATTCGCCCACCCGACGTCGACTGGCCGGTGCGTCCTTACATGCTGGCGGGGCTTGGCAGCTACTGGTTCCGCACGGCGATGGATTTTCCGGCGTTCGCAGGCCAACCAGCGCTTGCGGAAACGAGCACGCGCCGGACGAGCGGCATGCATCTCGGCGTGGGGCTCGAAGCACCGGTTTCGCGCATGGTGTTCTTCGTCGAGGGACGCGTTCAGCGTGTCGGAGAGATGCCGAACAACTTCGTGCCGGTCAGCGTGGGGCTGCGGATGCGGTGAGCCGAGTCGGGTCGCGCATTTCGCCGCGCCGGTATTGTGAGTGCGCCCGGGCGGCACAGCGTCGTGATTGCATCCCAGGTATCAAGCATTCACAAGAGCCGAGTTGCGAACCGCATCGGGTCACTCTCGCGTGAGCTTGTACGCTGCACTCACCGTGCCTGATCGGCACACAAACCAATCTTACTGGTAAGACTTAACTGGAGCCTCGATGCAAAACACTGCCACGACTACCTTGTCATCGAAAGGCCAAGTGGTCATCCCCGAAGAAATCCGTGCGCGCTTGGGCCTCAAAGCCGGCGCGCAATTCGTCGTCGTGGGCGACCGCGACACTGTGATCCTCAAAGTGCTCGAGCCGCCCTCAATCAAGGAGTTCCAAGGATTGATGGCGCAAGCACGCAAAGCCGCGAAGCAGGCGGGCCTCAGACGGGCGGACGTCGCCAAAGCTGTCACCAAGGTGCGGCGCGCGAAATGAAAGCGGTGATCGCTCGTGCCGTGCCTGAACCGAGCGTGCGAATGAAACAAGCGCACAACGACATGGCCGTCATCACCGCTCGCGTGCAGGAGTTGACGTCACTCATTACCGAACCTGTGGCCAGCGTCTCGGAGGCCATCAGGAGCTTCACCCCGGAACAACGTGAGGCACTGTGGGCATCGCGAACGGAAGCGATGGAGATCGTGGCACAGCAGAGAATGGAAGTCGAAGACCAACTTGGTCGATTGACCGCACGCCGTCGTGAACTCCACGAAGAATTTACAGAAGTGCAAACAGCGCGGGACTTCAAGCGCCTGGCCGAACTCGCGGAGTGGTCCAGCGCGCACGAGGACGAAGCGAGCCAGCTCAAGACGCTACTGCGCGAACTGGATGCCCTGTACGGCGAACTGGAAGCAAATCCTGTCGCTCCGACGTAGGGTGGGCTGCAGCTGACAGCGCACGCACCGCCCCCCATACGTTGATCTCCGGAACAGGGAAACGTCGAATGCTCACATCGCATGGAGTCGGGACCTCGGGCTCCCGTCTCGCATCGCTCGTGCATTTCACCGCCCGCCTGCAGGGAGAACCGCACACAACGACGGTGGCCGTGGTCGTGTTCGCCCGTACGTCTGGCCCTCGGGAACTCCAACTGTGAAACGTTCTCCGGCGTGGGGCGACGACTTTGGGCACGCCGCCGCAAACGCGAATGGATGGGCAGGGCTCAGCGATGCGAGACGCGTCGTCCGTGCGAACGATGATGAGTTTGAGTTGCCCGACCGCTCGCACACGTTGGTCGTGATGGCTGACGTGAAGCACAGTGTGGCTAGCCGAGCCATCACCGTTCCGAGAATGCTGGCGCCGCCCCTCTCGGAGCGCTGGGTGCAGGTGCGCGTGCTCTTCGGTTTACTTCGATCAGCGTTCGGCGGTTCGCGTTTTGTGTCCCGCCACGAAGCGTGGGCTGACGAGGTCTGTACATTGCCCGCCGTCGGCCAGTTTCTCGCGGAGTGCGACGCACGAGCGCGTTGACACTGCGTTGCTGCCGACAGCGACAACGTTGCATGCCGTCAGGTTGGCCGATCCGGGGTAGCTCAGGGGGACAGCTCGGCCTAGGTTAAACCAATGCGCCTTTCCTTCGAAGTTTCTGAGACCGAGCGTCAAGGGCTCACTGACTTGGCAGACCGCCTGAACGTGCCCGCCGAGGCACTCATGGCGGCTGCGCTGCGCGATCTTTTGCAGCGACGCGAAGCGGAGTTTGATGCTGCGGCGCTACATGTCGTCGAGAAAAATGCCGAGCTGTATCGTCGCCTCGCCTGACCCAAGACTCCTCTCCTTCTGCCTGTGCCTCGCGCTCGCCAGCTGTGCCGGCGAGCCGACTGATCGTGCAACCGGCGCCGAGTTGCCCACCACAGCCGTGTCTGACTCGGCGGGTGTTCGCATCATCACCATCGACGGCACACCGGAGCAGCTGCCCGAATGGCGCCTTTCGGCGCAGCCGCTGTTCACGATTGATGGGACCACCACCGGCGACTCGACCGCGCTGTCGCGAGTGGGTCCGGTCCAGTGGCTCGCGAGTGGCGGCCTCGTCTTGCACGATCCCGAGACGTCGCGTCTGCTCGTGTTCGACGCTGGCGGCCGTTTCGCGCGCGCCCACGGGCGGAACGGGGCCGGACCGGGAGAGATGGAACGTCTGTCAACGCTGGCTGTGCATCCCGGCGACACCATCACCACGTGGGACCCCGCGCTGCGTCGCCTCTCCGTCTGGCACGAGAACACTGGTTACGTCAGGCAGCTGCTCATCAACGAGTCGGAAGACGACGTGTGGTACGCCGAGAGTGTGTGGACATGGCAGGATTCGCTGGTGGTTGTGCTGCAGTATCGCACGTCGCCACGTCCGACCCCGCCCGCCGGCCGCACTGTGGTGCAATGGCCGACCGTGAGGCGCCTCGCCCTGCGCGACGCGCGCGGACAGACGCTCGCCACATCAGCCGAGTTCGCGGGCAGCCCGATCGGACTGGACGCTACGGGCGACGCGCGACTCTCCTTCGCGAATCTGCCCTTCGTCGCGCACAGCCCGTCGGCGGTGTACTTCGGCTCCGGCGTAGACTTCAGCGTGCAGCAACTGTCCTCGTCGTTCGCCCTCGCTCGCATCGTGCGCTGGCCGGCTGTGCAGGAGCCTCTGTCGACTGAGGAAGTCGAGCGCGTGCGCGAGAGTGTAACCGGCGTGCTCGCCACGCGCCTGACACCGGAGCGCGCGCGCGAGATAATGGCGCCCTACTTCGAATCGCACATGCTGCCCACGCACCGTCCGGCATTGCAGCGCGCGTTCGTGGACGACGCCGAACGCGTGTGGTTGGAACAGTTCGTACCCGTCATCATGGGCACACCGCTGCAACTGACATCGTCGCGATGGACAGTGCTGGCGGCCGACGGACGCCCGCTCGCCGCACTCGAGCTGCCACCGCTAACGCGTCTCGAGCATGTGCGAGGCGAACGCGCCGTTGTGGTACACCGCGACTCGTCCACCGATGTGGAGTCTGTGGCGGTGTACCGCATTGAGGGGGAGCGGCGGTAAGGAGCCTGCACAGCTGAATGCACCTGTCATTGTTCACGGTGCGCCGTAGCTTGACTCCGGCGCATCAGGCTCCCTGGACCAAGATCCTTTCACTTCGAGATCGCATGCAGTTCAGCAAGAGGACACTTGTCGCGGCAACGCAAGTTCGCACCGGGATTGATTCAGTGCACACGCGTGTAACGACGCCGGCTATGATGCTGTGCGCAATCCTTGTGGGTTGCGCTGGCGAAGTATCGCCCAATGCCAACGTCGACTGGCCTGTGTACGGTGGCGACCGATCGAACACGCACTTCACCACACTGTCACAGGTCACGCCCGCAAATGTGGCGCAGCTCGAGGTGGCGTGGACTTACGACACAGGTGACGCCTTCGACGGATCGGAAATGCAAACCAATCCGGTGATCATCGACGGGATTCTCTACGGCACGACCCCCAAGCTGCAGCTGTTCGCGTTGAATGCGGCCACCGGTGAACGGCTATGGCAGTTCGACCCGAACAATGGAAAGGCGCCCACCTCACGTATTCGACATCGCGGCGTTGTGGTGACGGGCGACCGGGTGATTTACAACTACCGCAATCGTCTCTACGCGATCAACCGCACCACCGGTGCGCAGATCATGACGTTCGGCGACAGCGGCTGGGTAGACTTGCGTGCGGGTCTCGGGCGTCCAGTGGAAGGGCTGTCGGTGAGTGCGAGCACACCGGGAGTGATCTACGATGATCTGTTCATCATTGGGAGCTCGGTACCGGAAGCGTTGCCGAGTGCACCCGGTGACATCCGCGCCTACGATGTGCAGACGGGTGCGCTGCGCTGGAGCTTCCATACCATTCCACACCCCGGCGAGTTTGGCTACGACAGTTGGCCTGAGGACGCGTGGAAAGTGGCAGGCGGCGCGAATGCGTGGAGTGGCGTGACCATTGATAGCGCACGCGGCATGCTCTTCGCGGCCACAGGATCGGCGTCGTACGATTTCTACGGTGCGAATCGCAAGGGCGACAACCTGTTTGCGAACTCAGTACTCGCACTCGACGCACGCACCGGCGAACGCATCTGGCACTTTCAGGGACTCAGGCACGATCTCTGGGACCGCGACTTTCCGGCCGCGCCTGCACTCGTCACCGTCACCCGCGATGGCAAGCCCGTGGACGCGGTTGCGCAGATCACGAAAACCGGGCACGTCTTTCTCTTTGAGCGCACCAGGGGCACTCCACTCTTTCCCATTGAAGAACGGCCAATGCCGGCCGCAACGCTCGCCGGTGAAGTGGCCAGTGTCTCGCAACCATTTCCCACGCTTCCCGCCCCATTTGCACGGCAATCACTCACTGAAGACGGCCTCACCAACCGCACACCGGAAGCGCGCGCAGCGGCACTGACGACGTTTCGCGAGTACGCCACCACCGATCCGTTCGACACACCGAACACGCGCGGTACGATCATTTTTCCGGGCGTGGACGGCGGCGGCGAGTGGGGTGGCCCAGCGTATGATCCGACCACGGGGTTGCTGTATGTGAACTCCAACGAAATGGCCTGGCTGCTCAAGCTGGTGCCGCGGAGCGACGAGTCACTCTACGCCGCAAACTGCGCCAGCTGCCACGGTGAAAAACGCGAAGGCTCGGCGATTGGTCCGTCACTGCTCAACATCGCGGAGCGACGCTCACGCGATGAGATTCGCACCATGATTCGTGAAGGCTCTGGACGCATGCCAGCATATGCCACCGCGATCGACGGCGGCGCCGTGAATGACATTGTGAACTATCTCATCACCGGCCAGGACTCATCGGTACGCACCATGGGAAGCACACCGTATGCGCTCCCGTACCGCACAGCGTTCTTCGATATTTTCCTCGACCACGAGGGATACCCCGGCATCAAGCCGCCGTGGGGTACGCTCAACGCGATTGATCTGAACAGCGGCGAAATCCGTTGGACGATTCCGTTCGGTGAATATCCCAAGCTCACCGCGCAAGGCATCACCAACACGGGCACCGACAACTATGGTGGCGCGATTGTCACCGAGAATGGTCTGCTCTTCATTGCCGCCACCACGTACGACAACAAGATCCGCGCGTACAACAAGCAGGATGGTACGCTGCTCTGGGAAGCCACACTTCCTGCGGCCGGCAACGCAACGCCGTCCACCTACATGGTGAACGGTCGGCAGTATCTCGTGATCGCCTGCGGCGGCGGGAAGAACGGTGCACCCAGTGGTGGCACGTATGTGGCGTTTGCGCTGCCGACGGGTGCGAAGTAGGGAACTACTCGCCGAGAAGCTCACGCTCTCGCAATCGCCGATGCCGTGCGAAGTCCCACCGCTGCAAACGTGAGTGTGCCGTTACAGCATGACGCCGAGACCTGCGAAGGCGCGCCGGCCACCCACAGGTTTTCATGGTCATGCGCGCGGCCCCACCCGTCCACCACGCTCGTTGCGGGATCAGTGCCCATGCGACACCCACCCACTGGATGTTCTTGACCGAGGTCACTCGCACTGTTCTCCATGCGGAGTATGCTGCCATCGCCAGCGCGTGCCATACGACGGAACAGCTCGCGCAACTCTTCCTCCTGCCACGAGCGTAGCGCCACACTCTCCGGCGCATCCTTGAAGGCCAAGGTAGGCATGGGATCGCCAAAGCGGTTCAAGTGCGCGTCATCAAGCGTGAGCTTGCTCTCTTTGTCCGGTAGCACGTCGTAGTACGCACGCACTCGCGCGGTGGCACCGTTCGCACCACCCGCACGCGACCGCCAATCGGCCAGGAGAGCATCGCCAGTCAGCAACGCACCGTCGTCATCCCGGAGGCGCGGTTCGCGTCCGACCGTTGACTCCCAAATGCGCAGGTCATGACGCAGGTACCGCGACTGTTCTCCTGTGCGCATGAACTGTTTGCTCACCAGCGAATGCTGCGCGTTGATGCCCGGATAGAGTTCCAGTGGCAGCTGCAAGTAGGCGTTGACGTTGCGATGTCCCGCGAGATACTTGCCCACGAGACCGCTGCGGTTTGCAAGGCCATTGGGGTACGCGGAATCGCGGGAGAGCAACAGCAGATGTGGCGACCACACGAAACCGGCCGCGAGCACAAACGTGTTCGCGACAAATCGCACGGCTTCACCAGTCGCATCGGTGCGATTGCCGGTGGCCTGCAGGATGCGCCCGGTTTTGGGGTCGGCTTCCAGCCGGCGCACGAGCGTCTCGGTGATGAGCGACACTCGCTTCGACTGCACCAACGCATCCCACGTCCAGTCTGGCGTGTACTTGGCGCCCGTTGGGCACACGGGATAGCACGTATCGCACCGCTGACATTGTGCGCGCCCCTCTCGCACGACGGAGTTTTTCGCCGAGGGCGTGCTCCAGGCGGAGATGCCCGCTTTCGTCGCCCACTGTTGCAACGCCGACAAGTTGTAGTTGATCGGTAACGGCGGCATAGGATATGGCTTGCCACGCGGATCCATCTCTCCCGGTCCTTGTTCGCCCGCTATGCCAATGCGTTCTTCGGCCTCCTGGTAGAACGGATCGAGATCGTCATAGCTGAACGGCCAGTCATCGCCCACGCCATACAGCGATCGAAGGCGAAAATCTTCCGGGGAGTAACGCGGTGCCACTCCACCCCAGTGCATCGCCAACCCACCCACGGTCATGCTGGGCGAGAAGCCCCACGTGGTGCCATACGCGTTCTGGTCGTCGAGGTGATCCTGTTTCCATGGACTCTCGCCATACGCCAGGTAACGCTCCCGCGCGACTGTACGATCCGCCAGCGGCGTGGACGCTCGGCCCGCTTCCACCACCGTGATCGACCGCGTGGTGTGTTCGGCCAGATGTGCGGCCATCATCGCGGCGGTAATGCCACTGCCGACAATGAGGATATCGGCTTCGATCGTGCGCACCGATTGGCTCATGTGGCGCTCGCGATTGGCAACGGCTTCCGGTGTACTTCCGCCAACGGACGACAGGTGCCAGGAGACACTGTCACGCCAACGGCGAGGTTCCATGCGTTTGGCGTGGATGCCCAGTGTGCCAGGAGCGCCACCACCACATGCTCCGCAGCCAACGGAGACGGTAACCGCTCGCCGCTCACACGTCGCGTCGCACTCGCTATCACCTGCGCGCGCTCCGCCATACCGAGTCGTGCAAACGGCTGGTGAAACATGCGGTCGGCCAGCACGTCGAGTCCCTGCAGCTGCGCCTGCCATGCAGGTACCGGGTCGGGCGGGAGGTAGCGGACATCTGCGTATCCGTATCCGTGCATCTCTTCGGCCACTGGGTCGTAGCGATTGCACCATGCAACAAAATCGGATACGGCCTGCGCGCGCGCTGCTGCACCCAGCGATTCCGGCAGCACTGTGTCGCCCACCGCGTTCAGCAACGCAAGATCAGATGCATTCGAGAAGCTCGAACGCTGGGCCAGCATGCCCGACGCCGCAGCTGCATCGCGTTCGGCCACCGATGACGGACTGCACGCCGTAGCGACAGCCAATACACTCGCTGTCTTCAGGAACTCGCGGCGGTTGTTGCCAATCGGCTTTGACGGCCGGCTCATCGTGCTTGCTCCGATTCAAAGTGATCGTTGTTACTCGATGCTGATCGACGGATCATCGCATGCGCTCCGGTTCATTGCGGTAGACAACGCCATTCCGCATCACGAAGCGCACACGCTGGCTCGCTTCAATCTCCACGGATGGATCGCCGTCAGTGGCGATGATGTCGGCCGAGAAGCCAACGGCAATGCGACCAATTTCCTTTTCCAGGCCGAGCGATTCTGCCGCGCGTGATGTGGCGCTTATAATCGCGTCCATCGCTGGCTGGTTTCCCTGGCGCACGCGACATACCAGTTCTTCGGCGTTCCGACCGTGCGCGCCGGCAACCGCGTCGGTACCGAACACCAGCTTGAGTCCGCGCGCGCGGCTTGCGAACCCGATCCCTGCCGCGGCGAGCGGCAGCGCTTCCTCCATGGAAGCAAAGCCGGCAGCGTTGTAGTTGCCGATCCCTTCGAACCACGGCTTGTTGTCGAGATAGTTGCGAAATACGAGACCGCACTGCGGACCGAAGAATGTCCCGTGCGATATCATGAGCGCACGCGTGTCGTTGTCGGCAAAGACGCCATGCTCCACCTGCGTGCAGCCGGCACGCGCCACGCGTTGCACGGCCTCGGCCGAATGTGCGTGCACCACTGAACGCAGTCCCTGCGCTTTCGCCTCGCCGCACGCCGCTGTCAGTTGTGCGTCTGTCATGGTAGCTTCGCCGCCTTCTCGGATGGACTTGGACGCGAAGATCTTGATCACATCAGCGCCGCGAAGCTTGAAGCGACGCACCGCCGCTCGCAACGAATCGGGTGAACCACCGCCACTGCGTTCGCTGAGTGATCCGAGCGAGGTGAGCACGCGCGGTCCCGGAATGAGTCCGCGATTGATCGCGTCGCGCAGGGCGCCATTCTCCGCCTCACCAATGCTCTGTACGGTGGTGAAACCGGCGCGCAACGTGGCCCAGGCGTTGGCCGCCTGATTGAACGCCATCACATCGGGCGTGTCCCCGTCCTGGTTGGTGTGCAGCTTTCCCTGGGCATTGATGTACCAGCCGAGGTGTACATGCGTGTCGATAAGACCGGGAAGAACTGTGCTGGTGCCGAGGTCAATGCCACCAACAGGCAACGCGCCCGTAGACGGACGGATGGCTGCAATGCGACCATCTGTGATGACGATGTCCTGGCGTCGCAAGACACGCCCCGTTCCGTCCAACAGACGATCGGCGCGAAGTGTCACGGATGGTTGCTCTGCTGCGCGTTGCCCGCTGACTGCAACAGCCGTGGGTGCGCGGAACGCGTGTGCGACTGCTGCACCGCTGGCCAGTGAGGCGAGCGTACAGACGATGAGGAGGCGAGAGCTGCGACGCATTGCCGAGGAGTGAGGTATGGGCGGGACGTCAGGGATGACGCTCGTTTTAACAAACAGGCTGGCGCGGCATTCGGCCAGAATCACGTCCGACTTCATCGATTGGCTCAGCGCCACCGCGGTCAGCGAGAACGCGCTGCTGCTGGTGTTCGCCGTGATCATCGGGATCGGAGCGCTCGGCATCGTGGTGTTCGACAAGCTCATTGACGCCAGCTACTGGCTGTTCGTGACGTTTCTGGGCCGCGAGGTCGAAGCGCTCCGCAATCCCATCTATCGGCCTGTGTTGACCGCACTCGGCTTCATGGCTGCGGTTGCCGTGATGCGCCGGTTCGCGCCGGTTCGCGCCGGGCGAGGAGGGTATCAACGTGCCCGACCTCAAGCGACGCGTGGCGCAGGACGGCGAGCATATGCCGACAGAGGCCGTGGCGGCGCGCAGCTTGGCGAGTGCAATCACCCTCGGTGCGGGTGGCTCGGTGGGGAGGGAGGGGCCGGCCGCAGTCGTCGGCGGTGGGGTGGGTGCCTAGTTCTCTCGGGTCTTCCGCTTTTCGCGCGATCACACGCGCCTGTTGGTGTCTGCCGGAACAGCGGCTGGGATTTCCTCGGCCTTCAACGCCCCGTTGGCGGGCGCCTTCTTCGCGCTCGCCTGCATGTGGCCGCGTTCCCGACAGTAGTCGTGAGCAGCGTGATGGCGGCCGTGGTTTCGCAGCGCTGACACCGCGCGGCCGCGCGGCGTGCCGCGCAGCACCGTGCAGTACCATCTCGCGCGCTTCTGCCACACTCGCGAATGTGACAACGCGCTGTGCACGACATATACCCGAGCGCCCGACGCGCGTGCGCGTCGCCGAACTCCATGCTGTCGTCTTCAGCATGGTAGCCCCTCGTCGGGATTCAGCTCCGTTGGACGGCTGTGTCAGGAGGATTTGGAATAACCTTGCGGAGCTGGCGCTGAATTTCTATTACCCTAGTACTCGAATCGAGGCTGACGAACAAATCGACTGTTTCCGGATGGCATGTGAAGAGCAGTATCTGGTGGTCTGGTGCTGCTGCGAGCAGTATCTCGGCCGCACGCTTGGCTCTCTCGGGGTCAAAATTCACAAGCACGTCATCCATCACGAAAGGGAGGGGCACGGACAGACGTCCAAACTCCGCAGCGAGCGCGAGCCGTAGGCACAAGTACAGCTGCTCTGCCGTGCCACGGCTCAAGGCAGCGGCGTCGAGTCGGCTCCCGTCAGCAGCGATCACGTCGATACCGTCTTCGCGAGTGACGAGACTGTGATATCGCCCTTCAGTGATGCGCGAAAAGCTCGACGCGGTGCGAGTAAGCACGGCGGGTTGACGCTCCACTTCATAGCGACGGAGCGTGGACTGAACGAGAGACTGCGCGATGGCCAGCAGTCGCCACTCGGACATCGCGTCACGCATTTCGGCGACGACTGCTTCGCGTTCGGTGGCGATCGTCACGACATCGCATTCTCGTTCGAGTGCGGAGAGCGATTCGATCGCTGTCTGGTGCCTTCTAAGAGCGTCCTCGTGCAATGGCTGCGACCTCGCGAGCATACCCTTGCAATCGCTCTTTCGGGCATCCCATTCCTGGCGCTCACCGCTTCTAAGTTCAGTGCGAACTACATCAGCCTGTGGCCCAATGCCAAGGCGCGAGCGAAGACGATATTCTGATTCTTGTACTCTCTTTGCCAGATCGACTTTCAATCGCGATTTGTCGATCCTAGCCCTGCAGTCTCGCTCATCGACCGCCCCCGCCTCAAAGAGGACCGAATCGAAGGTGTTCGCAGCCGTGACACAATCTCGCTCGGTATTCGCTAGCGCATGGCGGGCCCTTTCAAGTTCGCTGCCAATACGGGTACGTTCGACGCGAAGCCCGGCGTCGGCCTCCACCCGCTCACGTAGGCCCTCGACTACATCTTCGGCCAGTGCGAGCTCCGATGTTCGAGGAAGCCCTACTCGCTCAGCAACCGTGAAAACATTCTCCGAATAGTCGCTAAGCTCTGTCTGGATTTTCGTTCGCTCGGCCGCCATAGAGTCGAGCTGTCCCACGCTTTCTCGCAACCTTTCCACCGACGCGAAAAACTGAAGCGCTGTCTCGGGTCGCAGCGCCTCGGGACATCCATTCGACGCTTTCCACGTCGACCAATTGGCTCTCAGCAACTCATGCTCTTCACGACGCGTAGCAAGCGTTGCCAACGTCTCTTCCACGACCGTTCTTCCTGCATCAGCGCTGCGTCGTAACGCTTCGACCAACTCTACCTCGCGATCCCGGTCCCGCCGAACGCGGAGTTGGTCATCAATCTGTTTCGCCGCTTCCTCCAATTCAGCCGGCTCCGGAATCTCCAAAAGCCCAAGTGTGCGTGCGATAGCGATTGTGGCTTCCTCACATTCGGATACTCGCACTTTATGGTTCGATGTGATGTCACTCGTGAGATCCATAAATTCCTTCTCGAGGCGCACCGACAGGTTGCGAGCCCGAGTGGATTCGTGTTCGAGAGCTCGCACAGCCGACATTTCCATCTCCCTCTCGCGGATCTTGTCGGCGAATTCTCTGACTTCGGCAGCCTTCTCCTCAAGCGCGGCGACCGTCGGGAGTTCCGCGAACGCCAGCACCTTCGCATTAGTCAGAATTACTGCTTCGAGTTCGCATACACGCTGAGACACAGCGTTGTCGCCCTGCGCATCCCTCGCCAACTTGGTGATCTGTGCGGCGCGTGCACGCGTCTGCTCAACCGCCACTCGAAGCTGTTCGATGGCCGAAGCCTCTCGGTCTCGCTCCTGCCGGGCACGGTACTGCACGCCGAGCATATCGACAGTATCCTCAAGCTCTGCTCGGTCGGGTAGTTCGCTGAAGCCGAGTTTCGCGGCAAGCGACTTCGCCGATTCGTTTAGAAGCGAAATGCGATCCGACAGCTCTTGAATATTTCGATCCGCTTCCGCAGTTCCGGCTGATCCATCCGCCGCAGGGGTCGTGACACCGCTCAACGCGAAGGCAATGACCATACCCGCGATGGCAACCACAATCGCGACCACGGCGGCGGCGACCTGCGACAAGATGAGCAGCACGACGGCAAGGACCACTAACACCCCGACGGCTACCGCGATCTTTCGTTTAAGGCCTGGCATCACCAGCGCTGGTGCGCGCAACTGATCGTCCCTCTGCCTGTCCGCCCGACGATCCTGAGCGACGCGGAGATCTCTCGACAACACATCGAGATCGGCGAGCCTTCGTCGGAGTTCTCGAGCTGTCCGCTCGCCCGACGAGATAACCTCTGCCTCGGGAACCGAGTTAGCCTCGGCGAGAATCTTGTCACGGCGGTCGATTTCAGCGGCAGCTGATGCTGCGGATTGTTCGGCCTCAGTCGCCCTCTCTTCCACATCGAGCGCCCGTTGGTTCGCGGCGCGAAGATCTGCGTGGCCCGCGGCCAACTCTGCCAAGGCGGTCCTGAGATCGCGAACCCCGCGCTCCCAAATTGCGATTTGGTCCGGCGTTGGTAGCTCCGGAGAATTCCGAATGGCGCTGCTGCGTTGCTCCATTTCAGCATCAATGCGCTCTGCGTCGGCCTTTGCAGCGTCCGCGCGGCGTGAGGCATCGCTCACCCGCTGCGTCGCGGCTTGGAGCTCGGCGCGTACTTGGACGAGTAGCGCAAGCCTGGGCCGCAATCGTCGCACGGCGGCATCGCGCTCGGAGAGAGTCTGTAGATCGTCGAGAGGTGAGGCACGCTTCAACGCCTCAAGACGACGCGACCATTCGTCGGCTAGCTCCTTCGTGTTGCTATCACTCCTTCTTGCCTCGTCCTCTAACTCCCGGACTGCTTGGTTGGACTCATCCAACCGTTCACCCCAGTCGGCAATCACTTGCGCCGCAGGGATCGAAGCGTCGAACACCCGAACAGAATTCAACGTCCAGCCCGGTCCCAGACGAGGGGCCTCATCAGCAAGGCGCTTTTGCAGGACGTCGTACTGGGTATTGAGAGTTCCGACACGTGCGCGCCATGTGCGAATATTTCCTATCTGGCTGGCGAGGCGCTTCACGTCTTGAGCTACAGCAGCGACTTGCTCGTCGGTACGGAGGTCGGAAAGCCGTCGCTCCAGATTGAAAACGGACTCTTCTCGTGCTTTGTGACGGTCGCCTTGCGTCCGAACATCAGCGAGCGCGGACTCTAGGCGCGTCCCGAGATCATTGGGTAGATCCGGCACATCCGCCAGCAACTCAAACTCTTTCTCCGCCTGCTCACGTTCGTCCCAGTCTGGCCATGCCGTGAGAAGAGCGTCGAGGTGAGCCATGTCGCGCCGCGCGTCGGCGAGGTCGCGTCCGATGCGCCGTTGCTCCTCGTCAAGTTCGTCTGTTGCTCGCCGAAGTTCAGGGTGCCGAGTTGCCCGTGCCTTCGCATCTCGAAGCAATTCTTCCAGTTCGCGTAAGCGATTGCGCAGTGTGGTGATGCGGCAGTCACCGCGCCGCCTACCGATCTCCTCGCGTTGGGAAACGAGGCGACCGATGGCCACTCGCGCTGACCGTCCGGCGCCGACGACGCCGGCCGCGAAGATGCGATCTCTTACGCCCTCGACTTGGAGCGATGCAAACTCCTGTAACTCAGTCAGGCTAAACGCAAAGACGTTACGGTGCAGTTCCGCATCGACCCCGCCCAAAAGTTGGTGAAGGTCTGCCTCGGTGCCGACCGCACCATCGGGCTGGGTCAACGAGAAACTTGAAGGCGAGGCGAACCGCTCCACCACAAACATCGATTGATCTGACTCTACGAAGAGTCGGCCTCCGTGGCGACCGCCACGCAGTGGAGGGTACTGTCGGTCTCTTCTCCTCCGATCCGGATAGCCGAACAGAGCGCCACGGATGAATGCGAGCAACGACGTTTTGCCCGCCTCGTTCGGGCCCAAGACCACGGTCACACCATCGGAGAGCCCCTCGACTTGGAAGTCGTGAAGTAGTCCGAACCCTTCAACATGCCATCCGCGCAGGCGCATTATTCGATCTCCGTTATGCGGTCGAGCGCCATCTCAAGTGCAAGTCGGATCTCGTCGGCAGTCGGCTCGACGTCCAGTGCATCGCCGAGCAAACGGCGAAGTTCTCCGGTAGGCAAACCGTGCAAGTGCGTTGCGATCAGAGCCGACCGTTTTTCCGGCGAGTCAAGAAGCAAGTCGACGGTCTCGACAAGATCAGCTGCAAAGTCCCCCCGTCCCCTCAGGCTTTCGATATCGCTTTCTGGACTTGAGCGGTCCTTCACGACATCCAACCATACTGTCTTTATTGTGGCTGCAAGCGCCGCGCGGGCAGGATTCAGCACCAAGTCACGAATGTGACCGCGACGCATATCCTGGTGCACGATACCGCGCCCAGTAAGTGCTACGCGGAGAACGACCGCGCGCCCCATGTGAACTTCAGCGGTATTTAGTGCAGCCTCGACAATCCTGTCGAGTAGTCCAATAACGTCGGGAATCCCTGCAATGTCGATCTCAACTTCGTCGAACCTGACGACGTCCAAGGGCACGAACTCGACGCCGGTCACCAGCTGCTCTACTACATCAATGACGAGCGCCCCCTTTGCACCGCGCTCGGAGGGCTTTGGACTCAATCCCTGTAAACTTCCCGGGTATGCAATCCACGGACGGCTCTCACGAAGATTTTGGCGCAAGTGAACGTGCCCAAGTGCCCAGTAGTCGAGATTCGAAGCCAGCAAGTCTTCGATAGAGCACGGACTGTATGCTGCGTGGTCGGCGTTCGCGCCGGCGTTGCAATGGAGCAACCCCACTTGGAAACATGCTTCCGGATTCCGTCGAAAGCGTAGCGCAAGGTTCTCGGATACCGCTCGCCTCGGGTAACTGATGCCATGTACCAACGCCAATGTCTGCCCATTACGCACCACCGGAATTACTGAGACTTCCTCGGTGCCGAATACCGAAACGCCGTCCGGCCATTTACGTACGGCCGACCAGCCCTCTTCAACCGGGTCATGGTTTCCATGCACCACAAAGCTCGGTATGCCAGACCGAGCGAGCCGGTCGAGACCGTTTCGGAAGGCCAATTGCGCTCGGACTCCTCGATCAGGACCGTCGTAGATGTCTCCCGCGATGACGACAAAGGCGACGGAGCGCTCGATCGCAGCCGCGACGAGGTTTTCGAAGGCCTGTGTCGTTGCATCTCGGAGCGTCTCCACCAGGCTGGCATCGACTCGATGCATCCCAGAGAATGGCGTATCCAAGTGGAGATCGGCCGCGTGCATAAACTGAAAGTTCATCGCTCCTCATGTTATTCAATCGATCGCACAAACGCCGCAACGAGAACTCATGGGGTAAAGCAGCAATCGCAAGTTTCATTGACGGTGTGATGCCGCCCAGTGCCATGTTCGGTCGTTCGTTGTTGTAGATCCAGAGCCACGCCGCGGCAGTCGCTTGCACTTCCGCAATCGTAGCGAAGAGCGACTGCGACAGCCAGTCGTCACGCACGGTGCGTTGTAGCGTTCGACGTAGGCGTTCTATTGAACTTGAACTTGCCCCGGATTCGTAGAGTCGTTGGGGTTGGGTTTTCAGTCAGCGATGAATTGTACGGCGTGGAGTTGCTCGAAGGCTAGGGGCGAGCGTTGCCCGAGTGCGGAGTGACGGCGATGTGGGTTGTACCAGCCTTCGATGTAGCGGAAGAGCATCATGCGCGCGTCGGTGTGCGACGCGAAGCGATGCTTGGCGAGACACTCACACTCGAGTGTCGAAAAGAACCTCTCGGCCATGGCGTTGTCGTAGGCATCGCCGCGCGAGCCCATTGAGGGCCGCACCCCGTCAGTTCCGACGGCTCGAACTCCTTCGCCAACTCTTTCAGATTGCTGCCGGCGCGGGCCAGCGCGATAATCTGCTCACGATAGGCGGCCGGCTAGGCCGCGGGACGACGGGGCATTAGGAACACCTCCTCTCACACAGAGATGATGGCTCAATCAAACCGGGTCAAGTTCAAGTTCAACTTTCGCAGGTCTCCGCCCTGCTCCGTTCACAACTATTTTATTGGAGTCTTTGCAGCAGAACGCGGCGTTCGAGATCAACCGCCGTGGTCGCCAATCGAACCCAACGGGGGCCAGCTCAGTCATTACTTCTATACGGCTCGCACTACTACAAGGACTATCATGGATCAGACTCTCGCGAGACTCAGAGCAATCAAATGGCGCTACGCCGACAAAGATCCAATGGCGCGCGCCGAGATGGCTGGCAAGCTTGCGCACGCAGCCAAGCGCGAGAGCCTGCTCACCTATTCTGAGCTCGTAAGCAATATCCAGTTTCACCTGCCAAACTTGAAAGAAGGCGTCCGAACCATTGATCCGAGTGAGTGGGAAGACATCGACCGAGCAATTGTCGGTGATTTTTTAGGGTATCTCAGCTTGGAGAGCTTTGAGCGAGGCGCGTTCTTAGTGAGTGCTCTCGTCATAGGCAAAGAAGATCGGCTGCCGGGAGCTGGGTTTTTCGAGCTCATGAAGGATGCTGGATTAATTGCGAGCTCCAAGAGCGACAAGGCGATGCGCCTCTGGTCAGATCACGTGCAGCGTGCATTCGATTGGTACCGTACTCACTCCGACGAAGCATAGTGCGTTCTAGTGAGCTAGTGCCTCTTCCAACCTTCATAGCATGTCTCACCAAAACGGGAGGACGCGGTGCGATTCTGGCTCACGACTCAATGGCCTCACCTGAAGTCTGATCCCCCAAACGCTATCCACAACGGCGTCTGGGTTAAACAAGACAAGCGCCGTGTCATTGCCGAGATGGCTCCCGGCGATCTCGTCTGGATCTACGAGTCGCAGAGCGGAAAGGCGATTGTGCAGGAGAGCGCGGACGGAGGCCGACGCTTCTTGCGACGTAGGATCGGTCGCGGGGGTGTTGTTACTCTAGCAGAAGTAGTCGAGCCACCGGGTGAAGACCTGGCTTCCACGGAAGAACAGTATGATGATGGCACGAAGGCGTGGTGGCAGTGGAAGGCGACCACTCGCATCGTTGACTCTGTCGGGTTTATTCCTCGGGAGGACCTAAACGATGTGCTCAGCTACAAGAGGAACAATCCACTCCGAGGCTTCGGCACCGAGAACTCCGGGCTGATGGAGATCACACCGGCGCAGCACCTGGTGCTTCAATCCGCCTTCCTAGCATCGCATGAAGAGCAAGATGCAATACGTCTCAGAACGGGCAGCTCAATTCGTGGACGTGGAGTGGGGGGAGAGGGGCCAGTTCATCTAGCTCTCAAGAATGCGATCGCGCTCGATCCCGCCGGGTGTCTCGGCGAAGATGGATTGTCGCTGATTCAGATGGAGTTCCCTTTCGGCGCAACCGGCGATCGCATCGACGTGCTGCTTAGAGATCGCCTGAATTGGTTCGTGGCAGTCGAGGTTGAACCAGAATGCCCAGCAAGTCACATCGCTGGTCCTCTGCAGTGCATGAAGTATCGGTCAATGCTAGCATACCTCCTTGAGCGCGACGTGACTGAGGTTCGCGCACTTCTCGTTACGCATGAACTATCGGCGGAGGTGCGTGCGAGGAGTACGCGGTACGAAATCGAGTGTCTGTTGGTCCCGCGACTCGATGAGGTCTATGCGGAACATGCTTCCTGCTCCTGAACAGCCGGGGAGATAGGTAACACTTGTCCGGAGACATCGTTAACGGGTTTGCTCCCGTCGACGATCGCTTCCATGACGAAAATTTTCCGTCGACCTGATCGATCCATTCGGAAACACACGATTCGTGATCGGTTCCCCGCCTAGCCAGCGTCTGCGTGGGCACGATGACATTCTTTCAGCTTGGCGCATGCGCAATCGCCCTCCCACACACGCAACAAGCCACTCTCAGCTCCGCTGGCGCTCGTCCTCGTACGGCGCCACACTTGCACGTGTACGACAACGGTCTCAGTTCGCGGCGTGTGGGACCCTATCCTGAACTGCTGGGCCTGTGCGCCGAGGTCCGAGCATCATCTCATCCGGTCGGCCCATGACACCCACAATGCGCGGCGCTGCCGCCCTGTTGTTCGTCGCGAGCACTGTTGTCGCCGTCGGTCCGCTATCGGCGCAGGACTCGTTCCCGGAGCGCTGCGGCACGGGGATCACGAGTTCTGAGCGATCAGGATATACCCCACTGCCGCGAGGCGACGTGTTCTGTCCGCTCGTCGCCGACCCCAAGGCGCCCCATTCCTTTGCCTCGTTACTGAGAGAGCAGGCTGGCAGTGGCCCCGAGCGGAGCTCGAGCAATCTCGCCTCGATCGGCATTGGCGACATGTACGGATTGGGACGCTGGGCGGGCGCTGCCCTTGGTGACGGCGTCCAGCTGTCGCTGTCGGCGGCTGTGTTCGCGCAGTTCGATATTGGATCACCGTCCTATGACCTGCTCAACGCGGACTACATCATCGGAATCCCGTTGACGATGCGTCGCGGTCGCGGCTCGATGCGGCTCCGTCTCTATCACCAGAGCTCGCATCTGGGTGACGAGTATCTGTTGCGCGAACCGCCGGCGCGCCGCGACCGGGAAAATCTTTCGTTCGAAGCGCTCGAAGCCACGCTGTCACTCGATGCCGGCGTGTTTCGATTCTATGGCGGTGCCGAGCGACTGTTCAATCGCGAGCCGGTGGATCTGGCGGCGACCATCGTACACGGCGGTGCGGAATACCGACCGCGCAGCTTGATCATTCCCTTCGGCAGTCTGGGCGGATTTCGCTTCCTTGCCGCAGCGGACCTGAAGACCTCCGATGAGCATGACTGGAAGCCAAGTGTGAGTGCCCGTGCGGGGCTGGAGTATGATGGAAAGCGCGGCACGCAGCCGCCCGGTCGACGCTGGGGGCTGTTCGCCGAGTTCTACGAAGGCCCGTCGCCGTACGGGCAGTTTTTCCGTGAGCGGGTGCAGTTCACGGGACTCGGCATTCATTTCGGCGGATTCTGATCGGTGTACTGCCGCGCATGAGAGAGTTCATCTGCTATCATCCGCCCCGAGGGCCGCGTTCACGACGCTGAGGTAACGGATGTCGACTAGTTGGAAATCACAGCTGCACTGGGCAACAGCGCTCGGTCTCCTCCTGTCGCACACTGCCTCGGCGCAGTCGGTCTTGCCGAGCAACGACAGTTTGACCCGGCTGCTACGGCCTTGGGTGGAGCAGGGCCTCACGATGGGGCTGACGGTTGGCATGGCCAACCGGAGTAATGTGCGTGTCACATCGATGGGCCACGCGAATGAGCACGGGTCTGCGCCAGCGACGGATTCGACCATTTTCGAGATTGGTTCAGTCTCCAAGGTGCTCACCGGAACCCTGCTCGCCGACATGGTCATCCGCGGCGAGGTGAGCCTCGACGATCCGGTGCGGCGCTACCTGCCGCCGACGGTTCATGTCCCGAGCCGCGCCAGTCGCGCGATCACACTGCGCGACCTGGCAACGCACACGTCGGGATTACCGCGCGATCCGGACAACCAGCAGCCCGCCGATGCGCGCGACCCGATGGCAGGGTACGGGGAGGCTGAGCTGTACGCGTTCCTTTCGTCCTACACGCTCACTCGTACGCCGGGCGATAGCGTGTTGTACTCGAACGTCGGAATGGCGCTGCTCGGGCACGTTCTCGCGCGGCGCGCGGGCCGTACATACGAGGCGCTCGTGCGAGAGCGGCTCCTAGAGCCCCTTGGCATGCGGGACACGTACATCGGCCCGGCGCCTTCGCGATCACGGCTTGCGGCCCGCGAGGCGGCGGGACATACCGAGGATTTGGATCCGACGCCAGCCTGGAGCTTCCGCGGCAGTGTTCTGCTCGGGGGAGGCGCATGGCGATCGAGCGCGCGGGATATGCTGAAGTTCGCGCGTGCCGCGGCCAGTCCTCCGCCGTCCGCCGTCGGTCGCGCCCTATCCCTCGCAGTAACGCCCCTGCGAGAGTTGGCTGGACCCGGCGATAGCGTTGGCCTCGGGTGGAACGTGCTTGATCGGCATGGGCATCGCCTGCTGTGGCACAACGGTGGCACGGGGGGGTTCACGTCGATGCTCGCCGTTGAGCGTGCCACTGGCCGCGGCGTGATCGTGCTCAGCAACGCTTTCGTGGACATCGACGTGATTGCATATCACCTGCTTGACCCAGCGGTGCCTTTCACACCACCGACTCCGCGACCCTGGATAACCATCGCGCCCACGGTCGCTGATCGTTATGTCGGCGCATACGAGTTCCCCTCAGGCTCGCGATCGCAAGTCATGCGCGATGGGGATCGGCTCTACTACATCCCCTCAGGCGTCCAGCGTATGCGGCTGTATGCGGAGAACAACGTCGAGTTTTTTCTGCGTAGCGGCCGCGAGGTCGAATTCATTGTCCACGACACCGGTAGCGCGCTCGAAGTCGTGATTCGACGCGGATCGCAGGAGTTTCGCGCGCGTCGTGTGGATCGATAACCGCACTTTCTTAGTGCGCTGCAACAGAGCGCGACTTCAGCTCGGCCAGCACCGATGGCCAGCGGTTCGCGTTTTGTTTCTCGCCACGAAGCGTGGACAGAGGAGGTGTGTGCATTGGTAAGGAGCCGCAGCTGCGTATCGGCGGGCATGTCGCGCGCCCTGGGTCAGCCTCGACGAGGCGCGAGACGGGGCACAGATTCCCGCAGGAGGCCATCGGGCCCCCGTGAAGTACGCGCCCTCTTCGGCAGACGGCAGAGAGCGGCCTCGCGCGATGCGGAGCCGTCACCCCAGCGGAATCCGGGGTTCAACACACCATGAGACTCGACTCAAGTGCCCACACGATACCGCGTGCGTCCGTTGCGCCACCTCCGCCTCATCGGTCTCGCCGCATTGGCGAGCGTGTCAGCGTGCGGATCCCCTGCTGCTGAAAAGGCTCCTGCTGAAAAGGCTCCCGCCCAAAACCCTCCTGCACCAGCAGCGGAGAAAGGGACCGTCGCGATCATCGGTACGGGCACGCTCGCCGGAGCCCTTGGACCGGCATTGGGTGCGCAAGGCTATCGCGTGGTCTACGGCAGTCGTGACCCCGATCGTGACGCGGTACGCGCACTGGTGCAGCGATCTGGGCCTGACGCGTCGGTGGTCAGTCAGCCCGAGGCTGCGTCGCAGGCGCCAGTAGTCGTGCTCGCGGTCCCCGGTGAAGTGGTCGTTGACGTCGCGGGCACCTTGGGTGACCTCAGCGGCAAAGTGATCATCGACGTCAGCGGCGGTGACAAGCGGGTGGCGGCGGATGGCTACCAGGAACTCACATCCGACAGCGCGCGAGCGGAGCACATTCAGTCGCGGCACCCGACCAGGCGCGTGGTCAGGATCAACTTGCCGAACATCGTCTATTTCATGGACCCGCTGCTCACGAAAACGCGCGCCACGGTGTTCGTCGCCGGCAACGATCCAAAGGCGCGAGAGACGGTGGCCAACATGCTATTCGACCTTGGAGTCGATCCCTGGGACGCCGGGCCCCTGCGTTTCGCGCGTCTGTTCGACGCGTTCAATACACTGGCAAACATCCCTGGACAGCAGCGGCGTGCGGAGGGCTACCAGCTGGTGATGATGCCCACCGTTCCCTTCTCCTGTTTCTTCGACATGGTGCAGTTCTTCGAGTTCGGAGAGCCCGCTGAGCTCCAACAGCTTCCGACGTTTCCGCGGCGCGAGCCGGCCCCGACGTGCGAGGAATGGCTGCGCCGCGTTCCGCCGATGGGGCCACCACCGCAATGACGATGACTACCGTCGCCGTCGAATGCGGGACAGCCATCGATCAAGACAGCCGACTGAGACCGCTGAGCAAGCGCTGCCTGTTGCGCGCACTGGTCGCATTATCTGCCGCGCTGACAAGCTGCGCTCCCGCCGCGCGCCAACCCGCAGCGCAGCAACCTGCTGCTGCGCCAACGCCGCAGGCCGCCGTGCTGCGCTTGCTCGACATCACACCACGCGACGGATCACGGGTAGACTCGAGCACGATGATGGTCGCGCGCCTGGCGTACGTCATTCCGGACTACGATCCCGAACGCAAGTACGTCGTCGCTGCACTGTTCGCCCAGGTTGGCGGTCGATTGTCGAGTGTCGGCAACCAGGATGTCCCGCTTCAGGCGCCCTTCGGCATCGTGACCGTTCAGCGTCCGATCTACTCGTCGGCAAGCGTGATGCCGAGCGAGCCAGTCAGTCCGGTGACCGGCGTCTTCTACCTGCTCGAGCAAGGCTCGACGGTCGCAAGCGCGGACACGGTTGTGCTCGGAGATCAGATGAGGGTGCGTGCGGCAAGTCGGTCGTCCGTGCACGCGCGCAGTCGCACGTTCTTCTACAACGGGTCGGGGCCGGCTCGCAGTCTGGCGGTCGGACTACCAGCCGTGCTCGAGGAATACTGGACCTACCGACCACGCAAGGCGTTGGCCATCGCCTACGACTCGGCCGAGCGATGGACCTATGGCTACGCAACCGGACATCGCTCGGACAGCGCCGCCGTTCAGCGCGCGATGACGGAGTGCAAAACGGCCGCTGCACGGCGACAGATCGCCGCACCATGTCAGCTCGTGGCGTCGAGTGACACGGATGCGAGATAGCTCCGAAGCACCGCTGCTTCCCGCCGCAGCGTCGCGTGTCAACTACGGCGATATCCACTGGGTTGACGCAGACGAATCGATTGGAGCAATCTCAGGCTCGCCGCATCCGCACGTCGTGGTGCAAGCTGCGTATTCCGGTCAAAGCGGCCACCTAATCCGGTTTAATCCGGCCAGGCATTCCGGACCAAAGCGGCCACTGATTCCGGTCCATTTCGGCCAGTCGGTTCCGTTGGGTGGGAAGGCGTTGTGTGCGCGCGTGAGATCAGTGAAAAAGAGTTACGCCGTCGAGTTGTCGGGCACCGTCGCGCCGAGCTTCCGTAACGATCCTCCGGTGAGGGTGATGCGATGCGCATGATGGACCAGTCGGTCCATGATCGCATCGCCAAACGTGGCGTCACCCACGCCTTCGTGCCAGTGTTCGACGGGCACCTGGCTGGTGAGCAGCGTCGCACGACGGCCCGTGCGATCTTCGATCAGCTCAAGTAAGTCGCGCCGCTCTCGATCCCCAATCGGCGCAAGCCCCCAGTCGTCGAGGATCAGCAGATCGGCTTTCCCGAGTTGCGCGAGCACCTTGCCGTACGTGCCATCACTGCGCGCAATCGCGAGATCGGGCAAGAGGCGTGGCAAACGCAGATAGCGCACGACGTAGCCGTGGCGACACGCACTATGGCCCAGCGCACAGGCCAGCCATGACTTACCAGTCCCCGTTGGCCCGGTGATGAGCAAGACGCCGTGTTGGGCGATCCAGTCGCCCGTGGCGAGGCGCAAGAGCTGCGCCTTGTCGAGGCCGCGCTTCACGCGAAAGTTCACATCTTCCAGTGACGCACTGTGTCGCAGCCGCGCGAGTTGCAGCAGTCGCGTGAGTCGGCGATTCTCGCGCGCGACGTGTTCACGCTCCAGCAGCAGCGCGAGGCGATCTTCAAAATCGAGCGAGACGACATCCGGCAAACGCCGCTGTTCGTCGAGGGCGTCCGCCATCGCGGGCAGCTTCAAGCGATGCAGCAGCTCGGTGGTTTGTTGCGCGAGCATGATCAGTCGACTCCAAGCAAGAGAGGAAGCGCGGGAGACTGCGCGTAGTACGCGGCGCCGCGTACGTTGACATGGCTGGCGGGGAGGTGCGTCGTCGCATCAATGGTCTCGGGCGGTGCCTGATCGAGGCCGAGTTTGAGGATCGAGTGCAGCGAGCGATACGTCATCGCGCCAATCGTGTGCGCGCGTCGCGCGGCCGCCTCCAAGCGCGCGTGACCGTAGCGTTTCCCGAGTGACATGAGCCCGAGGCACGCGCGATAGCCCTGCTCGGGATGCGGTTTGTGCTCGAGGATGTGCGCCACCACCGCGCCCGTCGCGACGCCGACGGATTCACCCCAGTGCACCAATCGTGATGGGGTCCACTCAAGATGCCGGGCATGCGACTTGGGCCGATGCGCTGGGTCCGTGGAGTAGCCACCGGGCGTGTGACGACGGCTATGCGCCGCGACGCGCGTACCGCGATGCAGGATCTCGCACATCGTCGCGGTGAGCCGCACATCCACCGTCGCGCGCACGAGGGTGTACGGCACACTGTAGCAGTGCTTCTCCACCGCGATGTGGTAATCGATGTTCACCTTCGCGCGGCGCCACTCCGCATACTCGTACCGCGTGGCCGGCAGCGGGCGCAGGGCCGGCTGATCGGTGGCCGCAAAGAGCGAGCGCCGCGAGCCGGGCAGTTTCTGAAAGGGACGCGTATCGAGCGCCTCCAATCGCGGGCGCAGCGCCGCATTGAGTTCGGCGAGCGACGTGAAGCGCTGATGGCGCAGCGGCGCGAGCAGTTCGCGCTCGACGATCTGCACGGCCGTTTCCACTTTCGCTTTGTCGCGCGGGGCGGCGACGCGCGCCGGCAGAATCACGGTGCCGTAGTGCGTCGCAAACTCGGCGTACGTCGCATTCAGCTCAGGTGCATAATACGACGCGTAGGTCACGCCGCTCCGCAGGTTGTCGGGCACGAGCAGGGCGGTCACCCCACCGAACTACTCCACCATGCGCACATGCGACGCGATCCAGTCGGGGAGCTGCTGCGTCCACGTCGCTTCCGCAAACGTGTAGTTGCTGGCACCCAGCGCGGCCACAAAGATTTGCGCGGCGCGCACCGTGCCCGTCGCCGGCTCGAACACGTCGACCGTGACGCCGGCATAGTCGACGAACTTGCGCTCGCCGGCCGGATGTTCCTGGCGCATCACCGGATCAATCGTCGCGCGCCAGCGCCGATAGTGTTCGGCAAACTGACTGTAGCTATAGCCCGTGGGTTCGGTGACGCGATACTCCTGCCACAGCAGCATGAGCGTCACGCCTTTGCGCTTCTTTTCCTGTGCGATCTGTGCCCAATCGGGCAGCGGGCGCTGGGTCGCCACCGGCGCACGCTCACCGGCGAACAGCACCTGCTCCAAGGCCACGTCATCCACTGTCGCCGGTAGCGGCCACGACAACCCGCTCGTGCGAAAGCGCGCGACATAATCCTGCACCGTACTGCGCGGCACGCCCGCGCTGCGCGCGGCCTGCCGCTCACTGAGGCCCGCCTCCAGCCGCAGCCGGAGTACTTCACGAATCGTTCGCATCGAGATCCTGTCACGGGGCACGCCGCCTCTCCGGTTAAAGTCCTCCGGAATGACGTACCTGCACCGCGGATTGGGATCCCACGTCGCGCACTCTACACCCCCCAACACCCCCTGGCCGGATTCCTCCGGAATGGGTGGCCGGAATCACCCGGAATGGGTGGCCGGATTCGTCCGGAATGGGTGGCCGGATTCAACCGGAATCAGTGGCCGGATTGGGCCGGAATACGCAGCAAGCTGACGTCTTCAACCATTCCCGGGTTTCAACCGTGGTGGTCTGTTCGCTCAGCTCGAATCTCAAACGCGCATTGGAGCTCCGTGTTGTCGTCCTAAAACCGGAACGGCGCCTTCCTCAAAGTGCGCCTTCTAATTCTTGACGTAGCGATAAACCTCGTAACTGTTGCCCAGCAGTTTCGTGTAACCCGATTTGGGATAGAACGTCTCGGTGAACCATGACTTGAACGCCTGCCGATCTGAGAAAGAATATTCGCCGAAGTTCGGGTCGAAAAACTTGATCGCCGTTCCGTTCTTGTAGGAGGCCATCGCATGTCCCCCGCCCGTACCCCAGATACCCAGAGTACGGAAGTTCGCGCCGGTCGTACTGCCAGAGATGATGGCGTCGGACAAGCCGTGCTTGATCTTTTCGCCGCCGCCGTCCTGCCCGGTGCGCCACGCTTCGAAGGTAGCCCGGTTGTCGAGCAGAACAACGCCCTTGCTCATCAGGTAGTTGGCTGTGGCCTTGGTCTGTTGGGTGGTGTTGCCGTTGTATCGCGTGCCTGGACCGCGCGAACGCGCATCGATCATCATCTCCGGCTGCATCGTTTCACCGACCACGAACAGCTGCATCAGCATGCGAATCTTGCTCGGATCGATGACCCCGCCAGCACCCGCCAGCCAGGCTTGCAGGCTGCGACCGTGGGCGAGTTCATCGATCCACTTAGCCGAGAGCAGCTCGCAGATGCCTGCGGCAGTCGCAGGGTGCTTTGCAATGATCGAGTCGACCGGATCCAGACATTGAGAGAAATCGTAGGACAGTGATCCGCCAGCAGCCGCTGCACTCTTTTGAACGCTGCGCACATAAGGTTTCGCGATCTTTCTGGAGAACCATCCCATGGCTACGCTTCCTCTCAGTTCGACGTTACAGGCGGATAAACTCTCAGGTTCACAAAATGGCGTGCGCGCGCTGTCAACGCCAGCTGAAACTGCACACCTTGGCCGATTGCGATTGCTCACTCCAGGGATGAACAGCACACGGCGCAGCGCTCTTTGCAGCTGGCACCGAGGGGGGGGATGGCATGAAACTTGACGCGTACCTGCCCGCGCTAAATTCCAACCTCTGCGCCCAACCGCAGCATCCACTCAGTTCGTTGTCTCCCGAGCGGACGCTGAGCGAATCGACTGTGTACCAGCTCGCTATTCAGCTTGACGCGGTCTATGGACACAAACATCGACGTTACAAGGCTCGGCTCTGGGCGGGCGGCGCGCGAGGCGACGGGCTGACCGCTTCCGCCCGCGCGCAACATGGTGTTCTGCATCGAGCGCCAAAAGCGATGCCTGGTCTTGCTCTCGAACGACGTGTGGGCCGAGCGCATATTCCCAGAGTTAAGTCGAGCGATCCTTCGTCACACCAGCATGCCGTGGGGCTGGGAATACGACTGGCTCACACAGCTCACCGCTGTGCGCTGAGGCGACGTGTGAATCACGCAAGCAACGAATAGGTGCAAATGTTCCCTGTGATCCTGGATCCCGAGGACTTCCCCTTCTCCGAAACCGATCTGCTTCACGCCTTCGAGCAAACCTGCTCGCTCGGAGAGGCCAGGTTTCGCACGCAAGCGGTTGTCGAGGGAATCAAGGAGCAGCTTGCAAGTGAACAGGTCGCCGCGGCGGCGCGAGCACGAGGTAGCAGCAACCCGCGGGAGGTCAACTCCATCACGGTGGCGTTTCCCTGGCCGGTGCTGTTGATCCTGACGAGCGCTTCTCCTGAACTGCGAGAGCGAGTGGATGCCCTGCGGCGCAAGTGGCGTACGCAGCGCCATAAAGCGGCTCTTATGGAAGAGGCGTTGCGAATATCGGGATGGACTGGGCAGCATGAGGTGCCACCGCAAGCACACGAAGCCGTAGCCGCACGTTACGAGGCAGAGGATCGCCAGTGGAGTGAAGCTGTTGCACAGTTCCAATCCTCCACCCAGGAGCACGCACAGGGGCTGGGACCTCCAGCTCGTCGTCGCTGAGCTCGCGTGCTTGCTGGTTGCCGGCGGCACACTGCCGCCGGAAGCCGTCGAACGACTCGTGCGTGGCATCGATCGCGAGAGCGCGTGACCCTACGCTCCGCTGCTACACGCCGAACTGTCGCAGGTGATGATCCAGATGTTTCCACGCGAGATGGCCCCACTCCGCACCGGTCAACGGGCCAAACAGCGGATGATCGGGCCACGATTCGCGCGATACTTCGTCTCCGAATCGTTCAATGAGGCGCTGCACGTCCTCACGTTCGGCGCCCCACTCCAGCGGCGCGCGGGCGCGCAGCTCCGGGGCGGTGGGTGCGCCTTTGGGAAACGGTAGTACGTGCAGCGCCAGCCATTTCACCACGCCGAGTCGCGCCAACGGAACGTGTTTGGGAGCGCATGGCAAATCGCCGTACGCCATGCGCAACGCGTCCGCACAGTGGGCGAGCATCTGCGGGGCGGACATGCGCCCCCAGAGCGCTGCGCGCTGAGCGGTGAGCTGAGCAATGCGCGCCGTCATGGCAGCGCGCGTGTGCGAGTCGGCGAGGGTGGGCAACGGCGAAGTTGCACGGGTGCGCAGGCGCGGCACGTGCGGGAAGGGAGGTTCAATCGGGGACGGTTGAGTATACGCCGCCGACGCATCATCATGAAGCGTCCGTAGCAGTAGCCAACATTGGCCAGCCAACGTGTGGCAGGACGCGCAACATCTATCGGCCGCAGGTCCGGTTCTCCCTACTGAAGGCCGACGAGGGCGGGCTCGACTCCCGTGAGTCACCAAGGTCGACGGAGCACGTGGGGCGGGGTTCGAATCCCCGGCGGCCACTCTCCGATCATCCGGTATTTCCCCGCGAGTCCCTGGCTCCAGAGACACCGCCAACCCGTTTGAAACCCCCGCGGACGCGCCATCGTATCTCTCCTCACCTACTAAGGAGAGCACGAGCGCATGTCGACCGCACAAATCCTGCCGGGAACACTCGACGTCCTGATCCTCAAGGCGGTCTCGCTCGGCAAACTGCACGGCTACGGCGTGCTGCTCCGC